>JAYUSQ010000331.1:0-29484 GCA_043755595.1 Acidobacteriota bacterium | reverse complement strand
TGAACCGAGGGCTTCCTCAAGTCCCCATCGATTAAGAGGGTCTTGCGGCCCTGTTCGGCATGGGTCACGGCTAGGTGGGCTCCAGTGGTTGACTTACCCTCACTCGGTGAGGCGGAGGTCACTAAGATGGATCGAAGCCGGCGATCCACATCCGACAGCAAGATCGAATTCCTCAGCGTGCGAACTGCCTCCTCGAAACTGGTGACGGCGCTGTCGGACTCGGTTAAGGCGGGCGTCAACGCTCCGGGCTCGCTTGATTCGGCTCCTCTGATTGCCAATGTCCCCAGGCGTCCACGCCAATTTTTCACGGCAGGCAGTGATCCAATCACCTCCGTGTTGAGCGACCGGGAAACCTGCTCAGGGTCTCGAAGCGTGTTATCCAACATGTCGGTCAGGATCGAGGCGGCCAAGCCGATCACGATCGAAAGCAGCAGCGCGATCATGATATTGAGCTTGGTGTTCGGAAAGACTGGATCCATGGCTGGCCGCGCGGAGTCAGCCAAGCGCACACCACTGTTTTGGAAACCGGCGTTGATGGTCGCTTCCTTGATCTTCCGCACCAGTTCCTCGTACAGTTTCTTGTCGGCGTCGGCTTCGCGCTTCAAGGCCTGATACTCGAACGATCGTGAATTCAGGTGATCGGACTCCCCTTTTGTTTCGGCGACCGCGCGCTGCAACATCCGTTCTCGCGCCACGGATTGCTGAAACTCGATTTCCACTCGCCCGGCAATGCTTTGACGCATCCGGTCAGCCGACGACTGCAGTTCGGCCACCTGCGCCGCCGCGCGGCGGAACTCTGGATGGTTGGCGCCGAAGTGAGCCCGTATTTGGGCGAACTTTTCGAGCGCTTCGGACGACCTCTGATTCAAGCGGCGGAGGTCTTCGCCCTGTTGAGAAGTCTCGAGCGCCTCGACCGACCCTTGGGCCACCGAGTCTCGCACAGCCTGCCGCCGCACCCTGTCCGATTGAGAGGAGGTGTACTCGGTGTTGAGCTGGAGCAACCGCGCCGACAACATGCTCGTCTTCTCTTCAGGATTGATGACGTTCAATTCGCGCTCGAACCGGTTCAACGCCATTGATGACCGCTCCATCTTGGCGCGCAGCTCGTCGAGCTGCTTTTCCATGAACGAGCTCAAACTGGAGCTTGCCCGAATCCTGATGTTATAGATGTGCTCCAGATACGATTGAGCGATGCTGTTGGACACCTGTGCGGCCAGATGCGGATCTGGCGAGCGGTAGTTGATCATGAGCAGATAGGTGTTTGGTGGCCTGGCAATTCGCAGATTCTTCAATAGAACCGGCGCTTCGCCCCGCGAAACGGACGAGCCGACCCCGCGGGTAGACGAAGTTTGCCCTTCGAGTTCCAATAGCTTGAAACGCTCGGCAACCGGGCGAAGCACCGAGTCGGACTGGATCAATCGGATCTGGGTCGCCAGAAATTGGTCCGAATCGTTCACGGCGCTCCGGACCGATTCCTGCCCAATCACGCCTTGCGGCGTCTGACGATCGATGTCAACGGTGGCGGTCGATTCGAAAATCGGTTGGATGCGCGACGAGACCATCCAGGTCGCCAGCGTGCAAGCGAGCACCCAGCCAACGATCTTCCATCGATGCCGCCGAAACAGATAAACGTAGTGAGACAGGGGTACGCTGTTCTGCTCTGTTTCCGGTTCCTGTCCGAACCCTCCGCCAGCACCGGAGTTCATCCAGCCCGGCGGGGCGGCCAGGACAAAAGGTCCGGATGCATTAACAGGCACAATACTGGTATTCGGCGATTCGTTTTTCATCGTTCAGTGGAATCCTCTTGTAGTTGCTTCGGCGGCCGGACTTACCGGGCCGCCCCTAAGACCAAGGCGCCCGATGCGGTGGCAGTGCCGAAGCTCAGAATCCGCTCAATAGCGCTAATCGTGATCCGCCTGCCGCGGTTGTCCGGTACATACAAGACGTCATTCGGCTGCAAAGGTACATCAGGCGACTTGCGATCCATGATGGCCTTCAATTCGATCGGTATCTCGTTCTTGGCTCCGTTTGCGCCAGCCTCCCGGCGGAAAATATAGGCTTGTTTTGCCGAGAAAGGAGTCAGGCCTTCGGAGAGCGCAAGCATTTTCAGCACCGTCGTATCGGCGGCATCGTCCACCGGATATGCTCCAGGTTTTCGCACGTTGCCGACGACAAAAACCTTGCCGGCCTCGGGAACGCGGATCTCTTCGCCGCCGACCAATCGCAAGTTCAACTCGGGATCTGCGGCGTCAATCAACCCTTTGACCGGAATGCGCTGGACCAACGAAATCGGGGTTCCGTCCGGACCCGGCTGTTTGCGGCTAACCAGGATCTCCGGCCCGGCATCGGCCGCCAACCCTTCCGCTCTTGTTACGGCATCGAGAAGCGTAGTCGAGCCGACCGCTTGAAATGTAATCGGCTTGCGCACGGCGCCGGAAACGCTAATCGGGCGGCTGGCATATTCGACGATATTCACCGTCACGATGGGCTCTACCAGAATCTGCTCACTCTGCAGCGCCGAGGCAATGGCGCGTTCGAGTTGATCCGGCAAGAGTCCTTCGGCGCGAATCGCCTGCCTAAGCATTGGGAGGCGGAGCATGCCTTCGCCGGAGATCCTTATGGAGCGGCTAAGCTCAGGAGCACCATAGATCGATAATGACAAGAGGTCATGTGAGCCCAGCTTCTGGACTGGAAGGTTAGCTCCGGTTCCGGCACTCAATCCTTCTCGTTCATCGGCGCCAAGTGCGGCCGCCGCTACCCACAGACACACTACGGCCTTCGCCTTCAAAGATGACATTGATTCCTCCGCCTTCGGACTTTATCGCTTACGAACCGCCGTGCATACCAACCGCCGCGGCCATGCCGGACTCTGCGGTTTCAGGAACGACCGACGCTCCAGTTGCCGACAACAAATTCAATAGTTGTCCGACTCTGGTTTCCAGTTCGGAGACTTTGTTGTCTAGTTGAAACACTCGCCTGTTGTTCAACTCATCTCCGTTGGGCTGGCGCCGGCTCATGCGCTCCAGGACGGCCGACCGGGCGAAATCGGAAATGCTTCGCGCCCCCATCGCCAGGCACGCCGTGCGCAGGCTCTCAAATTCACTCTCGCTCAAGCGAAAGTTCACCAATCTGTTACGCGGGTCAATGACGCTCATCTTCGTTAGTTCCCTCCCGCTGAAGCGGCTGCCGCCATAGTCATTGGCGCCAAGTCTCCGCGATCGACAGCGACGGCCACGCCGCGCTGCAGCAATGAAATATTGACAACGACGTGCCAGGTTTTGGTTGAGCAGGCTAACAACCCTGTTACTCCCGCCAACGGCCCTCGTGCGATCTGCACTCTCTGACCGTCTTTCAGGCAGGGCCAAGGAATCACCGGCAATCCCGCCGACTCGATCCTCTGAACTGTATGCAATTCGTGGTCCTCAATCGGCGCGGGCACAGCTCCCCGCCCAACAAGTTGATAAACGGCCGGGGTTGCAAGCACCGCGGGCACGTCAAACGACGCCAGACGGCAGAAGACAAAGCCTGGGAAAATGGGCAATTCCAGCTCTTTCAGGCTGTCGGCCCAACGGCGAAGCGCCTTGTACAGCGGTACATAGCGATCAAAACCTTTTTTATGCAGCGTGTATGAAACGGTTCGTTCGTGCTGCGGCTTGACGCGCAGGGCATACCATTGCCGCTGGCAGTCTAAGTTAGGGCCAATTACGCCCGGCCCGGACTTGACGATCATCGATTCCATAATTTCCCCTCTATTCATCGAAACGTTTTACGATTGCGACCATCCGGTCAACGCCGGAAGGTTCCATTTTGAGTTGTGAGATCGCCTTGGTTTCGTTTTGGGATCCGAACCGGCACCCACTCCCGTCAACTTCCCGCCACAGTGTCAAGCAACCGTCTGCTTGGCGCGATTGGTTCTATTGATGTAGTGCGCTGGTGGGCGTATTGTTCTCAGGTGAATTTGCAAAAAATTCGCTATGCTATGGTGCGTGGGGACAAAGAAGCCGGCAAACGATCCGTTGGTGGTATACCACGCCGAGTTCCAACGCGCCTTGCACACAACACATGAATTTCTGGTGCAATTGGTGCAAGCTGCGGCCGATCGAATTAGCCCCGAGTTCGAAGAGGCGCTTTGGGAAGCCGAAGAACAACTCGTAGAAAGCTTCGAGAGTTTCGTGCGTTTATATGGCGACCGGGTGGAACAGCTTGAGGTGAGCGACCGCAAGCTACAAGAGCGCGTGCGGAACTTTGAAGATCGCATGAAAGAACTGGATCGTGTGGTGCGTGCGCTGGGTCCGCTAATTCTCGACCCGGGCTCGGACAAGATTCAGTAAGCATTTCCCGTCCCGCCTCGATCGCCGCCCAGCGATGCGGGTGATGCAAGCGCGCCCAGCGTATGATAGATGCTGCTATGAAAACGATATTCGCATCCATCGCTACGCTGTTCGTCTACTCCAGCCTGTTGATCGCGCAAGGCCCGGGGGCTACGTTTGTTTCAAGCGACAAGGTCGCCGCCGCACTGGCCAAGGGCGGTAAGCTGGTGACTCAGACCGATCTGCTGGTGTCAGGCAGCCATCGGGAAAAAGGTGGCCCAGTGGAAGTTCACGACAAAGAGACCGACATATTTTATGTGGTGGATGGCACGGCGACCCTGGTCACCGGCGGCACGATGACCGGCGGGAAGAACACCAAGCCTGGCCAATACTTGGGCACGGGTATCAGAGGCGGCGAGACACATCAGATTAAGAAGGGCGACGTGCTGGTGATTCCGGCGGGGACTCCGCACTGGTTCAAGGAAGTGCCGAGCTCGGTTAGCTACTTCGTCGTGAAAGTGCTGAAGCCGTAAGGAAATTTCGTCGTTGTTGCGGGAAACTGCGCTCGCGATGGGCTAGATCAAAGAAGCAGCAAATGTCGGGGCGTAGCGCAGCCATGCAGCAGTGCTCTCAGGGACAGGCCGGCTAAAAATTCTAATTGGAACTTGAGTGAGTGCCGATCCCAAAAACATCGGAAGGAATTAGCGTATCGGGAGTTTGACGCGCTAGCTTGCGAACACCTGCCGGAATTGCGACTGAATTGTGCACGGCGCGTCATAGCAAGAGATTCGGAGCACACCCATCTCCAACACCCCAGTTGGGGCACTAGCCGGAATTTGAATGTCGCACTAGTAGACGCCAGGATTTCCCGGGTAGACTCCTGCGAAGAGAGCCGTCGAATACGCCGCTTCCGTGGGCTGGCACCCGGTCGTAGCGGCACACAAGAAGACCTGACGCGTCACCTTCGCCGGGATAGAGCACTAGTGAAGACCGTGCCGCCAAGGTGCCGGGCGGCACGACCGCTCCCATGCCCGTTGGCATACACAACCACTCTCTCCTCGTTGCGCGGGTTCCAATGCGGTGACCAGTGACCCGTCAGCGTGCCGGACGATCCCATACCCCTGGGCGTCCGGCAGGGTAGCCGTTGAATGGGTTTTCCCGGAGCTTCACGCTCGCTGCCCGGCCGTTCTCCGAGACCGCAATCGCAATCGGAGTTCTCTTGTAAAGTCGGGCAGACCGGGCACCAGGAAATTGATTTGCCGATACCAACCGTTCCAGCTACTGCCAGTACGGAGCGAGAACCCCGTTTCTAAGGCCGGTGCAGAACACGTCGCTAATCCCACCGGGCCGCGTAATGCCCGGCAGGTACCCGGCGCCCGTCGTGACACCGTGGATGGCTATCTGAGCGCCTTATGCCGCTGCAGCGAGCGCCGGTTCAGTCTCCTCGCGCAGTTGGCATACAATGCAATGCTCGGCCCAGGGAAGCGCCACCAGCCTTCGCTCGTTGATGGGCTCATCACAGGCCGTGCAGACACCATACGCGCCGTGTGCAATGCGGCCAAGGGCTGCGGTGACCGCCTGGGACGTTTTCCACGCCTGCGAACGAGTGGTCAGCGCGAGTTCCCGGTCTCCGGTCCGTTGAATGTCATCCATCATCTCCGCGTTGCGCTCGATAGCGATATCGCTCGGAGAGACCCGGCTGCTTCGGATGTCTTGCAGCTTGTTAGTCAGGAGTTGTTTGTAGTCTTGGGTCC
The DNA here is from genome assembly GCA_043755595.1 of Acidobacteriota bacterium. Classification (GTDB taxonomy): domain Bacteria; phylum Acidobacteriota; class Terriglobia; order Bryobacterales; family Bryobacteraceae; genus VFZP01. The sequence goes on along the minus strand of JAYUSQ010000331.1, from coordinate 23,420 downwards.
TCATCCTGTTTTCCTAAATTACCTTGCGGCCCTGAATGACGCCGATGAGCACGGTAATGACCGCGAAGACCAGCAATATGTGAATGAAGCCAGACATGGTGTAGGCCGAGACCATTCCCAACGCCCACAGCACGAAAAGAACGATTGCGATATTCCAAAGCATTTCAATGCTCCTTCTGACTACTTAAGAGCACGCGGATGGCCGAATCGTGATTGAGAGCGGCGCTTGACACTATAGAAAGTTCAATTGGAGGTCGACACTGGGTCTCGGTCGATCACTGCCTGACGGTGGGACTCTCGGTCGCCGGCGGGCAGCAACACCACTATCTCGTGATCTGATGGAGTACGAACCAGCGGAATCCGGTTTCCCTCGAGTCTCGCATTGTCGATCAGAATCTGCCTCTCCCGCGCTGAGTGATCCCGGCGGACGCGGATCCGATACCGCGCTTGGCCGTGCCGATAGTCGAGCTCGAAATCATTCCAGTCGGCGGGTAACGCTGGCTCGATCGACAAAAAGTCTCCTACCAAATGAAATCCGAGAATCGATTCAACCCAGGCGCGGTACATCCAAGCGGCGGAACCGGTGTACCAGGTCCAACCGCAACGGCCATCGTGCTGGGGATTCGCGTATACGTCCGCCGGAGCCACAAAGGGTTCTCCGCCGTAGCGCGCCGTTGACTTGGGATTTCTTGCGGCTTCCACCGGGTTCATGATCTGCAGAAGCGCGGCGGCTTCGGTACCAAGGCCAAGTTGCGCGAACGCCATCGGTAACCAGAGTGACCCGTGGGTGTACTGTCCGCCGTTTTCTCGAATTCCGGGCGGATAACCCATGATGTAGCCGGGGTTCGGAGTCGAGCGATCGAACGGGGGCGTGAAGAGAAGAACCTGACCGGTATCGGCGCGGACCAGGTGTTTGACGGCTGAATCGATCGCCAACCGCGCGCGGTCCGGATCGCCACCACCAGCTAAGACCGCCCACGACTGCGTCAGGGAATCGATCTGCGCCTCCTGGTTCCGGCCGGAGCCCAACGGCGTTCCATCATCGAAAAACCCACGCAAGTACCACGCTCCGTCCCAGCCATGAGCGTCAACGGCTGTCACCAGAGCGCGGGCGCGTTCACGAAACGTGTTGGCCATTTCTTCACTTCGGAAACGGGCGGCTAGCGGCGCGAACTCCTTCAGGATGGCGGCGAGAAACCAAGCAAGCCACACGCTCTCCCCCGTACCGGCTGCGCCCACGAGATTCATGCCGTCGTTCCAATCGCCGCCACCGAACAAAGGGAGCCCGTGTGGACCCAGAGTGGAGGCTCGTTCGATGGACCGGCAGCAGTGTTCAAAAAGGGAGGCGGCCGGTGAGACATTCTCGTTGGGAGTAAACAGCCGCTCGTCGGATCCCGGCTCCAACTGAGGGCCGTCAAGGAACGAAACGGCTTCGCGAAGAACGCTTTCGTCGCCAGTAATACGGACATAGTGAGCTGTCGCATAGACGAGCCAAAGCATATCGTCGGAACACCGCGTCCGCGGGCCCGCTCCCGTTTCCACATGCCACCAATGCTGTACATCTCCCTCTGCAAACTGACGAGAGGCGGCAGTCAGCAGGTGCTGCCTCGTCATTTCCGGCGCCCAATAGACCAGGGCCATGCTGTCTTGCAACTGATCTCTAAATCCGTAGGCGCCACCTGACTGATAGTAGGCCGACCGCGCCCAAAACCGGCAACTTAGAACCTGATACGGAAGCCAGCGGTTCAGAAGGAAACCGACCGACAGAGCCGGCACACGGACTTGTAACTTAGTAAGACGCTCATCCCACCACGCCTTGGTGCGTTGCAGAGCGGCGTCCACGTCGGCAGGCGTGCGATACTTCGCGGCCAGTGAGCGAGCTTCGGCAACATCGGAACCCTGTCCGAGAAGACAGATCACGTCAACTGATTCTCCAGGCTCGAGAAGCAGGCGGGTTTGTAGGGCGCCACATGGGTCCAAACCGGCCCCGGTGCGGAGGTCTAGCCGGATTCGCTTCATCGCGCCGGGTGATCGATGCAGTCCGTTGCGGCCGAGAAACGCCGTACGGTCGCCCGTCCACGACTGTGGTTGCGGACTCATCGCAACAAAAGCGACGCGGCCCGCAAAGGAGGGCTGCCAAACATTCCTCGCCAACAAGGACGAGCTGTCGACATCGAAACTCGTCTGCACGTGCGCTTGACTTTCCTCTCGCGTGGCGCCCAAAACCCATTCGACGTACCACGTGACGGAAAGGGATCTTCGGCGGCGATCCTCATTGTGCAGGCGCAGACGGACAATCTTCAGGGGCTCTCCACCTGACTCATCCAGCGGTACGAAGACTGTCAGTTCCTGGCGGATGGCGTGGCTGTTGTGTTCAAAGACGGTATAGCCCTGCCCATGCCGGGCGCGGTAGGCTGTGTCTTCGCGGATAGGAAGTGCGGTCGGTGTCCAGACTTCTCCTGTTTCCTGATCCCGAATGTAGACGATTTCGGCCTGAGGGTCACAGACGGGGTCATTCTGCCAAGGCGTCAGGCGATTCGACTGACTGTTTCCGAACCAGGTGAATCCCAACCCCGACTCGGTAACAACAGTGCCGAATTGCGGCGTCGCAATGACATTCGACCATGGCAGCGGCGGTGTGTCGCGCACTTTCAGGTAAATGGCGTATTCGCGGCCATCCTTGGAGAATCCTCCCAGGCCATTGAAGTAGGGTAACTCCAGAAAAGGTAACTCCGAGGAAGAGACAGGATTGCGTGCCGGCAGTGCCTCGGCCATGAGCGGTGTCATGGCGGCAGAATCCAGAGGGGCGGCAAGTTGCTGGGTCAGGTTGCCTCTGCCGCTTCCGAGGACGGCGTGGCTCGCTTCCAACAGCAACGTCCGGGATTCTTCAGTGAGCGATTGCCAGTTCAACAAGAAAACGCCGCCGGCCGCAGCGGTGGCGTGTGTCATGTGTGCCGCGACGAGCTTGCCGATCTGTTCCCGGAGAGCTTGCTCATAACTGTGTGGTTCCTGGTCTAGCACGACGAGGTCGACGGGAAAGCCTCTCATCCGCCAGTAGGAATGGGCCACCAGCAGGTCGCGAACAAGGCTGATCCCGCGCACATCGGCGACAGTGACCGCCAGGATGGGGAGATCGCCGGATATTCCATGAGCCCACAGTCCGCTCTGTCCCAGCCGGTTGGCCGCCAGCCGCGCCGGAGATGGCCGCAGACCGCCCTGAGGATAGATCAACGGACTTAGTAACTCCTGAAATCGGTGCGCTGCGGAGGAGTTAATTCCGAGGTAACGGAACTCCAATTGCGCCTGCGTCCACGCGGCTTCAAATGAGCGCGTAACCGCCTCCGGATAACGGAAGCGCTCCACCAAGACCAGTAGTTCTTCTCTCGACGCGGCTGCCAAGGTCAAGTAACTGATCTCGACTTGTCCACGTGGCGCCAGCGCGAAACGGCAACGGAGACTGAAAACCGGATCGAGCACCGTGCCCACCGTGTCCGTCAACTCGCCCGTCAGTGCGACCGGATCAGCCGTGGAACGGTTGCGGCCAAGAAAAGCCATGCGACTGGTTTCGTGTTGGATCGCACCACCTTGCTGACCCGTTACGACCATCTGAGCCATCCACACCGGCGCTTCATCCGGGTTGCGCGGGCGCCGATGCGCGATCAGAGTCTGGCCGCCAGGAAGAACTTCGGTCTCGACAAAAAGCTTGCTGAAAACCGGGTGGGCTCGTTGAGCCTTGTGTTCAGCCAGTGCAAGCTCACAGTAACTGGTCAACTCCAAGGCGCGGGTTCGCAGACCGTGATTGGTAAATATGAGACGGCGGACCTCCACATCCGCCTCGGAGGAGACACAGATAGCGGTAACGGTTTCGACGTCGCTGACTCGACGGATGAACTCGGCCCGGTCGGCGGAAAAGTTACAGGTAAATGAGCCGGTTTCCCCAGCCAAGGGTTGGTGGGTGGCCGACCACACCGCCCCGGACCGGCGGTCGCGGATATAGAAGTAGGAGCCCATCCGATCCTGGGTGGTGTTGGCGCTCCAGTCGGTGAGATCGAACTGTTTCCAACGGCTGAACCCGGAACCGGAGCTGGTAACCATCAACGTATAGCGCCCGTTGCCGAGCAGATTGACTCGTGGCACGGGAGAGTCTTCCTGCCACGTCCGTGGGCTCGTCTCGGGTTCGGACTCCACCCGGAAGGCCGCCCCGTCAGGAGCCGTTCGCCGCAGCAGGGAGCGCTCGGAAGGCACCTTCTCGAATAAGAGGGATTCGAAGGCTTGGATACGCGGATCGGCATGAAAGCGCCGCTGCATGACGCCGTCGTTCAAGAGATTGTTCATCGCCAGCAGGCTCATGCCCTGATGGTGGGCCATATAGGCGTACACGATCACGCCGCGGCCGCCACGCCTGGTTCGCTCGCGAGAATAGTCCAGCGATTCGTACAGCCCCATCGGTCCGCTCATACCCTGCGATGCGAGCGATTGAAGATTGAACACGGCTTCGTTGGGTAGCAACTGCAGAGAGAGGAACGTGGAATAGGGCGAGACCACCAGATCCTTCTCGAGCCCCTCTTTCAAACCGAGGCCGGGCACTCCGAAGGCGCGATACTGATAGATCTTGTTGGCATCGATGGCGCTATAGGCAGCCTCTGAAATGCCCCACGGAATCCCCTTTTGGCCGGCGTACTCGATTTGCTTCCGGACCGCGAGCAGGCAAGCCGAAGCGAGGAAAGAATTCTCGAAGGCCCTCGTGTAGACCAGCGGCATGAGGAACTCAAACATCGTGCCGCTCCACGATAGAAGAGTCTGCCCTTCGGGCGTGCTGAGGTAGGGCCGGCCGAGAGCCATCCAGTGTTCCAGGGGCACGTCGCCTTTTGCGATCGCGACCAAGCTGGCCAAGCGGCATTCACTCGCCAGAAAGTCGTAGTATCCGCCAAACTCGAGTGGGCCGCCCACCTGATAGCCGATTCCCAGCAGACGGCGCTTGGGGTCGTAGAGAAATCCCATGTCGACGGCCTGGGCCAAATCGCGCAGCCTCTGCCGTAGCGCGGCGATTCGCCGGCAGGTCTCCACTGCCGCTTGCCGCGATAGCTGGATCTCAGCCCGGATCTGGTTGATCCACGTCTTCTGTTGGCCTTGAGCGGCCTGGGAACCGAGTCCGAGAAGTTCGTCGAGCGGCGGAAGTTTCCCTTCGGCCAAGTCCGCCAGCGAGGGAGTCCAGACCAGAGCCCGGCGGCGTGCGCCGATCATGCCCGGATGGATGTCGTTCAGGAAAGGGTCGGGCGCCGCAGCCAGCGTTTCGAGCCATGGCAAGTAACGCCTGACATGCTGCGACCAACTGGACACCTGCTGTTCGAGCTTGGCAATCCAGTAGTCCCGGTCTCCGCTTGGTTCGGCCGGCTGCCATCGGCGCGTGGCCGCCAGTTGCCGGACCGGCGCGGCCAGGAGCGCTAATTTATCGGCGATCTCCTGGCCAACCGCAGGCCGCCCGAACAAGCGAGTCAAGGTGTTGAGTGGCAAACGGGCCGAGTGATCGCCGCCAAATTCTTCGCCAAGCACGAGGACGCTCGACTCTAGCCCGCGCAGGCAAGAGCCCCCCAGAACCGAGGCCGCTTCGATCCCGCCCAGGCCCTGATCGAGGACCCAGAAGCTGGCCAGAAGGTTGCCGCTGTCCACCGTCGAAACATACCGGGGAAGCAACGGCTCGAGCGTTTCGGTGTTGTACCAGTTCAGCCAATGTCCTTCATATCGCTCCATGCGGGTCAAGGTGTCCACGGTTTCCGTACACATCGAAAGAACACGGTCCGTTGTCACGAAGCCGAAATCGTGCGCGGCCAGGGCAGACGTCAGCCATAACCCGATGTTGGTTGGTGAAGTGCGATGCGCCACCTCAATCCGCAGAGCTAACTGAGTATTGTCCGGGGGCAACCAATGATCCGCCGGGCCTACCAGATCGTCGAAGTATCGCCAGGTCAGGCGCGCCATGCGCGAGAGGAAGGGAGTCTGATCGCTGTTGAGAGCGCGATAGCTCGCTCCTCCTCCGGTTCTGCGGCTGAGCCATATTACCGTCAAGGGGGAAAGCATCCACAGTAGTAAGAAGAAGATAGTGGCCCAAAAGGCGCCCTTGGCGCTCAGTGCCATAAGAACGAATAGCGACAAGGCGCTGATCGTGATGCACTCGACTATCGTGCGGTGCTGATGATCGACCGCTTGCGACTCAGACTGTTCCGCCGTTTGCCATTCGAGCAGGCGCTTGCGCGACACGAGCTGGCGATGGAGGGTCCTTGCAATTGCGTCCAGGCTGATCCAGGCTTGGTGCGGCAGGAGTGAAACGGTGACCAGTGGCCGCAGCAGTTCCTCCCAGGCGCCTGGCAGGCCGTACCCTGATCCTGCGAACTTTTTCGCTATGCGCTCACTAAGCGGCGCGAGACCAGGGAGCGTCGCGGCCACGGCGATCAGGAAGGTCCAGGCGCCCGGAGAGCTAGATCCGAACCAACCCCAGACCAGGAGAAGCATAGACGCCGGGGCGACGAGGCTGCGCCGCAGATTGTCCAAAATACGCCAGCGGCTGATGATCGAAAGCGGATTCGGTTCAGGGCCGCCGCGGGCTCCTGGCACGTGGCGGGCGATCCACGGCGCGATTTGCCAGTCACCTCGGATCCATCTATGCTGGCGCCGTGCGTAGGACGCATAGTCGGCCGGCATGTTCTCGAAGATCTCGATGCTGCTCGCGGACGCGACGCCCACATGTGCGCCTTCAATGAGGTCGTGGCTAAGTAATGATGCGACCGGGAAACGGTCGTCAAGAATCGCATGAAAGCCGTGCAGATCATAAATGGCTTTTCCATGAAAAATGCCCTCGCGAAAGAGGTCCTGATAGGCGTCGGAAACGGCTTGGCAATAAGGGTCGGTTCCACTGGCGTCGGCGAAGATGCGGGTGAACCGCGAGGCGGTGGCGCCGGGCAGCCCGATGCTTACCCGTGGTTGGATGATCGTATACCCGCGCGCGCGATTTCGCCCGTCGGGTGTAAGTTCCACACGATTCAAGGGGTGGGAGAGAACCGCCACCATGCGTCTGGCCGTTTCCGGAGGAAGCTGTGTGTCGGCATCGAGCGCAATTACGTAACGGATCGGTTTCGGGAGTGGCTCGCTGATCTCGGCAGAGCTGTTTTCGCCGAGAAGGAACGCATTCAGTTCTTCGACCTTCCCGCGCTTGCGTTCCCGCCCCATCCAACGCTCTTCGCTCTCAGACCACAACCGCTGACGATGGAAAAGGAAGAACCGCTTCGGGCCGTGCCGGCGGTTTAATTCGGCGATCGCCTCGAATGCGCCCGCGAGCAACCCAGCGTCTTCTGGCTCCGTAGGCGAGTCCGAATCAAGGAAGTCCGGGAACAGCGCAAAATACAGATGCGGTTCCGGGTTGCCCAGGTAGCGGACCTCCAGCTTGGCGGCCTCCTTGGCTGCCGCGTCAGGACTGCTGAACATCATCGGAATCACGACGAGCGTGGCGCTCTCCGGCGGAATGCCGTCGCGAAGCGCAAGGCTGGGTAGTTCGTCAGGTGCAAAGAAGCGAAAAATCAGCGCGTTGACGATCTGGATGGCAAGGTCGCTGAACGGCAGGCTGCCCAGGAGGGCCAGCAGTAAGAGGGTCACGGGCCGTTGCATGCCGGATTCCCAAGCCGAGACAATCATCACGCTGAGGAAGCTCAAAGTGATCAGTGTCGTGACCATGAGATAGACGGGCGTGGCGCGTCTCCGCAGGAGCCGAAGAAACCGCGCAGCTAACAAAGGGCGGCTGCCGCAATCGGTCTCGAGCCGCTCCCGGCCTCCACCAAGAAGATAGTGGGCGATGTTGTTCTCCACGGGAGGAGCGCCGCTTCCGGCCAACCGCACCGCTCGCCTGGCTACTTCAAACTCGTCCAACGGTCCAGTGCGGGATATCTGTTCGACGGCGTGCCGGCAGCGATCCCTGGTTGAGAAGTCGGACCGGCCGTGTACGCCGGCGGGGTCCTGCTGGAGAATCCGTTCGACCTCCGAGGTGGCTTCGAAAATGGATGGAAATTCCAGCAGGGCGAGTTGCCGCAGGCTCGAGACGGCGTTAGCGATCGACACCCGGTTCGCCGTTTCCTCGTTGTGCTCCTGCCGGACTATTTCGCCGATCGAGAGTGGGGACCGGCCCTCCACGCCGCGTTGAAATGCCATGTGCGCGGTGGATTCGTCTCGTAACTGCTCGCTCAGGCTGGTGATAAAATCGGGATCCAGAAAATAGGGTTGACGCTCCAGGTGCGCCAGGATTTTTTTGAGCTGATTTTCTTCGGCACGCGCCGCGCGGCCCAGACGGTTGGCCCAGAAAGAGGAGAACTGCCGGAGTTGTTGCGACCGGTGGACCTCGCCGGCGGTGGAAACGAGCTCTTCAATGAGCGCCAGCCGCAGCATCTGCGGAAAAGCCCACAGTTCAGCCATCGTGAGGAGGTGTAAAGACTGGTAAGCCTGCACGCACTCTGCGATGTTGTCTGCCGTCAAAAGGGAATCGGTCTGGCGAACCAACTCGGCCGCTAGCGCACAGACTCGGGGGATACCGGGAGTCAGAACCGGAGCGGGTAGGAGGCGGTGGTAGCGTTTTGGCAGGTTCTTGCGAACCTCCGCAATATGTACTTCGAAGAGATACCCATTGTCAATCAGCCAAACGGCGGCGGGCGACAACGTGTGATCGAGACGCGACGATCCAACCACATCCCGGCGGATGAATTCGAGCCGTTCCTCGTATTGAGTCAGTAACGCGAACAAGCTCGGCTGAGGGCCACAGCTACCCGGTTGCCCATGTTCTTCCGCCAGCGCCTTGATAGTGCTTGGGGGCACATGAGCCGCCGCGGGCGCGTTGGACTTCCGGCTCCGCGCCGCGGGCGGGACGACGCCGGGCAGAACGAAAATTGCGGGCGCGCCAATACTGCTGAGCTGGCTGACGGCCGCTTCGACACCGGCAAGCGAAACGCGTGCGACGACGAGAAACTCACCCGGCAACAGGGTCGGCGAAAGTTGCAGGGTGTCTGACGGCGCAATGCCATTCCCGTCTGCTGACGAAACCAGCCAAGCATGGACGCCCAGGGTTCTCAGCCCCTTGAGGGCTTGCTCGGGACTGGTCCGGTCGGCTCCGAAAATGGCGGCGAGAAAAGCCTTAGGTTGGCTCGCCTTCATCGCAGGCTGTTTCGAACTGCGTTACCCACTACGACGCCGGTGAGACTCATGAGCACCAGGGAGCCAGAGACGAAGCCCGCGCAACGAGCGCCCCAACATGGCGCCTCCGGCCCAAGAGCGGCTGCGAGCAGAGCGCTGATCGCTGTTAATCCTGAGAAGAGTATGGTCCAACCAAGCATGTTTGTATTCCTCGAAACTTATTCAGATACCGTGGCGGCTCAAGCCGTTCCAGCCTCGACCCTAGCGGCCGGTGGTGAAACCCTCATCCCGCCGAACAAACAAGGAACCAAATTCGAAGTCGACGAGACCGGCGCGGGTCAGGTCCCGGTGCAGCGAAAGTGCCAATCGCTGGGACGGCGTGGGGCTATGGGCGGCCGGAACGGAAGCGTTCCGAAAAACCAACAGCTTGTCGCCTGCCATCCGGATACCCGGAATGCCGAAAACCGATCCGTTCATGGTCAATTGCCACCCCCACCCATGGCCGGCGCTTGTTGGGCGGCAGAATGCCGGGGCGTCCGTCGCAGGAGTCTCCCGTTGGTGTCGTTGAAACCGCGCCCGATGAGCGATCTCAGACCACACTGGCAGCGATGAATACGGAGCCTGACAGCAATCTCGCTGAGGCCGTGAGTTTCCGCTATCGCTTTCAAATCCATCCCATCGACGTATCGCTGGGTTAACAGGGCCTTCTCGAAAGGAGAGCATCGATTCATCAAAATTCCCGCATCGATAGCAGCCACCGGTTCGGGCGATCTGGAGTCTGCCACATCCGCCAATTCAGTGTAGCGCACTGACCGCCGGTGGTCAGTACAAAGGCTGTGGAAGGCGATGGTGTTCACCCATGGAAGAAGCCGGTCCTGGAGATGCAACTGATCCCGGGCTTCCCAGCCGCGAACCCAAGCTCCCTGGGCCACTTCTTCTGCTAAATCAAGAGCTGCGCCCTTTGAAATGAGGAACTTCGTAGTCTGACGAAGGCCCGTGACATAAGCCTGAGCGAAGGCGTCCGGCGTTAAAGTCGCGGTTTGTTGCTGCTCGAAGGGCTGGGGCATGAACTATATCTGGCAATCGGTGGGCCATTCAAACAATCCCTATTGTTCTTACTACTTGGATATGGAAGGTTCGGACGGAGCGGCTCCGAAAACGGCATCCTATGACGTTGGAGCGTCATTAGGAAATGGTAAAAAGTCGCAGGAGCCTCACCGGCAACTGCGACCTTTTTTCCCAGTACAGGTTCGGCGGGGGAGATGCCGTCTTTACAAAATGACTGCGGGGGTAGCGTGACGCTTCTCGAACGCCGCGATCTGCTTCTCAACGGCATCGTGCGCCAGTCCGTAACGTTCCTGAAGCCGGCCAGCCAGTTGTTCGCGCTTGCCGTCGATGACGTCGAGGTCGTCGTCGGTGAGCTTACCCCATTCTTCCTGGACCCTGCCCTTGAACTGCTTCCAGTTGCCTTCGAATGTGTCTTTGTTCATGTTCAGTGATTTCCTTTCGTCGGACGCTATCTAGAGGCGGGAAATCGGGGTGGGGTTACGTGATCCTTTCGGCCCGAACGATAAATCGGGAAGGGGCCGAACCGACGAAGTAGAACGGATAGCAAGTGACTAGAGTGAGGATCTCCGTTTTGCTGGGATCCAGCACATCGACCTCGTAGGGGCTCACGATTTTGGTCGATGCAACCCGGTAGCGATACTCGCCGAGCACAGTGGTGACGGTGATAATGTCGTCGCGCACAATGTTGCGCAGCGGCCGGAAGAATGAGTCACGGTGCCCTGCCAGGCCGACATTGCCGCGCTGCCCGGGCAACGCCGTGTAAGGAACATGGCCCACCGCGCGGCGAAGGGTCACCTTGTCGGTTCCTTCAAAGACAACCGCCGAGAGTCCAATACGCGCGATATCGATGCGGCCGATCAAGCCGTCCGGTCCAATCGGCGCGAACGCCTCCGGCTCGGCCGGCCTCGTTGCGGACTTCGTCTCACTCAACTGCCGATCAAGCGCCTGGCGAGCCCGCCGTTGGAAGAGCCAGGAGTCCCCCAGCACGAACGCGCAGTAACTCAGCATCAACGCGGCGCCGGCAAAGAACAAGCGTTGCGTCCAAAGCAGAACGGTCCGAAGCATGGGCCTGGCCACCATCCACTTCATTTGGCGCCGCCCGCGATGTAGCCGGCGCGCACCCTGGCGTCGAGCTTTCTGCCGGCTTGCCTAGCTACCAGTCGAACCGAGCGATATGCGCCATCCCGCGCAGCGTTGGAAGAAAAATACCCAATCGTATAGTGCTGGCGAATCTCCAGCGCAATGCGATCGCAGACGGCGGCAATTTCAGTGGGTTGGCCGGGAAAGAAGGCCTCCCCGCCCGTTGCCTTGGCCAGTCGTTTGAGGACGCGCGGATTCCGGTCCGGATCCTCTTGCTCGAAGATACCGATGGCATAGATCAAGGCGCTGGACAGCGCGGCCGCCTTGAGCACGTCAGCCAGGGTGTGAATGCTGGCGTTATCGCCTCCATCGCTGATGACGATCAGCACACGCTTATCCCGGGTCCCCATCCGCAGCCGTTCGAGCGCCGTCAGAATCGCATCGTACAGAGCCGTCTTGCCTGCGGCCGATGAACTGGTGATGGCGCCCTCGAGTTCATCGGGGCGGTTGGTAAAGGGCGCGGTGGCGGGCAGCGGCACCGTTACGTTTTCATTAAAGTTGACGACGAACATCTGATCGAGCGGATTGCTGGAGCGTGCAAATCTGCGCGCGCCGGTCACTACGTCCGGTAGTTTGCGCCGGATACTGCCGCTGTGATCCACCACTAGACCCACGGTCACCGGCGTGTCTTCATGCCGGAACAGCCGGACGGCTTGGCGGACGCCGTCTTCGTAGACCTCGACATCCCGCTCCAGCAGATCCGGCGCCAGGCGCCCCTCACCGTCACGGATCGTCGCATGCAGGATCACCAGGTCCACATCCACGGAAATCCGGAAAGCTTCCTGGGCTGGCTTGCCCACCGCGGGTGCGATCAGGCTGAGACAGAAAGCCGCCCTTGTCATAACGCCTGAATCCGGCGATACTCCGGTTGCCACATGGCGTCTCGCACCTGTCGGCCGATGTCACCGAGCTTGGCGGCCGCCAGTCCCTCGGCCCGCGCCGCTTCCACCACCGCGGCCGCTACGGTCATTGAAACCGTGCGTAGGTCGTCAATGTGTGGGAGCAGCGAAGCGCCCGGCTGGCGCACCACCACCAGGCTGGAGACCGCACTGGCCGCAGCCCTGAACATACCATCGCTGATGCGGGAGGCCTTCGCGACGGTAACACCGAGAGCCAGGCCAGGATACAGCATTGCGTTACTCAACTGACCCACCACGTAAGTCATACCGCGATAAGTGGCCGGGCTGAAAAGGCTTCCGGTCGCCATCAGCGCGCGTCCTTCGGTCCAGGCGAGGAGATTAGCCGGAGTAGCTTCGGAGCAGGAAGCCGGAATCGAAAGCGGAAAGATGATCGGGTGCTTCGTATGGAAAGCCATTTCTCGAACGATGGCTTCGGTGAAGGCGCCCGCGACCGATGACGCGCCGATCAAAATCGTGGGCTTCACCTGCCTCACCACTTCGGCCAAGCCTACCCCCTTTCCGTTGCCGCTTTGCATCCAGCCCTTGTACTCAGCCGTGGGGCGGGCGTAGAACCGTTGGTGATCGCCAAGCTGGCCGTCCATGCCCACCGTCAGCAGCCCATGCCGGTCCACGCACCAGCAGCGCCGCGTGGCTTCTCCGTCCGACAAGCCATCGTGAATCATCGCGTGGCGAATTTTGTCCGCAATTCCTATGCCTGCGGCGCCAGCTCCGAAGATCACCACCCGCTGATCGCGTAACGGCGTGCCGAGGATACGGATCGCCGAAAAGATCGCCGCCAAGGTGATCGCGCCAGTGCCTTGCATGTCGTCGTTGAACGAACATACGCGATTGCTGTACTTCTCGTGGATTCTACGCCCGTTACCCGGTGCGAAGTCCGCCCATTGCAGCAGCGCAGTGGGAAACAGCTTGCTTGCAACCGTGACGTAGGCATCGATAAAAGCGTCATAGCGATCCCCCCGGATCCGCGGGTGCGGGTTGCCAACGTACAGCGGATCGCTCAAGAGGCTCTCGCGGTTGGTGCCGACATCGAGCATCACCGGAACTACTCGTGACGGATCGATGCCGCCGGCCGCGGTGCAGATGGCTAGCTTCCCGATGGCCACTTCGATGCCGCCAACACCCCAATCGCCCACTCCCTGGATTTGTTCGGCGTCGGTAGCCAGGATCAGATCGATGTCGTCGGGGCCAGCGCCCAAGTTGTTGAAGGCTTCCTCAATCGCGCCAGGATGATCAATCGAGAGGTATAGACCGCGGGGACGCCGGCACTCGTGACGGTACTGCTCGATCGCCAGACCAACCGTCAGATCGTTGACGATCGGGATCATTTCGCGCAAATGCTCGCCGAACAACCGGAAGAACAACACTTCGTTCCGGTCATGCAAGGTGGTCAGGTAAATGTTCCGGCTGACGGGATCGGCTAGTTTCTGATACTGAATGTAGGCCCACTCGGCCTGCGACTCCAGGGTGCTGATCACGGAGGGGAGCAATCCATTGAGGCCCAGGCAGTTGCGCTCGCCCGCCGTAAAGGCCGTCCCCTTATTCAACGCGGGCGTATTGAGCAGATCCAAGCCACGTGCATGGGTCTCAAGCAAAGCACCGGCGAGCCGCAGAGGTTCCTCAGTTGAGGTTCTGAGCGGCAGCACTCTCAGTTTCATGAATTTCTGGCTCCTTTTGCCGCGTCATGGCAGGTTGAATACGATTCGAAAAAGCGGCGCGCCCTGGGTCACACAGAGCGCGCCGTCGGACAAGCGATCCTATGCGATCCGCTTGCGAACCGCCATGAGGGCAATGGCGGAAGCGAGGGCCAGAAAGCCTCCTACCGCGATCTGCGGCAAGTGGCTGGCAGTCTCAGGCAGCATCGGGGCAGAGCGGGTCGGCTCAGCTACAGCAACTGCCGGTGTCGGGTCGGCCACCACAGCGGGCGCCGGGGAAGCCTGCGCCGGGGAAGCCTGCGCCAGGAGAGCGGGGCTCTCGGTTTGCGCCGGCGGCGGTGTAACCACCTGTGCGAGTTCCACCTCTTCACCCGTCGGTTGTACAGCCTTGATCGGTGCGCGATCCAGCTCGGCTACAGCCGTCTCAATGGCCGGCTTGATCGGCTCAGTAACTTCGACAGGCATGTCGACCGAAGTAAACAGGACCGGCGTGTTAGTGGCCTTGGCCAACGCCATCGCTCTCGCCTTCGGGTAGACGAATTCCTCGCCAAAGTTCCGGCCGGGATAAAACCACGCGCGCAGAGCCTCCGGTTCGCCGGCCGGCCGTTCTGAAAAGGTGATCACGGTTTTGTCGGTAGCTTTAAGGCGGTAGTTCGGAACCGCCAGAATCGTAGCGTAAATGGTCTTTTCGTCCTGGCTGAAGATTTGGACGATGTGGCGATTGGACTGCGAGTCCATGACCTTGAACACATAGGTGCCAGCTGGTAAAATGCCCCAGCCGGCGAGGTGGACACCTGGAATCTCGACAGGGCCACTGATAGTGACCACCGTCTTCCGATCCCACTCGGACGCATTCGCGTTTGTCGAGAGCGTGGCGAGCATCAGCGCCAGGCAGGATGCTGGCGTTGCGAATTTTTTGAGGTACTTCATAACTTATTTCCTTTGTCGGTTAGTAAAAAGATTTTGGGTACGATCGGCTCCTGGCGTTGTCGCCGAACGGATCCCCACTAATAAAGAGCAGGCACTTGGAGGTCCATCCGCTAAGGTACCGGTGTTAGTGGAGCCTGGACCGGGGATTGTGCTAAAAGGCGCTCATCAGCCGACGGTCAGGCGTCACTTGACCGGGGATCGTCAGGCCGGCGGATATCCGCTCGTGGAAGGCAACCGTTCACTCTCAAGCCAATACAGCAGTCCGCCAATCACCGCCAAGTTGGTGATCATGCCCGCCAAGGCACTGCCCGAGGCATCGGGGTGAATCATCCGCGGCAGAATGACAACTACGCTGCCGAGGACTACATAAGCGATGAGGATGCCCAGGGCCCAGCGTGTCTTTCGCCCGGATGCGAGCAGAGTGGCGCCGGCCATCTGCAAGGGCCCGCCGATCGCGAGCGTGTGGAAGCCAAGACTGAGTTGAGCGCCGGGAGACAACTCCACCACCACGCCCGTGGCGCTCAACGTTTCAGCCAAGCCGGAGAACAGGAAGGAGCTGGCGATCAGAAACCTGGCCCACAATCGCAGGTCTACGGCCCAATCCGATTTCCACAACATTGAAATCCTCCCAGCCATTCCAAGCACGCCGCTCGCCATTGCTTCAAGCGGGGGAACGAATGAAGCGTTTTGAGGTTTGCCCTCGATTCGCAAACGGGTTCGGGACATACCGCCGCCGGGTAGGCAGTTGCGGAATCACACTCAAGCCAGTTGTGTATCCGTGTCTAACGCCCCACTCGATAGCTGGACATTGCCGGCCACAGGCCGAAAGCCTGCAGCAACCAAACGCAAACGGATATGACCACGACCAAGTTCAGGATCGTCTTGATCGACGAGGCCATGGGAATATAGTTATTGATCAAATACAAAGCGACACCGATCACGATCAACACCATTACCAGATTAATTAGCGGCATTTCGCACGCTCCTTTGACCCGGCAGGGGCAATCCGATAGCCATTCAGCAGGGGCGCAGGCCGTGAGCGAATTGCGCATTTAATTCACGGGCCATTAAGAGCGGCGGACGTTGAGATGACCACGGGCGGTCATGCCGGTCTTCCCGAAGCGCGCGATGCAGACATTCAGTCCCTGCGAGACTTGGCCACAGACGTGCTGTAACACCGCTCGTAAAGGACACTCCACACGGGCTATGGCGAACATCGGGTCAACCCGGGGGTTCATGGTTTGTGCAACGGCGTTGCGGATTCGGTCCGGATTCCGCAGCCAGCCGGGAGGTGTTGCCGGCAGGAGCAGACGGGCGCAGGGCTCCCACGGAGGATGGGTCCTGCGCCACTTGGGGGCAATGATTGGGAAACGCCGCCCTCCCGAGTGGTACAATCATCTGGCATAGAAAAAACCCAAGACGGAGTCTGAAACTGATCGAACCAGTTCACGTATCTTCCAATTGGCTCGCGGCCAACGGCCCGCAGGAGCTTGAGCTCTTGTTCCGCGCGATTATTCACCTCCATGCAACTCCCGTTTTAGTCGCGGACAATGACCGCAAATCTATAGCAGCCAGCGCCGGTGTGGAGCGGCTCCTGGGAATTCCGCCCGCTCAGATTGTCGACCGGAGCCTGGACGATCTGGTGGAGCCGAGCTTCAGTTCGCACTTCCGCGAGCTTTGGCATTCAGTTCTGCAACAAGGTGAGCAAAGCGGCACCCTGCCCCTGGTTGGCGAGGACGGAAGGGCCCGCATGGTTCAGTACGAGGCCAAGGGGAATGTACTACCCTCCCGCCACATTCTGGCGATTCGCGACCGGAGTGTATCCGGGGAGAGCGGAGAACCGGATGAGAAAACTAAACTAGCCGCCGGGTTTAGAGACTACGCGCTGTTCCTGCTGGATACAGACGGACGGATTGCCAGTTGGTATGCGGGAGCGGCTCGGATCTTCGGCTATACTGCCGCTGAAGCCATCGGCCGGCACGAGTCGCTCCTCTATCCCCGGGAAACCGGTAGCGTCGTCCTTTGCCGCGAACGATTGGCAAGGACCGCACTCGCGGACCATTCCGGCGACGAAGGCTGGCAGCTCAAAAAAGACGGGTCTCGATTCTGGGCCAACACAATCACAAGAACACTGAGAGACGACAGCGGCAAGTTGCAGGGCTTTGCCAGAGTGGTGCGCGACTTCGGTGAGCGCCACGAGCAGGATGAAACGCTGCGGCGGAACCGGGAGATCCTGCATGCGCTTCCTTCTCGAGCACACATCGCCGGCATCGTCTCCGGCGAGTTTGACCACATTCCGGAAGTGAACGATGCCTTTCTTGAACTCGTCGGTTACAGCCGCGACGATCTTTCCACCGGCAAGCTGCGGT
This sequence comes from Acidobacteriota bacterium, assembly GCA_043755595.1. Taxonomy (GTDB): domain Bacteria; phylum Acidobacteriota; class Terriglobia; order Bryobacterales; family Bryobacteraceae; genus VFZP01. Next base: position 6,173 of record JAYUSQ010000331.1, on the reverse strand, counting down.
GGCCCAATCTTACGCCGCCCGAATACCTGTCCCTGGATGAACTGGCCCACGAAGAAGCGTTGCGGTTCGGCGCCTGCACGCCATTCGAAAAGGAGTTGATTCGCAAGGACGGCAGCCGCGTCCCGGTCTTGGTGGCGACGGCGACGCTGAAACTGAGTCCGTTCCGCTGGATCACCTTCGTGCAAGACCTCCGGGAGCGCAACGCGGCGGAGGGCGTGGCGCAGGACCTGGTCGAAGGCGAGCATGTCTTTGAAGAGATGGTGGGAGCCAGCTCCGCTCTCCGCAGGGTGAAAGATTTGCTCGAAGTGGTAGCTCCTACCGACGCCACCGTGCTGATTCTCGGTGAAACGGGCACGGGCAAAGAATTGGTGGCGCGGGCGATTCACCGCATCAGCCCACGCCGGAATCTGCCGTTTATCTCGTTGAACTGCGCCGCGATTCCGACCGGTTTGCTCGAGAGCGAACTGTTTGGCTACGAGCGCGGCGCGTTCACCGGCGCGTTGCAGCAGAAGATCGGCAGGTTTGAGATGGCCCACCGCGGGACGCTATTTCTGGATGAAGTGGGCGACATCCCATTGGACCTCCAACCGAAATTGCTCCGGGCCTTGCAGGAGAAATCCTTCGAGCGTTTGGGTGGGACCAAGACCATTCCGATCGACGTCCGGTTGGTGGCCGCCACCAATCGCAATCTGACCCAGATGATGGAGGATAAACTCTTCCGTGTCGATCTCTTCTACCGGCTGAAGGTATTTCCGATTACGACCCCTCCGTTGCGGGATCGCCCGGACGATATACCGATCCTGGCGCGGCACTTCACCACCAAGTACGCGCTGAAGATGGGCAAGAACATTGACAGGATTCCCGCGGAAACCATTCGGACGCTGGCGGCCTGGCCTTGGCCCGGAAACGTCCGTGAGCTGGAGAATTTTATCGAGCGTTCGGTTATCCTCACCCAGGGGCCGGCTCTCCGGGCGCCATTGGAAGAGATTCGGCCCTCCCGGGCGAAAGCGGCCGCTGACGACACACTGGACCACGTGGATCGAGAGCATATCCTCCGGATCCTTCGAGAATGCGAAGGCGTTGTCAGCAACGCCGCTTTGCGTCTTGGTTTGCCACGGACTACGTTGAACGCTCTGATGCGCAAGCTCAACATCTCACGCGCCGACTTCTGACCTCGCCGCTTCGGCCACACCAACCCACAGACTGTCTTGCACGATCTGCGGACGGGCCCAACGAACTTCTGTTTTTTTTGGAAACAGAACTGGTCTCCGGCCGCTCTACAGGACGGAACACTCAATATGCAAAGCGATCTGCTGGTGTGTGGAACTTTTACCGACGTACACTCGGCGGAAATAGCTCTCGAGGATCTCAAGCGCGAGGGCCTGCCCGAATCCGCCATTTCGATTGTTAGCAGCGGCGCCGACCAACCGGCCGGTCGAAAGACCAATCCCCCGTTGGATACGGATGAGCAACCGGGTTATCCGGCAGTGGCGGGCGTCGTTGGCGCCGTGGGAGGAGCGGCTGCGGCAGTCGTCGGCGTGACGGTGGCGCTCGCTTCTGGCGGAATCGCATTGATGGCCGCGGGCCCTATCGTCGCGACCCTTGCCGCCGGAACAGTGGGCGCGACCTTTGGTGGCGCCGCCGGCATCGTAGTCGGCCAGGGAATTCCTGAACGCCACGTGAGCGCAATCGATGAGCACCTGCGCTCGGGAAAGACACTATTGCTGGTGCGCTGCGGGAATAGCGGCCAAAGGCAAACGGCGGAACGCGTTCTGGCCAGGACCGCAGAAAACGTTAGCCTACTCGACACCGAACCAAATAAAGGGTAACCATATGAAACCTGTCACGATCGTGATTCTGGGTGTCGCCCTTGTGCTCCCCTTCCTGGCGAGCGCCGGCCATTCCGCGCGGGCCGACGTCCGGAATGCCATGGGCGAATCGCTGGGCAGTTTGACCTTTACCGAAAATAAAGAGGGAGTGCGGGTTGAGGGAAGGCTCAATGGCCTACCCCCCGGCAGCCACGGCTTTCACATCCACCAGGTGGGCGAGTGCATCGCCCCGGACTTCAAGTCCGCAGGCCCCCACTTCAATCCCGGCCAGAAGCAGCACGGCGATTTGAATCCCCTGGGTGTTCACGCCGGAGATCTGGCCAATCTGACGGTAAGTCCAGAGGGGTCCGGAACGGTTAACATGCTGGCCAAAGGCGCAACAATCAAAGCCGGACCACACTCGCTCCTACAGCAGGGTGGAACGAGTCTTGTGATTCATGCTTCCGCGGATGACCGGAAGTCCGATCCAGCCGGTAACTCCGGTGAACGTATCGCTTGCGGCGTGATCCGGCCATGATGGACAAACAGATGAGCAAGGTTCTAGACCAGTTCGACAAGCTGGATCCCGTGCCATTGACCGAGCTTTCCCCGGCCAATGCCCGGAACGCTCCGACCCTGAAGAACGCCGTCGAAGAGCTGGCTCGCACAGACAGTAGATGTCAGGTCAGCCACCGGACGATTCCAGGAGGCGGCGGCGAGTTGCTCGTTCGAATCTTTACGCCGCCCGGCCCGGGCCCGTTCCCTTTGCTGGTGTACTTCCACGGTGGAGGGTGGGTGATTGCAAACCTGGACGTGTACGAGTCGTCATGCCGTTCTATTTGCCGCGCGGCTGCCGCCGTTGTTGTTTCGGTCGCATACCGGCTGGCGCCGGAGTTCAAGTTTCCCGCCGCCGTGGACGACGCTTATGCGGCAGTACAATGGGCGATCGCCAACGCGGAATCGTTGGGCGCCGATCCGGCCAGGGTCTTTGTCGGTGGGGAAAGCGCGGGTGGGAATCTTGCCACTGTCTCCTGCCTGAAGGCACTCGCTGACGGCGGCCGTTTGCCGGCCGGCCAAGTCCTCATCTATCCGGTCACGGATATCTCTAACACCGAGCGGCGGTCTTACCTGCAGAACGTAGATGCTCGTCCGCTGAACTCCGCGATGATGCCATGGTTTTTCAACCAATACCTGGAAAAGCCCGAACAGCGCAACCATCCCTACGCGTCTCCCATCCTGGCGCCGAGCCTGACCGGGATGCCTCGGGCCATCGTCATCACGGCCGAATTCGATCCGTTGCGGGACGAGGGAGAGGCGTACGCAAGCCTGCTTCGTGAGTTCGGCGTGGCCGTGCAATCTACGCGTTATGAAGGAGTGTCACACGAGTTCTTCGGACTGGCGGGCACTGTTGGCAAGGCAGATCAAGCTGTGGCGGAGATCGCGCAATGGATGAAAGCGACCTCGTGATTTTGGCTGAGTTGTGACACCTACAGAACTCAGCAATTTGCACCGATTCATCGAAGCCATGTACGTCGAACTGGCGATTATGTTCGGCGAACTCAAAGCGGAAGCATCAGGTGCTGAGGAAGCCTCTTTCGAGCCGACCGGTCCGCAACTTGAATTGGCTCGCTTGTTCGAAGTTCAGGACGAACTGCGCCGATTCCTGACGGAACGTGCTGGGCGGGACTCATTTCGGATGCGTAGATCCTTCTGAATCGACTAACAGACTGGCCGTTAACCAACTGACCACCCAGCGTCATCCCAGAGAGACCTCCCGGCGGCTTCTTCAATCGTTAACTGTTCCGTTACCTGTAAGTAGACTAGTGCGAACGTTGGCCACGGGCGTGCAAATGTAACGGTGTCCCGAGACAGAGAAGTAGGTTCAAGATGTCAAAGACCGATTCCATGAGTATCACGGGGATTGCAGCGTCAGCGGCCGAGACCGTCCAGACCGCCAGGCAAACGGCGCAGGACCTGTCTCAATCCGTGTCGAACCGGCTGGGTGAAATTAAAACCAGCTCGGCCGACGCATTACACTCCGGCGCCAGTTCGGTGAGAACGGCTACCGGCAAAGGCTCGGCCGCACTGACGGATGCCGGCGAAAGCGTAGCCGCAAGACTGGACGCCGCGTCCTCGTATATCGGCGGCCGGGATCATTCCAGTTGGATCCGCTCACTGCGCCGGGCCGTAACTCGCCATCCCGCCAGCCTTTTGGCGATGGCCGCGGCGGCAGGCTTCTGCGCGGGCGCCGCTATCTGCCGGACCCGGCCAACCAATTCACATTTTACGAAAGAGGAGTTAAGATGAAAAACCACATTGCCATTGGCGCACTCGCCGTCGGCTCGCTATTAGCCAAGGACGCCGAACCTGCTGTAAGGCTGACCGAAGCGGCCATCGTCTTCGACGAAATCATGAAGACGCCCGACAAGGGGATCCCGGAAGACTTGTTGGCCAAGGCGCACTGCATTGTGATCGTTCCAGGCCTAAAGAAGGCGGCGTTCATCATCGGCGGCAAGTACGGCAAGGGATACATGTCTTGCCGCAAAGAGAGCGGGACCGGTTGGTCTGCGCCCGGCACGGTCAGGATCGAGGGCGGGAGCGTGGGCTTTCAGATCGGTGGATCGGAAACCGATGCGATCCTTCTCGTAATGAACAAGCGCGGGGCCGACAAACTGCTGTCGAGTGAGTTTACGCTGGGCGGCGAAGGCATGGTGGCCGCCGGGCCGGTGGGACGCACCGCGACCGCTCAAACCGATGCGCTGATGCGAGCTGAGATCTTGTCGTGGTCTCGCTCTCGCGGGCTCTTCGCAGGCGTATCGCTGACCGGCGCAACGCTGCGGGACGACCTGGACGACAACACTACACTCTACGGCAAGAAGCTGGACAACCGGACGATCGTAACTACGGGTGTTACTCCGCCCAAAGCGGCGGCGAAGTTACTCGCTCTGCTCAATCGCTACTCCAAGTGGGAACGGTAAGAAGGTCTCAATCATGAACAAACTGATCAGTGTATTACTACTCACCGGTGGCGCTCTGGCGGCGCAGACGCCCCAAGCCATCAGCGAAAACGCAACCCGGATGGCCCAGGGGGAGACGCCCATTTACCGTGTCACGGTAGTGGAGCGGACCGCTAAGGCCATCAGTTATCGCCACCGGAGCGGATCCACCACCATCGACTTTCGGGGCACGTCGCTGCTACCGGGATCCCGCGGCGAAGCCAAGGTGGAAAGCAAGCAGGGCTACATGGAAATCGAAGTGGAGTTCGATGACCTACAGCCCGCCCAGAAGAACGGCGCGGAGTATCTCACTTACGTGCTTTGGGCCATCACACCGGAAGGCCGGACCTCCAATCTGGGAGAGATCCTGCTGAATGGAACCAAAAGCAAACTCAACGTAACTACCGAGTTGCAGGTGTTTGCCCTGATGGTCACCGCCGAACCCTACTATGCGGTCAGCCGTCCGAGCGATCTCATCGTCATGGAAAACGTGGTGCGCAAGGACACCATCGGCAAGATCGAAGAGGTCGAAGCGAAGTATGAGTTACTCCAACGCGGTCAATATGAACGCCTGGCCAACCCCTTGGCTTTGAAGTTCGATACGAAACAGCCTCTCGAACTCTATGAGGCTCGCAACGCAGTTCAGATCGCGCGGGCTATGGGCGCTGACCGTTACGCCGCCGAGACCTTCCAAAAGGCCGAGAAGGGCCTGGCTCAAGCGGAAGCCTATCAGGCGCGCAACGCCGGCAAGAAGCCTGTCACGATGACGGCCCGGGCAGCGGTACAAACTGCCGAAGACGCGCGCGCCATCGCCGTCAAACGTCAGGAAGAAGACGCCTTGGCCGCCGAACGCCAGCGGTCCGCCGATCGCGAACAAAGGGCGGAGACCGGACGTGTTGCCGCACAGTCGGAAACGGATCGCGTAACGCGCGATGCCGAAGTGGCGCGGCTTCAAGCCAGAGCCGATTCCGAACGCCTGACGCGGGAGAAGGATGCGCAAGCATCGCTAGCTCAGTCCGAGGCCGATCGTCTCAAGCGGGAAAATGACAATCGCGCCGCGGTCGCGGCAGCCGATGCGGATCGCCTGAGGCAAGAGAACGAGTCCCGTGCAACGGCTGCCAAGCTCGAAGCCGATCGCCTCAAGCTCGAGAGCGATTCACGGATCGCCGCCGCAGGTGCGGATGCCGATCGGCTGAGACTCGAGAACGAGGCACGTGCAACGGCGGCCCTGGTGGAGGCCGATCGTCTGAAACTTGAAAGCGACCGGCGATTGGCTGTGGCCGGCGCTGAGGCTGAGCGCCTCCAGCGCGAGAATGCGGCGCAAAAAGCTGCCAACCAGGCTGGACTTGACAACGCCGCCAGGCAAAAC
>JAYUSQ010000330.1:0-29559 GCA_043755595.1 Acidobacteriota bacterium | reverse complement strand
ACTTCCCACGGAGGTCTGGATCAACAAGCCGCTCCACTCAGACGAAAAAGCTCACTAAACTCTCCGCAAGAGTGTCTCAAAGTTGTTGACACGCGCCGGATCCGGCACTACTCATAAGAGAGGGTAAAACAGCCCTTGAAAGCCGCTAAAGGGTTTGGATGTGCCAGTTTCCGAGTAGAGCTACGCCGCTCGAAAGGAAAAGCCGGGTTAGTGGCCCGGCCTTCCGAATCTATCGAGCGGTAGGAGGTGGTTAAAATGACCACCCTTCTGAAGCTTCCGGCTGGATCCCGCATTAAGCGGATAACGGTCCTCCCGGACGGCACGATAGAGGTTGAGTTTGCGCCGCCTAGTGCGGCTTGATCATCCTCATGTGGTTCCGGCCTGGCAACATGCCGGGACCACTCCTACCAGCAGTTTACCCGCTCTTCCCCCGCCGCGCAAACGTTTTCTTTAGAAATCATCCCGTCGACACACCGAGGCTTCCATTCCACGCGAGCTTCACTTAGGCGCAACTTGTTGAGGTGCGGAGCAGTGGTGCCTGCGTTTCAACTTAGCGCTGGGAATCTCCGCTGCCGCCCCGCCTTCCGCTTACCACAGCGGGGTTGATTCATACTTGCCGGGGCTCCCGATCCTGCCACTTCACCTTCCCTGCTGCGGCCGGTCCCGTCGACAATTGCACCTTAATCGCCGGAGCGATCACGGGCCTTGCAGAGAGGGCCGCATCCGCCAGCAACGTCCGGTCATCAATTGCGTTATCCCTCGAAAATCACCCCCGGGCAAACTTCGATAGAACATCCCCGACCGACTCTTCCCCGCGAGGATAGGATCGGATCGTAACCGTAGCTGTAGAAACCTGACGCCAGTGGGCCCACGGAAGGCTTCAGACGCCGTCGTCGCCTTTCCGCAGGCCCTCTCAATCCGCTCCCGACGACACCAAGAAGCCTCAAGAAAGCTCGATTAGGCCCTACCGACGGGCTTGCCGACGGTCTCGACAGTTCTTCGCCTAAGCCAGTCTGAACCATTGCGGCCAAGTGTCGCAAAACGGGGCAACAATTCTCGCTACCGCTCCGATATCGGCGTATGGGCAGGTTTTCGAAGTTTAGAGGCTCCGATAAGCATCATGCCCGTTGAGAGCAATATCACCGTGCTCGGCTCCGGGATACTCGTGTCGGGGGTCCCAGTTCCTGGGAGCGTGCGGAGTTGGATGGTTTCGGGGCCACCCTGAGCGCCGGTCAACGTAGCTGACGTTCCGATTCTCAGCAACGGATTGGCCGCCAAAATCGCGTTTGCCTGGGCGGCTTGGGCGGCGTCGAGTTTAAAACCAAAGCCTGCATTACCTACGCCGGAAAAGATCGCGGCAAAGTCAATCGGTCCGGTGGTCGTAAATGTGCCCAGTAAAGCGCCAGTGCTTGAATAGAGCGACAACCCCAATAAGTTCAGCCTGATGGCTTGGTCGGCCGGGAGGCCGCCTTCATTGCCATTCAACAAAACCACCAGGTTGGAGAAATTCAGAGTGCTCGAGAAGTTGAGTTGAGCCGCCGTAAACACATTGGTTTGCGAGGAGCCAGGGCTCTCATTCCCTCCGGCGAAACCAGCAGGGCACGAGGCCGCGCCGATGGTGGATGTTGTGCCATTAAAGGCTACACAACCGGACTCAGTCCCGGTGTTTTGAAGGGTTAGCGACGTGTTTACCGCCCCGATTCCGTTTCCTGTTGAAGGCACCGGTCCAATCAGAACGAGACTGGCGCTGGCATGTCCGGCGGCTATCGTGAGAGCTGCAGTTAGTAAATGCTTCATATTTTGATCCTTCTCTTCACGGCAGCTTCAATGTGCTGCCGCTGACGAGTAGATCGCAGCCGCCAACATTTGTTTCGCACTTATTTCGATTCACGCACAGTTTTCTTCGAGAAATTGCCTCGTGAACCTGAACGCGTGATATCGATACTCACCAGTGGTGGATGCTCTCCAGGATGGAGCGGTAACTGTAGTAATGCGATAGATCGATGTTCGCCAGTCGCCAGTTCTCATCCTTGTTGCGGGTCAGGTCGGTCATGAATTTGATGGCGGCGCCGCGGTCTGCCAGAACGCCCCGAGCGTTGCGTTGTGGCTCTGGCCCGCCGAAATCCATCTTGTAAAGATCGCCGTCCGGCAGCCCGTGTTGCTTTCAGAAAATCCTCGTCGACGTTCTCCACGGCGAGATACAAGCCCCAAAAGTCGCCGCGATATGGTCGGCCGGGCTCTCCTCCACTCAGTCGATGAATCGCAGTTGCACCCAATGCGTCCGCGGAGCGGCCACGCCGGCCAGATTGAAGAGCCGACAGGATACCGCCTCCAGTAGCCCGTGCTCACCCCGCATTCCGTAATCGCCCTGTTGAATGCATGCGCCCAGATTCAGCTTGCCCCACTTTACTGGATACTTTTGGCCCCAGTTGTCGCGCGCCTCCAAGTGATGGCCCTTGAGGAAATCGATCTTCCACATGTTCTTCCCCATGGCATAGCGCCACGCGCCGCCGCGGGCGCGGAACCGGACGTGATCGTACACCTTGCCATCCGCTACCAGGGTCGCCGTGTATTTATACTCACTGCCTTCATTCCTCTCGTACCAGGTTACATTTTCGACTGACCGCTGTTTTCCGATCAAATGGTAAGCCTGCACGCTCCGCATGACTTGAGAGTCGAATGTCGCCACCCGGCGCTCCTTCTCGGAACCCTTCGGGTTGATCGCGCCTTGCCAGGCTGGAATGCCGTCGTAAACGAAATACGCGAAGTTGCGCTGCGCATCATCGGGCGCAGGAGCCACTACGGCTTTGGCGGCAGGTGAATAGACGCGGTACCGGATCAGGCTCCGATGTCTTTGCAACTCGGGCGGCAACTCGGCTGTCAGCGCCGCTTTGGAGTTGGCGGCCTTCGCGAGCTCCACGCCGGTCCAGCGATCGGTGTAAGCCGGATCTTGGAGATCGACGTAGTTGCCTGGCTCGACTACCTGGTATTGCAGCTGCCATCCGTCCGCTCCCGGCGGGCTCGACGTGTCGACCCTCACCACAACACGTTCGCCGGTTTTCGGCAGCTTCGGCGTCTGCGTAACCTTGATCGACTCGGCACTCTTCGCCGCATCGGCCGCCAGCAGAACCAGAAACAAACGGAGGACCGCTCGCATCGGTATTCCCACTGCAACGACGCGTTTCATGCGAGACTCGTTTCAGATACGTTTCTTGGCACTAGGAAGTTTCGTAGGAATGAAAAATTCGACTCTTTTGGCGCTAGTCTGTCTCGCGACTCCTCTCCTGGGTGAGGTAACTTTCAGTCAGGACGTGGCGCCAATTATTTTCCGTCGCTGCACCGGCTGCCACCGTCCAGGCGAAGCTGCCCCGTTCTCGCTCATGAACTACTCCGATGTCTCCAAACACGGCAAGATTATCGCAGCGGTCACAGCCGCGCGCCTGATGCCGCCGTGGAAAGCGTTGCCCGCGTCGTACGAATACAAAGACTCTCGCCGCCTCAGCGATGGAGAGCTCAAAACGCTCCAGGCATGGGTCAAAGCGGGAATGCCAGAGGGCGACTCCGCCAAGGTTCCGGCGCTGCCCAAGTTCACCAGCGGTTGGCAGCTAGGCGTTCCCGATCTGATTTTGAAAATGGATAAGGGGTTCACCGTGCCGGCGGACGGAGCCGACATTTACCGCTATCTTCGGATCCCGCTCAACCTGCCGGAGGATAAGTGGGTGCGCGCCATCGAATTGCGGCCTTCGGCGCCGCGAGTAGTCCACCACGTTCTCTATTTCGCGAACCCAGCCGAGGAGGCCAACAAGATCGAAGCGGAGCAGGCCGGCGTGAAGTCGTCGGGCATGAAGTTTAGCGCGGGCATGGTCGGACTGGGTGGTATCGCACTCGGCGCGCAGCCCCATCTGTTGCCCGATGGTCTCGCTCTCAGGTTGCCGAAAGGGACCGATCTGATGTTCCAATATCATTTCCACCCGATCGGCAAAGAACAGACTGAACAGCCTACGGTCGGCCTCTATTTCGCTAAAGAAGCTCCGCAGCATACTCTCACCGGGGTCCAACTTCCGGTCGTGTACGGACTCTTCGCCGGTCTGAACATACCGCCGGGCGAGAAGGACTTCCGCGTCAAAGATTCGTTCGTGCTTCCGGTCGACGTCCAAGCCGTCAGCGTTGGCGCGCATGCGCACTATATCGCTAAAACGATGAAGATGACTGCCACACTGCCGGACGGCGCGGTCAAGACGTTGCTCGACATCGGCGACTGGGACTTCGCCTGGCAGGACCGTTATTTCTTCCAGGACTTCGTGCCCTTGCCCAAGGGGACCCGTCTCGACAGTGAAGTAAGCTGGGACAATTCCGAAGGCAACCCGAAGAATCCATCCAGGCCGGCCGTCCAGGTTCGCTGGGGTGAACAGACGAAGGATGAGATGGGCTCGGTCACGCTTCAGGTGTATCCGGCGGTCGAATCCGAACTCGCCATTCTGAAGTCCAGGATCGCTGAACATCTTGGCGGCGCGGCGAGAGCTGGCATCATGAAGGACACCAGCCTGCTGGATAAAATCCGTCAGCTAAGAAGCGGTTCCGAACCCGGCGGGAAATGAGTAAGTTCGGGCCGGTGTTCGTCTGTCTTGGCCTCTCCCTATCTGCCGCCAATCATCCCACCCTGCGGGTCAAGGATGGCGTCGCCAACGCGCTGTTTTTCATCACCGGCGACTGTCCGATTTCCAACGGCTACGCGCCCGAGATATCGCGCATCTGTTCGGCCTACCGGACGCAAGGAATCAACTGCACTCTTGTGTATGTAGATCCGGCTCTCAGCGATGAGCAAGCGCGCAGCCATGCGCTCGAATTCGGCCTCGGCGGCTTGCCGAAGCTGGTTGATCGCAAACATGAATTGGTCAGAGCCACCAGGGTAAAAAACACTCCCGAAGTGGCCGTCATCGCCAAGAACGGCAAGGTCGCTTATCGGGGCCGTATCGATGATTCCTACGCCGCCTTGGGGCAGCCCCGGCGTCCGGCCAAGAATCCCGACTTGCGCAAGGCACTGGATGCCATCGTCGCCGGCAGACCTGTGACTGCACCGGAAACGAAAGCGCTAGGCTGCTACATCTCCGACTTGGCGCGGCGCCGTTAGTCTGTTAGCTGGGCACGCCAAGCTTACGTAGAAACGTCATCATCAGGCACCAGTTACTAACTCCAGATTGCAGTAAGTTTAGTCCGACAAACGCAGTAAACAAAAAGAAGCCCGGATGCACCCAGAAACCCAGCGCGAGACTGGCCGGCACAAAGATCCCCGCGATCAATCGCAACATTCGTTCGACGTTCATAATCGCCGTTCCAACCTCCTTCGATTGAGCATGTAGTAAACCACCGGGACCGTCACGCGCGACAGCAACAGCGAAGCCACCTCGCCCGCCATCAGCGCAATCGCCAGTCCCTGAAAAATCGGATCGAAGAGAATGACGGTCGACCCCACCACCACGGCGGCGGCCGTCAACATCATGGGCCGGAACCGCACCGCGCCCGCATCCACCACTGCCTCCGCCAGCGGCATCCCTTCGCGCAGGCGCAGTTCGATGAAATCAACGAGGATGATCGAGTTCCGCACCACAATGCCCGCCCCGGCGATGAACCCGATCATAGACGTCGCCGTGAAGAACGCATTCAGCATCCCGTGCGCCGGAAGAATTCCCACCAGCGAAAAAGGGATCGCCGCCATGATTACCAGCGGCGTGATCAACGACTGGAACCAGCCCACCACTAACACATAGATCAATACCAGCACGGCGGCGAAGGCGATCCCCAGATCTCGGAACACTTCATACGTGATGTGCCATTCGCCGTCCCACTTCATGGCGTAGAGCACCGTCGATTCAGGCTGCCTCGCCGTCCACTGCTCCAGCTTGATCTGGGGGCCAAGCGCCAGGATCGCGTAGACCGGGCTTTCCATCGGTCCGGCCACATCGGCCGTGACATAGGTCACCGGCATCAGATTCTTGCGGTAACGGTTGCGGTCGGTCTTGACCGATTCCAGGCGCGTGAGGCTATCCACAGAAACAAGCCGACCGCCGGGAGTGCGCAACTTCAGCGCCGCCAGTTGCGCCGCGGCCGATCGCTTCTCTTCCGGCAAACGCACTTCGATCAGCACGTCTTCGAGCGAATGTGCCGCATGAGCGAGACCCGCCGTTTCGCCGCCCGCCGCAAGGCGTAGCGCACGCGCCACGTCGCCGGTAGACAATCCGTGCAGCGCCGCCTTCTCCCGGTCGACGATGAACCGCTGCTTCGGCTGTTCGTCCTCCACGTACCAATCCACATCCACGACGCCCGGCGTTTGCTCCATGATCCGCTTGATTTCAGCGGCCCGTGCCAGCCGGCCTTCCTCGCTGGGCCCATAGATTTCCGCCACCAGCGTCTGCAACACTGGAGGTCCTGGCGGCACTTCGGCCACTTTGATGTTCGCCCCCAGCCGCCGCGCAATCGGCGTCAGGCGGATCCGCATACTCTTGGCGATCTCGTGGCTCTGGCGAGACCGGTCCTGTTTGCCCAGCAAATTCACCTGCACATCGCCCACGTTAGATCCCCGCCGCAGGTAGTAATGGCGCACCAGTCCGTTGAAATTGAATGGCGACGCCGTGCCCGCGTAGGTTTGGACATTCACCACTTCGGGCTCTCCGAACGCGGCGGCGGCCAGGGCGGACGTCACGCGCGCCGTGTCCTCCAGCGTCGTGCCCTCGGGCATGTCCACGATCACCTGGAACTCGCTCTTGTTATCGAACGGCAGCATCTTCACTTGCACGAATTGCACGTAGACCAGCGCCATCGCGCCCAGCAACAGCGCCACCACGCCGGACAGAAATCCCCAGCGCACCGGCGCGCGATGCAGCAGCTTGTACATGATGCCGCGATACATCCGTGTCAACTTGCTCTCGCCCCGCTCAACGTGGCATTCCTTCTCGCGCCCGAAGATCAACACCGCCGCCCAAGGTGTGACGATGAAGGCCACCAGCAAAGAGAACGCCATCGCCGCGGTGGAGCCAATCGGAATCGGGCGCATGTACGGCCCCATCAACCCGCTCACGAAGGCCATCGGCAGGATAGCTGCGATCACGGTGAGCGTAGCGAGTATAGTTGGGTTGCCCACTTCGGCCACCGCCTCAATCGCCACCTCCGCAATCGGCCGGCCGCGATTTGCCTCAAGCGTGCGATGGCGGACGATGTTCTCCACCACCACAATCGCGTCGTCGACAAGGATGCCGATCGAGAAGATCAGCGCGAATAGCGTAATGCGGTTCAGCGTGTAGCCGTAAAGATAGAAGACGGTCAGCGTCAGCGCCAACGTGACCGGAATGGCCGTGAACACGATTAGCGATTCGCGCAGCCCCAGCATCAGACCGATCAGGATGCTCACCGACACAACCGCGATGCCCATGTGGAACAGTAGTTCATTCGATTTTTCGGCCGCCGTCTCACCGTAGTGGCGTGTGATGGTCAGCTTTACTTCCGAGGGAATCGCGCGGCCTTCCAGGGCGTGGACGCGTTGCAGCGCTTGCCGCGCGACGTCGATCGCGTTCGTGCCCTTTCGCTTGGCGACGGCGATCGTGACGGCGGGCTCAAAGCGCGCGCCGTTCTCGCGCGAAGCGAACTGTACGTACTGCGAAGGCTGTTCGCCAGTATCGGAAACGCGCGCCACATCGCGGACGAACACGGCCTTTCCTTGCGCCGCCGTCACCGCTACGGACCGCACGTCTTCGGCGGAGGTGAGAAACTGGCCGGTCTCAACCACCACTTCGCGATTAGCGTCCGAATAGCGCCCCGATTCCACGCGCTGGTTCGCCTGCCCAAGCGCGCCGAGCACGTCACCCGCCGTCAGGTTGTAAGCCGACAGCCGGGCCGGGTCCACTTCGACGCGAAGCAACCGCCGCTGCCCGCCCAAAATTTCCACGGTGGAAACATCGGGAGTCTGCTTAATCGCATCGTGTACCTCGGCCGCGACTCCTCGCAATTGCAGATCGTTGTAACGGCCGCTGGACAGCGTGAGCGCGAGAATTGGCACGTCGTCAATCGACCGTACCTTCACCATCGGCATCGACGCGCCAGGCGGAATGCGATCCATGTTGGACATCAGTTTCCGATTTAGGCGCACGATGCTGCGCTCTTCGTCCTCGCCCACCTTGAAGCGCACGATGGAGAGCGCCCCGCCGTAAGAGGAAGTCGAATAGACGTACTCGACCCCGGGGATTTCCCACAGCAATTTTTCGACGGGCTTGGTCACGCGCTCTTCTACTTCGACGGGCGACGCGCCGGGGAGCGCCACGAAGACGTCCACCATGGGCACGATGATTTGCGGTTCTTCCTCGCGCGCCAGATTGACGATCGAGAACAACCCGGCAACCAGCGACGCGCCAATGAACAGCGGCGTCAGCTTGGAACCGATCGACGCCTGGGCCAGTTTGCCGGCAATACCGAGTGCGTGCTTCATTGCGTGCTCCGAACCGGTGCGCCGTCCGTAAGAGCCGCAGGCACGGGGTAAATTACGCGGTCACCGGCCGATAGTCCCGATAGGACTTCGACCATGTCATTGCGCCCCGAGCCCAGGCGCACCAGCCGGGCTCGCGCGATGCCCGCGTCTTCGACAAAGACGCTTTCCACTTGGCCTTGGCGTGAAACGGCGGCGGCGGGAACCGCGATTACTTCGCGCTCGCCGGTATGGAATAGCGCTCGTCCGAACAGTCCACCGCGCAGAATCGCGCGTGAAGGCAAATCGACCTTCACCGTGAAGCTGCGCGAAGCCGCATCGACGGAAGGCGCGATCTCAGCTACGCGGCCTGCGAGAGCCTCCTCCGAAGCGTCGAGCTTGACCTCGACCCTCTGCCCCATAAGGATTCTTCCGAGGCGGGTCTCCTCCACCCTCGCCTCCAGACGCCAAACGCCCTCCTGCTCCAGTTCGATCAGCGGCTGCCCCGGAGCGGCTAGCGCGCCGGGGTCCACTTTGCGCGCGGCAACCCGCCCCGCAAAAGGCGCGGTGAGATTGGCGTAGCCAAGCATCACAGCCGCCGATTGCACCGCTTGTTCCGCTTGATGGATTTTCTCCTCCACCTGCTGCCGCTTGGCCAGGAAGCTGTCGCGCGCCGCTTCAGCGACCCGCAATCGCACCGCGGCTTCGTCAAACTCCTGCTGAGAAACCGAGCGTTTGTCCAGCAAATCCTTCATTCGTCCGTGCGTGACGCGGGCCAACTCCACTTGCGCTTCGGCGGAGCGTATCGCGCCCGCCGTCTCGGGCAGCGCGCTCTTGGCTTCGGCCAACGCCGACTGAGCCTGCCGGTGTCCGGAGTCGAGTTCCTTCGCCTCAATGACAACGAGCAGTTGGCCCGCATTCACTCTGTCTCCTGCATTGACGCGCACTTCCCGCACATAACCCATGACGCGCGACGCAATCATGGCCGATGTCCGCGCACGCACTGAACCGGTGGCCTCAAAGGCATCGGGCCAGCGTGACACCGCGACTGCGGTGGCTGTCACGGGCAGCGGCGCGGCGGCCTTGGGCGGAGGTGGCTGTTCGTGCGTGCCCCCACAGGAGGCGAGCCAAACAAGACTCATCGCCGTTGCCGAACTGAGGAAGAACTTACTGAAGTACATCGGACGCCTCCGTGAGTGTGCCGGCGGCGAGTTCCACCAGCACGGCCGCCACGCGTTGGTCATAACGCGCCCGCAGCCGCCGGGTCTCCGCTTCCACCAGCGCTGTTTCGTTCCGCAGCAACTCGTGTACCGTAGTAAGCCCCGCGTTAAACCGGTTCTTCATAATCCTCAAGCTCTCTCGCGCATACTCGACGCCAGCCTCCGCGACGCCAATGCGCTCACTGGCTGCCGCTAAAGCCGCCCCGGCCTGCCGCAACTCAAGCTGCGCAGCCTGCGCAGCCTGACGCTCTCCGGCGCGAGCGGCGGTTGTGAGCTGCGCCGTTTCGTCAATGCGCCGCCGGTCCACGCCGCCGTTGAACAGATTCCAGCTCACTGTTACGCCTGCAAACCAATTCGCGCCGGCCTGCGTGATGAAACGCCCGCGGTCCGCTTCAAACACGCCATTCAGCGCAATCTGCGGATATAGCGCGGACCGCGCCGCGGCGCCTTGCGCTTCAGAAGCTTGACGCTGCAATTCGGCTTGCCGAAGGTCCGGGCGCGAAGCGGCGACGGTTTTCGCCACGGGAGTCTTGGTCATGCCGGCCAGTGGAGTCGTGAGTTCGAACTCGGTTTCAATTGGCACGCCCATCGCCTCATTCAGCGCTGCTCGTGCGATGCGAATGTCCTGCCGGCGATCGAGCGTCTGCTCCCGCATCGCCGCCAAATGAACCCGGATCGACAACACATCGGCGTCGGTGCTCATGCCCGCCGCTCGCACCGATTCGGCGCGTTCGAGATCGGCCAAAGCTGACTTCTCCGCAGCCAGAGCCGTCTTCCCTGCCTCTGAGCCCAGCCAGACCGCGTGATAGCGCTGGGCCACCACGGCAATGCGCTGCATCTGAAGCGCGCGCCGCTGCTCAACGCTCAGTTCACGCCCCACCTCCGCCACGCGCACCTGCGCCTTCACCGCGCCGCCATCGTAGATCGTTTGCCCTGCGGTCACCATGGTCTGAAAGTTATTCACGAAGCCCGGGCTATTCAGCGAGTCGATCCGGAAGTTTGCCTCGGCGAAGCGCCGTTGATTCAAGAGAGAACCGAAGGCGAAGACGGGATTGTTACTCGACTGAAACGATTCCATCCACCCTACCCTGGGTCCTTTCGCGGCGCGGGCTTGCTCGATGCGCGATCCGGCTGCATCGATTTGAGCGGCGGCCACTGCGAGCGAGGGGTGCTTTTCGAGGGCGGTTTTCACCGCATCGCCCAACGAAAGGGGTGTTTGGGCCATGGCGGCCACCCACGCGAATCCTGCCACTGGAATCAGCTTCATCACAATGGCAGGATGCAATCGCACGGCCAGAGTGACACGCTGTCACCTTTTCCTGAAGACTGCATCCTGCGAGGAAGCGCCGGACGGGAATGGTAGGATCGTTTCGATGGAGATCCAGCCCGAGGTCCGGTTGGCCGAACGGCTTATGCACGGCGATCTGACCGCATTCGACGAGTTCGTGGATGTCTTCCGCGGCAAGCTATTTCAGTACAGCTATCTGAATTGCGGCCATCGCGAAGATGCCGAAGAAGTGGCGCAAGAGACTCTTCTGAAGGCTTTCCAGAACTTCCGGCAATTGCAGGACCCGGCTCATGTGAAGGCTTGGATTTTTCGAATCGCTCGGAACTTCTGCTCGATGAAACGGCGTAGGAGCGTGTTCGCACCGGCCCAGGAGCTTTCACTCGATGAACTCAAGCCGTCATTCAAAAACGATGGCGGCGACCGCCGGCTCGATCTAGCCGACTGGCGCGAGTTACCGGACCAAAAGGCGGCCAACGGCGAAATGCGCGTCTTACTCGAACGGGCCATCGCGGCCCTGCCGGATCTCTACAAGAACGTATTGCTGCTTCGCGACATGGAAGAGCTTTCGGTCAAAGAGACGGCGGAGATTCTTGAGGTATCGGAGGATGTCGTTAAGACCAGACTGCATCGCGCGCGTCTCGCCGTGCGGAAGCAGATCGATGAATACCTCCGCGAAGGAGTTGCCGCATCATGACCAAGCTCGAGTGTCAGGAAGTATTCGCCCGATTGTCGGAATACATCGACGGTGAATTGCCCGAGGATTTGTGTACGGAGTTGAGCAAGCATATCGACGGCTGCGCGCCTTGCGTGGAGTTCGTCGAAAGCCTCCGTAAAGCCAAGGCGTTGTGCCGCGAGTTTCCGCCGGGCCAGAAGCCGGGCCCGCTAAATAGCGCCTTGCGTGCGCAAATGCGGCAGGCGCTTCAGAACTGCCTGGCTAACGAAGCTTAATCGAGGCGGCCCCCAGTACACGGCGCGAACGGCGGTCTTGTAAGAACACCACCACTGAATCACCCTTAACTTCGGGTAACTGAGCTTCCATCGATACCTTCGCGTTGCCCAACGATTGCCAATGGCGCACTACCGAATCGTGCACCAACCGGCGGCCTTGATTCTCACCGCGCGTGACGCTGGACGCCACATCGTGTTGTGTCACCGCAAGCAGTACTTCGGCGCCCGAAGGCGCTTCACCGGCTGTGATCGATAGAGTTTGGCCGTTCACCGCGAGCCGCAGCGGAATTTTCGGCCGCTTCAGCGACTGCTCAATCGCGCGCGCCAGGCCCCGGCTGTCGCTGCCGACAAATTCGAATTCGCCGTCCACCACCATCTGTGGCGTGTAAGAGCCCCGAGCCCGGAAGTGATTGGCGTATTCGTTCTGGCGCGCCGTCAGCTTCGCCGTCGCATTGGGATCCTTCCATCCTATGTAGTCCCAATAGTCGACATGCTCGCTAAGGGTGATCAGTTCAACGCCATCCACGGGCTGTTGCACACGCACCTTGCGCAGAAGTTCGTCGGCCGGAGGGCAACTGGAGCAACCCTCGGACGTGAACAGCTCGATCAAAACCGGAACCGACGCCAACAGCGCCACGCTCATGCTCATGCCACTATCATCCCGCCTGACGCCGCAGAAATTCCCAGGCCGCTCGGGAATAATGTCCACGGTATCCGTGATGGTATGGTTGCACGTAGAGAGACTTCAGATTGCTCCGTCAACTAGCCGCCATCTTCGACAGTCCGAACGCCTTCAGCCGCCGTCCCGTTGTGGATGAGCGGTTCGAGAGTAACGTGCGCGGGTTATTCGTCGTGGGCGATTTGGCCGGGGCCCCGGTGGTGAAGCTAGCCATGGAGCAAGGCCATCGCGTCGCCGAGCATATCGCTTCGCTCCCCGATGCGCGCGCGTCGGAGCGCGAGGCTCTGGACGTGGTAGTGATTGGCGCGGGTGCGGCGGGACTGAACGCGGCGCTCACGCTGCAGGAGCGCGGGCTGCGCGTGCTGGTGATTGAGAAGTCGAAGATTGCCAGCACGATCGAGGATTTTCCCGAAGGCAAGTGGATTTACGCTGAGCCGGAGTCGCGCCCGGCCGTCGGCAAACTCTGGCTCGGCGGCGCGTCCAAAGAGGATCTGCTCGAACGCTGGCACGCTGCGGTTCGCGACAATCTCCTTGACGTGCGCGTGGGCGATGAAGTCACGGGGATCGCACATCGCATCGGACATTTCGACATCAAGACAGCCAACGGGGCGTTTCGCGCGCGGCGAGTGATCCTGGCCACTGGCCAACGCGGTAATCCGCGGTGGCTCGGCGCGCCAGGCGAGGATCGGCCGGCCATCTACCATCGCCTGTACAATCCGGGTCACTATCGCGACGAGAATGTTGTCGTCGTCGGCGGAGGCAATAGCGCCGTTGAAGCCGCGCTCGCGTTGTCCACCGCTGGCGCGCACGTTACTCTGATTCACCGCGGCGCTCTGTTTGAGCGGCTCTTCAAGGCGAACCGCAAAGCCCTGGTCGATGCGGAAAGCGCGGGACGGCTGAAAGTGATGCGGTCGGCGAAGGTCACGGCCTTTGGCGATAACGAGTGCATCGCCGGAACCACACTCGTCCCCTACCGGCATGCCTTCGTGTTGATCGGCGCCGAAGCGCCCGTCGACTTCCTCCGTTCCCTTGGCTTGCAACTGGAGAACGATTGGACTGGCAATCCGTGGGTTGCCGCCGCGCTCACTTTCGGCGTGCTGGCCGGCATCGCTTGGTTCTGGCCAATCGCCCTCGCCGCGTTGGCTGGCCTATTGTGGACGGCGATTCAAGGCCGCAGCCGCTTCGCGTTGCTGGGCATTTCCTTTCTAGCTGCCTATTCGATTTACGGCATCAAAAACGGCCCGGGCGCGGAGTTCTGGCCGTATGGGGGTTGGGGCTATACTGCAACATCCTTCTTCAATCGCGGACCCGGCTTCTGGTACACCGTCGCCTACACGCTCGTCATGAGCGTGTTTGGCGTTCGCGCAATGAAGCGCTGGGGCTTCGATCGCGGCGACCGGTTTCAGATCTGGCGCTACGTCAGCCTGCTCGGGTTTCAATGGATCTTCTTCTTCGTGGTTCCGGAGTTCCTGTTTCAATATGCAGTCCAATATGAGTGGGTGGGTGCGCTGGCGAAGGATCCGCAGTTTGCCGGCGCTGCGTGGCGCTCTTATGGATTGATCTATGCGTGGCCGCTGTTTTTCTACACCTTCTTCGACGCGCCTCATCAGATCTGGATCGTTTGGGGCGCGCTGCTGAGCTTCGGCATACTTCCATTGCTGGCTCTCTTTCACGGTAAGCGCTACTGTTCATGGATCTGCGGTTGCGGCGGCCTGGCCGAAACGCTGGGCGACCGTTGGCGGCACCTCTCGCCCAAGGGGAACGAGGCGATCAAGTGGGAATGGATGAATCTGGTCGTGTTGATCGCCGCTTCGCTCATCACGCTGGCCGCCACGTTCGCGGACGTCTGGACGATGCTGCGCGAGGGCTCCGGGCTGGCGCGCCATTGGTACAAACTGGTGGTCGACGTGTGGCTGGTCGGGATCATTCCGGTGACGCTCTATCCTTTCCTCGGCGGCAAAATCTGGTGCCGCTATTGGTGCCCGCTGGCGAAGTTAATGCAGTTCTACAGCGCGGCATTTACGCGCTTCAAGGCCAGCCGCTTTGCCATCCGCTCGAACGACAAATGCATCGCTTGCGGCGAGTGTACGCGGTATTGCCAGGTGGGAATAGACGTCATGAACTATGCGCTCACTCAACGGGTGCTTGATAATTTGAACAGCTCTTGCATTGGTTGCGGGATTTGCGTCACGGCGTGCCCGATGGGCGTACTATCGTTCTCCGATCAGCCTGCGCCCAACTTGGTGCAGATTCAGAAGGCAGCTTGAACGAAATGAAAACCATCCTGTGTTTGTCGATCGTGTCACTCTCTCTTAGCGCCCAATCCTCCCTGTACGAAATCAAGCCTGGTCCCGACAGCCGGTTTGCACTGGAGATCTTCAAGACCGGTTTCATGAGCGGTAAGAAGCATCTGTTTCTCTTCGAGCGTTACGCCGGCGCCTTGAACTACAACGCGGCCGCGCCTGAGTCTTCCAAGATCGATCTCAATGTCGAAGCGGCCAGTTTCGCCGTGAAGGACGACTGGGTCAGCGCGAGCCAGGCCAAGAGCATTCGCGAAGAAGCCGAAGGCAAGAACGGACTGGAAGTGGCCAGGCATTCGACGATCCGGTTCGTGTCTTCATCGATGACGCGCGTGGGGGACGGCTTCGCGGTGCAGGGCGCGCTCTCGATTCGCGGAATTGAAAAACCAGTGACCGTCAACGTCACGATGAAGCCCGGCGAAGCAGGCGCGCTGCGGTTCGAAGGCAAGGCCGAAGTGAAGCTCAAGGACTATGGCATCAAGCCTCCCTCAGCGGCGCTCGGCACGATCGGGACGCGGAATGAGATGGCCATTTCGTTCACGCTGATTGCGAAACCTCGAAGGTAGTAACATCGTCGGATATGCTCCGGCGCACGTTCATGCAGTTGTCGTTGGCACTTCGGAAGGACCGCCTGGACAAGGTTGGGGAGATCCTGAAGGGGGCCGCCGATTCGGGCGCGGTACGGTCGGCGTCAGCTCTGGTCAGGCAAGGCAAGGATACACGGCGATGGGTTGTCGGCAAAACGAACGCCACTGACCCCGTGTACCTGTTGGCCTCGATCACCAAGCCAATGACGGTCACGGGCGTGATGATCCTCGCCGATCGCGGCGAGGTGAAACTCGACGATCCGGTGCGCAAGTTCATTCCGGAGTTCCGCGGCGATGTGCTGGTGCGGCACCTGCTCACTCACACCTCGGGGCTCCCCGACATGTTGCCCGATAACGAAGCCCTTCGAAAACGTCATGCGCCGCTATCGGAATTTGTCGCGGGCGCGTGCCGGGCGCCCCTGCAATTCGCGCCAGGCACCCAGTGTAAATATCAGAGCATGGGAATTCTGCTGGCGGCCGAGATCGCCGAACGCATCACGAAGATGAGCTTCCGCGACTTTCTGAAACAGTCGGTCTTCACGCCGCTCGGCATGAAGGCCACCGCCTTGGGGCTCGGGCACTACAAGATCCCCGCCACCGAACAATGCCAGGTCCCCGCCGAAAGCGATTGGGACTGGAACAGCCCGTATTGGCGAGATCTTGGAGCGCCCTGGGGTGGCGCGCATTCGACGGCAGCGGATGTGTTGCGGTTTGTCGATTCCTTCGTCGAGCCAACCGGTCGCGTGTTGAAACCTGAGACCGCGCGGGCCATGACCACGAACCAGAACACCGGCCTCAATGAACCATGGGGCCTAGGATTCATGGTGAACGGCGCCAGCTTTTCAAAGGCATGTTCGCCCGGCACGTTCGGACATTGGGGTTCGACCGGCACGGTCTGTTGGGCCGATCCAAAGACGGGCACGCGCATGGTGTTGCTGACAACCAAACCGGCCGACCAGTCGCGCGCATCCGTGCTGGGGCCCGTATCCGACGCCGTCGCAGAGGCCGCAGTATGATGAGGTTCGCCGGGCTGCTGCTAGGGGCCGCGTTACTCGCGCAGACGCCTGCGTCCAGAACCCTCACGATCGAGCAATTGATGAGCGCGCCGTTTCCCTCGTCCATGGCGGCCGCACCAACCGGTGGACATGTAGCGTGGGTGCAGAACGCCGCGGGGGTGCGTAACGTTTGGGTCTCGACTGCGCCCGACTACGCGGCGGCAAAAGCCATAACCGCCTTCAAGAACGACGACGGCCAGGAAATCTCATCGCTCGCCTGGACCGCCGATGCGGGCGCGATCGTCTTCGTGCGTGGCACAGGCCCAAACCGCGCGGGCGAAATTGCTAATCCGATGTCGGACCCCGCAGGAGCCGACCAAGCCGTATGGATCATCCCGGCTACGGGCGGCGAAGCAAAGCGGCTGGGCGAAGGCGAGGATCCGGAGGTTTCCAAGACCGGCCGCGTGGCATGGATCTTCAAGGGGCAAGTGTGGTCTGTCCCTGCCGATGCCGGCGCCAAGGCCGAGCAACTCTTCAAAGCGCGAGGTACGGCGACGGCGTTGCGCTGGTCTCCCGACGGGAATCGCTTGGCGTTTGTCAGCGACCGTGGAGATCACAGCTTCATCGGCGTGTATGATCTCGCCGCGAAGACTCTGCGCTATCTCGCCGCCAGCGTCGATTCAGATAGTGAGCCCGCGTGGTCACCCGATGGCAAGCAAATCGCGTTCTTGCGCCTGCCTGCCGGCCGCGATCCGAATCTGTTTGGCCCGGTGAAGACGGGCGAGCCTTGGTCGATTCAGCTTGCCGATCCCATGACCGGCGCAGCCCAGCCAGTATTCACTGCGGAGGCCGGCCGCGGCAGCGTCTTCCATGCCATGAATGCGCCGAATCAGGTACTGTGGGCTTCGGGCGGCAGCCTCGTTTTTCCGTGGGAGCGTGATGGCTGGCTGCATCTTTATTCGGTGTCGGCCTCCGGGGGAACCGCCGGGCCTCGGCTGTTGACCTTCGGCGAGTTTGAAGTGGAAGACGCGCGGCTGACCTCCGACGGGCGCGAGGTTCTCTTCTCGTCCAATAGCGACGATATCGATCGCCGTCATCTTTTTCGCGTGCCCGCCGCCGGCGGAGCGGTGACGCCCGTCACTTCGGGTAAAGGCATCGAATGGTCGCCCGTGATGACGAGCGATGGCAAGGCCGTGGGGTTCTTCCGCTCGGACGCGAAGACGCCGGCGCGCGCCGCCATCATGGCTGCGTTTGGCGCGCCTCGCGACTTGGCGCCGATGGAGTTTTCAACCGACGCGTTGGTGGAGCCGCAGCCCGTGGTCATCACCGCCGCCGATGGCATGAAGATTCGCTGCCAGCTTTTTACGCCCCCGCCGGGCGCGCCCAACGAGAAGCGTCCGGCGCTGTTGTTTCTGCATGGCGGTTCGCGCCGTCAGATGCTGCTGGGCTGGCACTACCTGCCCTACTATCACGCGACCTATGCAATGAACCAGTGGCTCGCTTCGAAGGGCTACATCGTTCTGTCGGTCAACTATCGCAGCGGCATCGGCTACGGGTTGGATTTTCGCGAAGCCACCAATTTCGGAGCAACCGGCGCGGCGGAGTTTCACGACGTCATGGGCGCCGGGCTCTATCTGCAATCGCGTGCGGACGTGGACCCGGAGCGCGTTGGTTTGTGGGGAGGATCCTATGGCGGCTATCTGACGGCGCTGGGTCTTTCGCGCGCGTCCAACCTGTTTGCCGCCGGTGTAGACATTCACGGCGTACATGATTGGAATGTCACGATCCGGAACTTCAACCCGAACTATAACCCGCTGGCCAATCCCGATACGGCGAAGCTGGCGTTGGAATCCTCACCCATGGCGTCCGTGAAAACGTGGAAGTCTCCGGTGCTGCTGGTTCACGGCGACGACGATCGCAATGTGCCCTTCAGTGAAAGCGTCACGCTCGCCGCGGCGTTGCGCAAACAAGGAGTAGAGTTCGAGCAACTCATTTTCCCCGACGAGATTCATGGCTTTCTGCGGCACTCGCGGTGGCTCGAACTCTTCCGCGCGGCGGGTGATTTCCTCGACCGGCGGCTCAAAGCGCCGGCGGCGAAGAAATAGCCGCAGTCTCTTCCTGGTGCCGCCACAACTCGCCGAAGGCGGCGCTGCGGACGCGCAGATCCTGGAACGTACCCTCATCGACGATGCGGCCCTTGCTCAGCACGTACACGTAGTCGAAGTAGCGCAGCAAATGCAGACGGTGGAGCGCCGAAACCATCGCCTTGCCGGAAAACTCCCGAAACATATTCTTATAGATGCGTGACTCCGTTTTTGGGTCGACGCTGCTGGTGGGTTCGTCGAGCAGGACGACGGCGCTGTCGCGGGCCGCGAGCAGTCCCCGGGCGAGCGCGAGCCGCTGCTTCTGGCCACCCGACAGGTTCACGCCTTTCTCTTGAATACCCGACTCCAAGCCCTTGGGTAACTCAGCCGCCACGCCGTCGAAAAACGCTCCCTGGCACATCGCGGCGACTTCATCTTCAGGCAAGGGTAGCCCCAACGTGATGTTATAGCGGATGGTGTTCTCGAAAATCTCCGGCTCTTGCGGGAACAGCGTGGTGTTGCCGTTGAGCACGGCAAACTCGCGCGGCTTGCCGTCTACAAGCAACTCGACCCCGGGCTCCGGTTCGTACAATCCGCGCAGCAATGCCAGCAGCGTCGACTTGCCGCAACCGCTCTCGCCTACCAACGCCACGCGCTTGCCGCGTTCCAACTGCAACGCAATTCCGTGCAGGCTTTGCGGTCCGCGCGCTCCATCGTAGACTTCCCGGTGCGAGAAGCTCAGCCCGCCGATCGAGATGGTGCGCCAATTGGCCGGCAGTTCATGAATGGTGTCCGGCCTGTGATGAGACGCATACGCGCCTTCGATGTCCTTGGCGGTTTCAACATCCGTGTTGTATTGCACGATCTGGTTATATTGCCAGGCCATGTCATGAAACACGCTGGTAAACTGCGTGACGTAGCCAAGCAGCGTCACCAAGCCGCCAACGAAGAAAACTTCGCCGGGTTCCCAATTTTGATAAACGTAGCCGACTGTTATCACGCCATAGGTCAACGCCACCAGCAAGTCCGCAAAGAACCACTTCCACTCATTGACGAGCGCGTTGGCGCGGAACGCCGGCCACAACTCGGCGACCCGCGACATCAAGCTGGTCTCCATCGTCTTTTCCAGCCGCAACGCGATTACGGTCATGATGTTCGACAAGCTGTCGAAAAGCGCCGCTGAGATCGTGTGTTCGCGCTCGTTCATCTCCTCCTGTGTGCGGATAAGCGGCTTGTCGAAATGAAAGATTACCCAGATAGTCACCAGGCCCAACCCAACGCCCACGCCGCCGAACACCGGCGAAAAGTAGAGCATGGCGGCCAGCGAGAAGGCCAGCTTAGACAGCGCATGGATGTACATGAATCCGCCGTCAAAGAAATGCTTCAAAGCTTCATAGGCCTTGCGGATGCGATTGATCGTGGCCCCGCTGTGATGATCCTGATGCCACTTCACCGGCAGATGCAGCGCTTGACGATACCGCTCTTGGAGAAAGTTACGGCTCAGGTTGAAAGCGAGTTCGCGCTCCATGATTCGCGCCGGTCCGTGAAAGCCCCACTCTAAAAGCTTCAAACCGAAGAACGCGCCGGCATAAAGAACTGCGTCATGCATCGTTGTATCGGCGCCGCGGCGCTGCAGACGGTCAATGAACCAGCCATAAAGAATCGGGTTCGCGGCAGCGACGAGGTTGGCGCCAACGAACATCAAATAGATGCCGGCAAAACGCCGTCGTTCGTGGCGGGCATGACGCCAAGCGGTCCGCAGGAGTGAGAGATAGGGATTCGCCACGTAATCTCCAGGATATTGGCTCAGCCCGCCTGTGTGGCGCTGGGGAGGGGGGCAAGGTCGAATTGGAAGTACGAGATCGGCGCGATGGGTGAGCCTTTGTCAATCTGTTGAATCGCCGCCTCGAAACCGATTCGGTTGAGGGCGGCTTTCGCTCGGATCTCGGCGAGCAGTGTGCGGCGGACCCGGGAGGTCTCGACGATGGGCGAGGGTTCCACATCTTCACCTGCAGCGAAATTGGTTCGGGCGGCGCGTTCGTTTTGAAGAGCTTTCAGCTCTTTCAACGTCCGTTGAAAGGACCGCTCGTGGCGCGAAGTATAGATGCCGAGGGTCTTGAGGGCAGCGCGCGTATCGGCGTCCTGGAAGGGATTCGGCGCGGCGCCGAGCAGATCGGCTTCGTTCATTCGACAGCGGCGGAGGTTCCATTGGGCGTGGAGAATCGTTTCAAACAAAATCAGTTCAAGTTCGCCGGCTGGCGCGAGTTCGCCGGACAGCGCAGCACGGAGCGACGCGAAGATGGCGGCTTCGTCTTCATCGGCGATGTGCACCTGCCGTGAGCAGAGTCCATGGATACGGGCGTTCTGCGAGGAGCGAGCTTTGCCCTCGCCGGTCTGGGGTCCGGTGGAACGGAGTGCGTTGAGGCGATTCGCTTCGATTTGTTCTGGTGAGGAGGTCGACGGATTCATGACAATTCGTGCGGCTCCTTTTCGACCGCAACGGCTGGAGAATAGCAGGCGGGGAAAAGGGCGGGGCACGGTCAAGATGAACAAGCCGCAGCGAATGAGAGGGAAAGAGAATTTTGGTTACGTGTCACCGGACTGACCTAGTCCCGCCGGTACTCAATGCGAATCGGTGACGAAGCGGACGGTGTCCTGCCATGTCGGGCCAGTGATCAGGAATGACCCATCGGCCTGGCGCTCGAAACGAATCACGGCGGGTTCCACGCCGTATGACTCGATCAGCGTGACGAACTGCGTCTGCACAGCCCGGCGCCGCGCCATCACGTAGGACACGGGCCGCGTCAAATCCTCGCCAAGCCCGTTGCCACCGTGGCGCCTTCAATGCCACCACTGCCCGCCTTCAGGCGGCAGCGCAAGCTGACGCAAACCGTAACGGGAAAGGTGCGATTGAGGCCACGCCTCTGCCGCGTTGATCAGGCTCGCCTTCACGTCCGCCGCCCAGCGCAGACGGGCCGTTGTGTCCTCGATCCGCGCGAAATCTTCGGCGGTCAACAAGCGGGACTGCTGCGCGGCCAAGCCGGAAGCGGCGGTGAGCAAAATCAAAACGGAGCGCATCATTGCCGGACTGCGGGTTCCACGGCGCACGCGCCACCTGTCGAAATGCGATGCCGGTTTCGCGCGACCCAGTTATAGACAAGCTCGCCGATCGGGTTGAATAGCGGAAAGAAGAAGGCAAGTATCAATGCGACGAGGATTCGCCGCCACCAGGATGCCCACGCGGACGTTCCAGGGGCGGCCAGCAGCAGCGTCACAGCGAGATAGAAGGCAGGGCTGTAGAGCAGGATCAGTTTGCAGGCGCGGAAGCCGCTGGATATTCGCCCGTCGGCCGCGAGATGCAGCCGCTCTTCAAGGGCCGCGCGCGGAATATGGAAGCGGTCGCCGATCCCGCTTTGCAAGGAGCGCCAGGAGAATGCGCCTTCGAAGTCAAACTGTGTCAGGCGCACGCGGATCTTGTTGCAGATGCCGCAATCTCCGTCGAAGATCACGATAAGCTCGCGCGGCCACGCGACAAATGCCAGGACCGCCGCCTCCATCGCGTAGAAGAACATGTTAAACGTGGAGCCGGTCATCTCAAGTAGCGAAGCATGAAACAGCAGGCTGCCCCAGATCGCCACTGGCCACGCCCGCGGCAACGCCAGAAAGACGCCGGCGAAACCAAGTTCAGCCGCAATGGTGAACCAGCACATCAGTTTGCCCAGCACCAACGGCGGGAAGAATCGATTCGCCCAAAGATAGACTGGCTGTTCCAGACGGTTGGCCACCCAGTTATGGAAGAATTGCCCGCTGTGCCAATCGGGATCGAGCGCCTTGTTCAGGCCCGCGCCGAAATAGAGGATTACCAGTTGCAGCCGCAATAGCCAGGGGCCCGTTCGCGGATGATAGAGACCGGTGAGGAACAAAAGCGAACCTGCGAAGAGCTTATTGTTGCCGTAGTACGACTTCGAAGAAACGACGGCAGTCAGGACGGCGAGCCCCATCACTAAAGCACTGGCGCGCGGCCAGCGATTAAAAATGAGCAGCAGCGCTGAAACCGTGAAGATCACCTGGAGCGCCAGCGCGAAAGCGGTTGAACCGGCGAAGAAATCAAGCGGGCCGAGGAACGGAAGGAAAGGCGCCGGCATCACCCGATCGACTCCGAGCAGGAACGCGACAGCCACAATCTTGGCCATCAACAGCAGCGGCGTGGGTAACGCCGTGCCACTGCATCGCAGCGGATTCCAGTTTGTCACTCGGTGGGGCCCCATCTCCATTGTCCGTCAATGTGGCCATTGACGCGGTACCGCATTTCAATCCTGGCAGGGTCGGCGCGATGGTAGCGTTCCTCGGCTTGCTGGAACATGTCGATGACGTTTTGCGGTGAGCGATTGTCAAAGCCGTGGGCGGGGCGGCGATAACGTTGGCGGACTTCGGCAGGCGAAAGTTCACGCCCCGCTTGGAGGACCGTTACCCAATATTCGGTTTGGGTGTCGTAGGGCGCCCAGCAAAAATAGCGAGCGGGCACAAAGCGCGCATAGGCGATGGCGCCGAGTTGGAAAACGAGCCAGGCGGCGGCGAGCAGCAGTCTTGGCCACATAAATTTACTTGCGCTCTCCCACGCCGGACCGCTTGCCGGCGAAGCGTGCGAGGGCGAATCGTGGCTCAACCGGCGCTTGTCCCAATACCTGTTTCGCAACCATGTCGCCGACGGCCGGTCCCAGTTTGAATCCGTGCCCGGAGCCGCCACCGGCGATCCAAACGTGTTCGAAGCCGGGCAGACGGTCGATGATGAGATCGCCATCGGGCGACATCTCATATTGGCAGACGCGCGACTCGGTGAGCGGCGCATCTTTCAAAGCCGGGAAGCGGCGCGCCAGATAAGCGCGTGCGCGGCCCAAGCCGGATTCGGTGATGCGGCGGTCGCCGTTGGTAGGATCGAAGGCCGTCCCCGCGACGTCTTCGGCGACTTTGAAACCGCGCCACTGATTCCCGGGAATCCCGTAGTAGCGCGCGGGGCTATTGTCGACCCACGTAGGGAAACGCTCTTCAGTGAATCGTGCATCACCGGCCGCCGTGCCGAAGTAGAAAATCTCCTGGCGTGTGGCGGTGATCAGCTTTCCCAGAACGTCGGGAAACATTTGCCCCAGCCACGGCCCGCAGGCAAAGACGTAGCGATCGGAGACCGGACTCCGCAACACGGCGGCTGCATCGACCGCTTCGGTGCGATAGGCGCCGTTCTCGGCGACAAAGCCCTCCATCACGGCTTGGCAGGCCCGCCGCGCGAAAAGATGCCCCGCGCCGGTTTCATGAACAGCCCACTCGATCCCGTCCCAATTCATCTGCGGCCAGTGGCGTTTGCCTTCCGCCGCGCTAATCTTCTCGCACGGCATGCCCGCCCGCCGGATGTTTTCGAGCGACGACTTCTCGTACGAGTCGTTCCCCGGCGTTCCGGCCATCCACAATGCGCCATTCTGCTGAAACAATTTCACGCCCCAACGCCGCTGACTTTCCTGCCAGATCGGAATCGCGCGAGCAACCATTTGCGTGTAGATCTCATTGGGACCATAGGAACCGCGGATCACGCGCGTTTCATCGCCCGAGGAAGCGCGCGAATGACCAGGGCCCCACGCATCGACGAGCGTGACCCGGCAACCCGCGCGGAGCAAGTGGAGCGCCGTCCATCCGCCGAAGGCGCCTGCCCCGATAACCGTTACCGTAATCGCCATGAATCAAAGATACCGTTTGCTACGATGTAACTTCACACGCACATGCATAACGTCGTCATTATTGGATCCGGGTGCGCCGGCAACACGGCTGCGATTTACGCGGCGCGCGCGGGGCTGAAGCCGCTCGTGCTCATGGGCAAGGAAGTGGGCGGGCAGTTGTCGCTCACGACTGTGGTCGAAAATTTTCCGGGCTTTCCGGAAGGGATCGACGGGCCTTCGCTGGTCGAGCGGATGAAGCTGCAGGCCGAGCATTTCGGGGCCGAATACCGGCTGAGTGAAGTGACGGCGGCCGATCTTTCCAAGCGGCCATTCCGGCTCCATGTCGATGCCGAAGAGTGGATCGAAGCACGCACGTTGATCGTCGCCAGCGGCGCTTCGGCGCGTTGGATCGGGTTGGAGTCCGAGCAGAAATTGATCGGCAAAGGCGTGAGTTCCTGCGCCACTTGCGACGGATTCCTCTATCGCGGCAAACAGATCATGGTGGTGGGCGGGGGCGATTCGGCGATGGAAGAGGCGAACTTCCTCACACGCTTTGGCGAAAAGGTGGCGCTGGTACACCGCCGCGAGGAGTTCCGCGCGTCCAAGATTATGCTTGATCGCGTCAAGGCAAATCCGAAGATCGAGTTACTCACCAATACAGTGGTGGAGGAAGTTTTCGATCCGGCCCAGCAGAATGTCACTCACGTGCGGTTGAAGAATGTGAAGACCGGCGAGCGATGGGAACGGCAGGTGGATGGGTTGTTCGTGGCGATCGGCCATATCCCGAATACACACGTGTTCAAGGGCCAGTTGGATCTGGACCCGGATGGCTATATCGTTTCGCACGGCGGCGCGCGCACCAATATCACGGGTTTGTTTCACGCCGGCGATGTGCAGGATCGGACATATCGGCAGGCCATTACCGCAGCGGGTGCGGGCTGCATGGCGGCGATCGAGAGTGAACGATTCTTAGAGCACGAAGGGCACTGATCGCGCGGCGAAGGCGGGCCGGTCTACCAGTAGATTTCGACCCAGCCCGAGTCTGTGATTTTTGCGTCGCGCGTGATCAGCGGAAGTTCCAGCAGGCGGGCCGCTCCGGCAATGGCGGCGTCGTAAGGATCTTTAAACGGTGAGTCATTCACCTCGCACACGCAGTCATGATCGAACGCGACCACGTTGAAGCCGCGATGGTTCATGATGCGCTCCACCCATCGGCGGAAAGGCTCCGACAGCATCACGCTGCCCGATTTCACCAGGTTGCAGGTTTCCCACAACACGACCGCCGGGATGTGGATGAGCGCGTCTCCTCTCCACGCGGCCTCAAAAGCCCTCCAGGCTCTGGGTGACATCTTCCGCTTCGTATTGGTGGCGTAGAAGAGAAGCGGATGCGTATCGGTGACGTAGGCGGACACCGGTTCCCTAGCGCTTGAACTCGGCGAGCGAGCGCGCGTCGGCTTCCTTCCACTGCGTCTTCAGCTGCGCCGAAGCGGCATCGAGATCCCCGACCAGGACCGCCGAGCCTTTCAATTGCCACTGATCCCAGTAGCCCTGTTTTTCCGCCAGTTCGTTGAGCTTTTTCATCTGAGGTACATCCGGTTTCACCCGTCCGGCTTCCCAGCGCCAAACGGTATTTTTTGCGACGCCTAACACCGCGCCAAACTCTTCCAGCGTGCGTTTGCCCCGCAAGCCCTTTAGGTCTAGCGTGGCCCAACGAATCGTAAAAAGTTGATCGGCTACAGGCATCGTCTACATGCTAACCGGGAAAGTGGTTGGGCGTCAACATAATTCGTCTACACCCCGTCAGTTTAGGGGGATACTCCGGGCTCTGCGCTGGCGTAGAATCCCGCTTTGGCGGACCGCTGCAGCGCAAGACCGATAACTGCAATCACGGCTCCGGCCAACGCCCACGCTGCTAACCAATCGCGGCCAATGAGGAATCCCGCGAGCAGGGGCCCGATGATCTGGCTGATCGAAGAAAGCGACTGCGTCACGCCCATCACAGCGCCTTGTTCGGTGGGGCTCGTCCGTCGGCTTAACAGGCTTGAAATGACCGGACGAAGGAAACCAGTGAAAGCCAGCGCGGTAATGGCGCCGTAGATTGCGGGGACGGACCATGCCACAGCCAGCAGGATCTGACTCAGGATCTGAGCAAGAAACCCGATCACCAGGAGCCGCGACTCACCCATCGTGCCAATCAGGCGGCGAAGCAGGAAGCCTTGCACAAAAATCCCCAACAGACCTGCGTAAGCGAACACATAACTGACGCCTGTCGTCGACAAAGCGAACCGGCGTTCGGCGTAGAGTGCAAAGCCGCCGAAGAAGAGGCCGAAACAGAGTTGGCTCGCCAGGAATTGCCAGAGAAGTGGCGCGATGGTGGGGCGGCGGAAGTAAGCGGCAAAGCCGGCGTAGTCGAGCGGCGAAATGCGGCGCGGGGCGGAAACGGCCACCGCCGCCGCTTCCATCTCCCCGGGCTCCAGGGCGGGTTTGGGGGGATTTGCCGGCAGCAGGAAAATGGTTGCGAGCAAGCTCGACAGCGACATCCCGGCGGCCACCAGCACCGCGGCGCGATCGCCAAAATGCGAGGCGGCAAAAGCGGTGACGGCCGGTCCAACCAGGAAACCGATGCCGAAGGCGATGCCGAGGATGCCGAACGATTTAGCGCGCTCGGACGGCTTAGAGACGTCGGCAATGTAGGCCTGCGCTACGGTGATGTTGCCGGCCGTCGCGCCGTCGATGATGCGCGCGACAAAGAGTACCCAAAGGCTGGTGGCCGAGGCCATCAGTAGCAGCCCAACTAAGGTGCCGAACTGACTGGCCAACAGCACTGGCTTGCGGCCGAAGCGATCGGACAACGCGCCCAGCGGCGGGCCGCATATCAGCGAGAACAGCGAGTAGACCGCAAACAGCGCCCCCACTTGTCCTGCGGTTGCGCCGAACGTTTTGGCATAGAACGGCAGCAGCGGCAGCAACATCGTCAGGCCAAGGATGTCTACCAGGACGATGAGGAAGATCGGGACGATTGGGGAACGCGTCAACTCTACAGCTTAGCCTGTTACGAAGCGGACACGCGGCCCGTTCACGGCGTGGCGCGCCAATAAGCGGGCAAGCCCGATTTGGTTGCGAGCAGTATCTCTCGAATCGCCAAACGGTCTTGCGCCTTCAAACCCACAAATTCCTTGCGCGGGTCATGCCCGTTGAGCACATCCCATAGCCGGCGCCACACGTAGTCTTTGGCCGCCGCCGGCAGCGCGTCGAACGCCTCGCTGTAAATCAGGAAGCTCAAGGGATACCGGAAGAGGCGGCTTTGCAGGTCCAGTTCCCGTAGCGTTCGTCCGCGGCGGTCCACCGGGCCTTGCTTGCGAAACTCCGCTGTGAAACCCGAGGTTCCCTGCACGGGCGAGGTCAGCGGCGCTTCGTCGAGAAAGAGCATGTAGCGGACGAGTGTTTCGGCGGGGCTAAAGATACGGCGGCGTGTCGAGTCCGACCAGCCTCCGCCCGGCTGTTTGCCCAGCGCCTTGTCCATCGCTTGCTGGGAATCGAGCGCGAGTTTGGTTTCAAACGCTACCCGCGCAATCAGGTTGTGCATCCGCACCTGATGTTGCAGGACCATCTGCGCCACGATATCGCTGTGAGCCGTTAGATAGGGCGTAGTATCGACGGGTAACCTGGTGAGATTGGCCCCCTTCTCAGCTTCAAGCTTTTCAGGCTGCGCACGATCTTTCACGTAAACATTGCCGAGATGCCGGCTGGCGCCATGCGTGCCGGTGACGTACCAGCCGCCGAAGCGCTCAGAGATCGGATTGCGATGGTCGATGTTGTAGCCGCCGCCAGTGAACATCGGCTGGCCTTCGTGGTCCACATGCACCGAGCGCACGATATGGCCAGGCACGCCGAGCGTACGCCCGCTGGCGTGGCATTGTAGACAGTCGTCCTGCCGGCGAAAGCGCGGCTTTGGCGCTTCGCGCTGCTCCAGTGTGTAGAACATCGCGCCGCGTTCGGGATCGACGGCGGATAACTCCAGCACGTCGCCGCGTTGAACGAAGCCGACGTAGATATCGTCGTTGAAGTAGAGCGCCCGCGGGGTCTCCGGTGCGATCTTGTGGAGTTGCAGACTGGTTTTCGAAAACACCAGCATTTGGGAAGAGATGGGGACGCGCAACGCATCGAGCAGAGAAGGCAAGTACCCGCGCCCGCTGCCGGCGTCGAATTTGAGTTGTACCTCGCCCGCATCCACCCGCTTCTGAAGCCGCGCAATCGGGTCGCGGTCCCCGGGGCGATTGTAGAAGATTGGTCCCCGCTCGAACTCCATCACGTAGGAGCCGCCCAGATCGGCGGGTGGATAGACTGCGACAACCGCAGGATCGGCGGCCGCGAATAGCAGGATGGCAAGATGTTTCATCGGGGCGCTGCGGCAACCTCCACGAAGTCACACAATGGCCGATGGCGGGGATTGTCGCCGAGCACTTCGGCCAGGCTGGTGGTGCGGAAGGATGTTTCGATCGTCGCGATCGCCTCGTCCAGTTTTTTGTGGAGCGGGCAGAGCCGCTTTTTATGCGAAGCGAGGCCGAGCGGGCAGGTCTTGATACGGCAAACCGGATCGACTGCGTTCACTACATCCAGTACCGATACGGCGGCGGCCCGGCGGGTGAGTTCAAATCCACCCCCGGCGCCGCGAGCCCCCCGCACCAACCCGGCGCGCCCAAGCGACTGCATGAGCTTGGACAAGTACGGAGCCGGCACCTGTGTGGCTGCGGCGATCTTCCGGTTCGTCTGCGGGCTGCCTTCGTTTTCCGCCAGCCAGACGGCGGCGCGCAGGGCATATTCGACGGTTTGTGAAAACATGGATATCTGGATCTATATATCCACAATTACGGCTCGTCTGTCAAGTACGGTGTCACTGTCAAAACGGTTTGGCACGCTTCCGTCAACATTGCTTGGCATACGTGCGGTTGAACTGGCACGGGGACGTGCCGCGTCCCCGTCTCCCACTCGGCTGCAACCTTCGAAACGCTATGCACAAATGCCTCGTGTGAGCCCGCCCAATTTGGTGCCGGACTCATACTTCATCGCCTTGCCGCTTTATTCGCCGACCACAAACAGATGACCGGCGTTCTGGCTGTAGATCCTTCCACGAGCGTCCATTGAAGTGGGCGTGTAGGCAGCCCCCGACCGGCTATCCTTTCTCCACGCCCGTGCGCGTTCTCCGCCGCAAGATGGCCGCTTACGGCGCTATTCCCCCCTCGGGGCCGGAAAGAGTTTCATAACGCGGTGCTCGCCGAGATCCTCGACGAGTCTGTCGCC
>JAYUSQ010000329.1:0-8938 GCA_043755595.1 Acidobacteriota bacterium | reverse complement strand
TGGCGCAACCATTGCCCTTGCTGTGGAATCGAATGGTGCATCCGTCGTCGCAATTCATCTTTGATTTCCCTCAGTCTGATGCGCACCCGGTCACGGCGTGATTTCCGTATGAGTTGGAATCCACCTTGCTGAGAACGCCCACAGATATGCGTGAAACCAAGAAAGTTGAACGTCTCCGGTTTTCCAAGACCACGCTGGGCGCGATCAGGCGCCGCGAAGCGCCCAAACTCGATCAGTCGCGTCTTTTCGGGATGCAATGACAATGAGAACTGCTCCATCCGTTTGCGGAGCGCCGCCTGGAAGCGTTTTGCATCATAGGCCTTGTCGAAACCGACCACAATATCATCGGCATATCGAGTCAGAGTCATGTGCCCAAGGGCGTGGCGCTTGCGCCACTGGTTTGCCCAAAGGTCAAAGACGTAATGAAGATAGATATTGGCAAGAAGCGGTGAAATAACCGCGCCCTGCGGCGTACCTTCTTCGGCGGGCGTGACCGCCCCATCTTCCATGAATCCGGCCTTGAGCCATTTACTTATCAGGCGGAGTACCCGCAAATCACCGATGCGATGTTCAAGGAAACGGAGTAACCATGCATGATTAACCGTGTCAAAGAAACGACTGATATCAGCGTCCAGTATCCAGTTCACCTTGGTGCGCGTAATGCCAACGGCCAATGCATCCAACGCGTCATGCTGCCCGCGCTTTGGCCTGAAACCATAGGAGAATCCCAAGAAATCTTCTTCGTAGATCGCGTTGAGCACTTCTACCAGTGCGCGTTGGACGATTTTGTCTTCCAGCGCTGCGATACCCAATGGGCGTTGGCGTCCATCCGGTTTAGGGATGTACTGCCGTCGTGATGGCTGCGCCCGGTAGGTATTGGTATGAACGCGCTTGTGCAGGTCTGCGAGGTTGGCGTCCAGGTTCTCTTCATAGTCTGCCCATTTCAAGCCATCTACACCCACAGCGGCGTTCCGCTTTAGCCAGTAATACGCTGTGAATAGTAAGTCAACATTGATATGGTGCATTAACGCGGTGAACCGTTCCTTCTTCTTGTGCCTTGCTGCTTGCCGCACGCGCTCTAGCCGCTGGTACACGCGTTCCCGGCACTGCGTCCGGCGCATGCGCAGCCATTGCGCGTTTCCCTTGGCCTCCCCCCTTGGCTCCACCGGCTCCGCTCCTGCGCTTGCAGGTTTGTTCGTCGGCTTCATCGCTACTATGGAGGAGTCTGACTTCTCCTGCCCGTGCATCATCGGCTTCGGCTCCTCGCCTTCCCGATGCGGGCCGTCGGCTGATAATACCAGCGACGGTCAAGCAGGAGATCTCCCGGTTCCCAAGCAAGGAGTGTACGAACATGCCAGGTTCTCAGACCACGCGAGGCCGATATGATACTTGCGATAGCGCACCAAATCGTGTTGCCTTCCGCTACGCTAACAGCGTCGGCACCCCGGACTTTAAAGCTTTCGCGGCTCAATGGCTGGCCTGTTCGCACCCCTGTCAACGCTTCGCGCCGCACCTCACGGTACGCCACGCATGACTCGGGGATAGCGTGACTCGCTATGTCTTCACTATATGGGACTCTCACCCTTTACTCCTTGCCGGTCTCCCGGCGCACTAGCGTGCTTTAAATTCCCGTTTCGTGTCTTCTCCTCTCACAAGTTGATTTGCGGTATCCTACGCGTAACTCCACATTAAGGATCGTCATGTTTGACCTATTCCGCTTTTTCATGCTGCGGCCGCCCGAGAAGCCCAGTGACGAGAATGAGATTCAAATTGCGGAAGATGGCGCCCTGGCCGCCCAGATGGAGAAGGCGCGCGCCGGAGTCGAGCCCCTGAGCGCCATGCGAAATATCGCGGAAACGTTCGCCAATAGCGCCGACTTTGTCGGCAAACCCGAGAACGCCGCCAACGCCTCCGCTTTGAAGGACTTGCACGCGGCCCTGCTGACAAAGCCTCACGCTCATCTCGCGGAGCTAAATACACTCATCAAAAACGCGTTTGATCGGTCGGCTACCGAAGTGGTCGGGACCAAAGAGTTTCGGTCGGATAAATCGCGAGTGCAGGACAGTCTCCTCGCCGTCAAACTCGCGTCCGTACAGACGAATGTCGAACACCTCGTTCTCTACGCCCGCTTGATCGACTTGGTGGAGCGTACGGCCGACGACGACCTAACGCTGAACGAACCCCGCGCGGTCGCGAGCGCGCTTACCCGGCTGCTCGTCCTGCCAAAGGATCTTTTCCCGCTGCCCTCGCCGCTCGAACAGCGCAAGACTCAACCCTCGGCGCCGCCCGCACCGAACACCGGTCCGTCGAACGCGGAGAAGCACGTGACCGCCCTCGAGGGAGCGTTGGCGGAACTCACCAGCATCTCGCCGGATGCCTTCGCGCAGACCACCGCGCGCGCGCCCGTCCAAACGGCGCGAGCCGCAATCCTACCCCGGAATGACGGCTTCTTCGCCCGTCTCCTGAACCTGGTGAGTAGGACAGGGAGTCAAGCGGAAGCCATACCCATCTCTTCCTTACACCTTGAGCAAAGGCCAATGCTTACCCTCAAGCCGGAGGCTGTCGCGCAGTTTCAGCCGGCCAGCCACGCCCTTCTCCGCGAACTCAAAATCGATCTGACTGCGACATCGGCCCCCACGGCGGTCAATGCGCTGCGATCCGAGTTGAACCGCGCATACCAGGCCTTGGCCGCCGAACGCGCCGCCGTCGCGCCGGCCTTCGGCGGACCCGATGCCACAAAGCTCGCGTTCGATTTCGTCGCGCCTGCGCCCGCCATCGCACCCTTCCCGCCGCCGATGCCGGCCATTCACGGCTTCATCAAACCAGTCGGCATGGCGGACCTGCTCGTCGTCAAATACCAACTGCTTCGTTACGAGCGCGGCGAAGTCGCCTACATCGAGAACATCCTCAAAGGCGAGACCAGCGAGCGCTCCGTCCGCCGGCTCGAGACCACCGAAGAGACCACCGTTGTCGAGACCGAAAACACCAAAGAAGAAGAACGCGACCTCCAATCCACCGAGCGCTTCGAACTGAAGAACGAGACCGAAAACACCGTGACCGCTGAAGGCAATCTCAAATCCGGCAACGCCTTCTCGCCGTCCTACGGACCCATGCTCGAGTTCCAGGGCGGAACCGACTCCCCCGTCGCCGGATCGCAGTCGCAATCATCGCGGCAGGCCTCGAACTATAGCCGCGAGGTCACCTCGCGCTCCGCTTCGAAGGTCACCGAACGTGTGAAGAAGCAGGTCACTGTTCGAAAGCTCCGCGAGTTCGAGGAGAAGACCAATCACGCGTTCGACAACAGCGTCGCTGGAGCCACCAACGTCACGGGCGTATATCAGTGGGTGGAGAAAGTGCTCCGCGGCCAGGTCTTCAACTACGGCCGGCGATTGATGTTCGACATCATGGTGCCGGAACCCGCGGCCTTCGTCCAGCAGGCGATCACCGGCAACTCGCCGGCCGCAATGGGTCTGATCAAACCGGCGCCGTTCACGCTGGGCATCGACAACATCAATGAAGGGAATTATTCCAATCTGGCCGCATCCTATGGCGCCACCGGCATCGAGCCGCCTCCGCAGCTATGGGTGACGGTGTCGAAGACATTCGCGAGCCGCAACCCCAATCCGACCACCAACGCGGCCCTTGCCGTGGAACAGCCACTGCCTGACGGCTACCAAGCCAGTACCGGTTGGGTACACCATAAATTGAACACGTGGGCTGGGGCGTCGAATTGGCATGTCGAAGTCACGGTCGGGACCGCCGCGATTCGCGCCGATACCAGCGTCAACCCCAATGGATGGCCTCTGTCGTTGAACAACGAGGTGACAAGCATTCCGATTTCCTTCACGTCCTTTGGAGTGGAGGCGTATTCGATCAGCGTCGAAGTCACCTGCGTGCGGACGTCACGCGCGCTGCAAGCCTGGCAGTCCCGGATCCACGACGCGATCCTCCGCGCCTATCAGCAACGGCTGGCCGAGTACGAAGAGCGACTCGCCAACCTCCAGGCCGCCACCCGCATCGATTCGCTCGCGCAGAATCCCGACGAGAACAAGAAGATCATCAAGGAAGAGCTCAAGAAGTCCTGCATTAGCGTTTTCACCTATCAGCACTTCGACATCTTCGGCGGAGTCGAGCTCAGCCCGCAAGGCTACGTCCAGATCAAGCTCAATGAAGCCGCCGTCCAAGGCGCCTTCATCCGCTTCTTCGAACAAGCCTTCGAATGGGAACAGATGATCTATCTCTTCTACCCGTACTTCTGGGGCACCAAATTCTTCTGGCTGTTCAAAATGCGCATCGATGAAGTCGACCCGCTCTTCAAGGACTTTCTCAAAGCCGGGGAAGCGCGTGTTACCGTGCCCGTGCGTCCCGGCTTCGAGAAAGCCGTCGCGCACTATCTCGAAACCGGCGAGATCTGGGATGGCAAAGATCCACTCGATATCACCAGCGAAACCTACCTGCCAATCATGAAGGAGATCCAGGAGCGCGACGCCGTGCCCGGTAGCGAGACGCCCTACGGCGATCCGTGGGAAGTCCGTCTCCCCACGACGTTGGTCACGCTGCGCACCGACGGCAAGTTGCCGAGC
The DNA here is from genome assembly GCA_043755595.1 of Acidobacteriota bacterium. Lineage (GTDB taxonomy): Bacteria > Acidobacteriota > Terriglobia > Bryobacterales > Bryobacteraceae > VFZP01. The sequence goes on along the minus strand of JAYUSQ010000329.1, from coordinate 4,355 downwards.
TGGAAGGAAGAGCCCGCCGACAGTGGCACTTGGGTGGAGGAGGATCCCGCTTAGCCACGTTATGCATCCTTTCCAAGTCAAGGTGGAGCGGCGTAAGGACTGCTTCCTCGAACATGTCGTCCGCCGCGCCTATCTGAAACACCCCGGGTGGATCAAGGAGCGCGGCTGGAGCAAGAAGGACGAGGACCGGTTTTACACGATCACAACCGTCTGCGACATCCTGCGTTACCAGCCGCCGACTGTGCATAGCTGCACGGCGCTCACGCATGGATCGAAGCCGCTCACGCCTTTGAAGTCCGATCCGCCGCATAGGATCTACGAAGCGCTGGCGCGCATCGAGCTCGCCAGCCGCTATCCCAAACGTCGCGCCGAGCTCTTCGATTGGAAGCAAGCCGGCATCAGCAAACGCGACTACTGGACCACGACCGTCGGCGACCTCGGCGACCAGCGACTTCTGCTCGATAATGCGGACTTCGGTCTCAACATCTATCTCCGCCTGGTCTATCTGTTCGGCGCGCTGCCACCCGGAATGGATGCTCCCTGGCTGAGACCGGAGCGCCAGCGCGACCCCAAACATCCCGATCGCATCCCCATCGATCCGGACTTCGACGAAGACGCTCAGGCCGCGATCACGAAGGCCCTGCTCGGTTTCAAATACTGGCACGACGAGCCGTTGCGAGCGATGTCCGAACCCGGCTGGCGCGACAAGCGCCGCGACAAAAACGTCGCCGACCTCGTGCGCGACAAGAAAGCAGTCGAGGACAAGGATCGCGATCGCGACGACACGCAGTATCAGTACGAGATGCAGTACTGGTCGGAGAATCACCAGATCCTCTTCGCCACCGCCGAGTACCTCGCCGGGCAATTACTCCCGCGCGAGGTCTTCAAAGCCGGCGAGGCATTCCGCTCGAAGCCCGCGTCTTTCTACCTCGACTTCACCGGCAGGATGCGGATGTCGCGCGCGAAAGATCGCCTCGTCCGCTGGCTCGACGACCGTCTCCATTTCGGATTCAGCGAGTGGAACGCACCCGGCTATTACGACGAACACCTCACCGCCCTCCTCAACCTCGCCGACTTCTGTCTCGACGAACAGATCCGCCGCCGCGCCGTAATGGTGCTCGACCTGATGGTCTTCGATCTCGCGCGTTTCAACCATGCGGGCAACTTCGGCGTGGGCGCCGGACGCGCGCACTTCAAACACAAGAATTGCGGCTGGCAGCAATCGGTCAGCGATGTGATCGAGATCCTCTTCCATACGCGCAACGGCATCTTCGTCGACGATGGCGAACTCTCGGGCGCCGGATTGGTCACCTCGCGCCGCTACGACGTGCCCGAGGTGCTCCTCTCCATCGGCCAGTTCAAACCGCGCCGCGCCGTCGACCGGTCGCGCGTCTCAATCGAGCTTCAGGAAGGCGGCGAATATGGCATGGGCTTCGATCGCGAAGAAGACATCCTGCGCTGGTGGAGCCGCGGAGCTTGGTTCGCGAAAGACGTCGTCGCCGGGACTCAGAAGCTCGTCGACACCTACGGACTGGAAAAGACCAAACCGTACAGCGACATTCTTCCGAAGCTGTCCCTCGCCGCCGGCGCGTCGAGCGGTGTGGGCGTGCTCGGCTACATCGCCGCCGGACCCATCGCCGCGCCGCTGCTCGGCAATCCGTTCTCCTCGAGCGGCGACATCGCGGATTCGCTGTCGATCATCACCGAGGGCTCCGCGTACACGCGCGGGAATCTCTACACCTATCGCAATCGCGACGCGATGCTCTCGAGCGTCCTCAATCACCGTTCGGGTCAACTGAGCTTCCAGGGCCACAACTGCCAGGCGACGCTGAGCATGTGCGCGACCGTCTTCACGAGCCATCCCTCCGCAGGTGGAGGCATTGACGAGAGCATTGCCGAAATCGCCGGAACGATCGGCGGCGGACTCCTGGGAGCCGCCCTCGGCGGACCCGCGGGTCTCATCGGAGGCGCCATCGCCGGCAACCGCCTGCTCAATAAAGACATCACCCTGCTGCCCGCCGATTCCGACGGGCCCGATTGGTGGACGGGCTCCATCACCCAGCCTCGCGTCATGCAGATGGGCAACGCGGCGATCCTCGCTTACAATCCGAAGGCGTTTCAACTGGCGTTATTCGGCCATCGCACGCACGCGTGGTTTCCGATGGAGGCCTTCGATCCCGATCCGCCGCCGGCGAATCCGGCGCGCCACATTCCCTCGCGGACACCCGTGCGTTCGCGCAACTCCAACGTCGACTCAGGCGCATGGATCTTCGGCAAAGCGAAAGATGGCGGCGGTGGATACATCGCGCTCTATTCCGGACAAAAGCCCGTCGTCACCACCGAAGGCGATTGGGCCAAGAAGGAAATCGTCGCGAAGGGCAAGCGCAACATCTTCATCATCCAAATCGGCAACGCCGACGAATTCGGATCATACGAGATGTTCAAAGAGCGCGTGGTCAACGCGCGCATACACATTAACGGACTCCACTGGCACCCCTCTGACTTTGAGTGCAGCTACGACCGGCCCGGCGGATCGCGCCTCGAGCTGCACTACGACGACGATCAGGTCCGCTACGCGGGCGTCCAGGTTTCCGATAACGAGCATCCCCGCTTCGACAACCCCTACGCGCGCGTTGCCTGGCAGCAGAATCGCTACGTCATCAAACACCAGGGCCACTCGCTCATGCACGACATCCACCAGCGCGAACGCCACACCGGCCCCGCCGTCGCTTCGCTGACCCATGCCGTCCAGCTACGGTTTCAGGCGCAGAACATGGGCCTGTTCCATCACATCCCTCCGTACAAAGGAAAGGATCGCGACGCGGCGTTGCGCAAGCTGATCGACGTGCTCCGCACCGATCAACCCGACATAGTCGGACTCAGCGAGATGTGGCACGGCCCCGATCGCGACAAGATTCGCGACGAGCTCGATAGCATTTATCCGTACACGATGGAGGGCCCGCAGGGATCGGACGGCGTCCGCGGCGCAGCGATTCTCGGTGGCATCGCCGCAGGCGCGGCGGCCGGTTCCACATTCGGCCCGATCGGCACCGTCGTTGGCGGCATTCTCGGCGGACTCGAAGGCAAGGATGCGCCGCTCAACGGCGGATTGATGCTGCTCAGCCGGCACCCGATCTCGACCTCGAGCCGCTCGATCTACCATCAGGGCGCGGGTGAAGATGCCTTGTCGTTCAAGGGCGTGTTGCACGCGCGCATTCGTCCTCCAGGCCATCCATGCGAGTATGACATCTTCTTGAGCCACACGCAGAACCTGACGCCGATCGTCGGCGTTGATGATGCGAAGGACGCGCTTGGCCAGCAGATTCGTCATATGGCGGCGTTCATCCGCTCTTGCCGTGACGCCGCTTGTCCCGCGTTGCTGATGGGCGATCTCAACGTCGACGCCTATGATCCGGATCATAAAGGCCTTCTCGATCTTCTTCACAACGAGCTGTCGCCCGGCGTCGACATGAAGCCTCGCATACACTTGCCGGATGGCCAGCATCGCGCTCACGAGGATGCGACCAGCGAGACCGACAAAGGCACCATCTCCGCTTTCAATGACGGGAATCCCGATCGCGGCGCAAATGATCCCGAGCGTTTCGGAGCCACCTCGCAACGTCTCGACTACTTCTTCACTTGGAAAGGGCTGCTCTTTGAAGGAGACTTCGCCGAAGGTGAAGTGCTCGTGATTCAGTCTCGGGAGGGGAAGGATCTCTCGGATCACTACGGCATCCGATGTCGGCTCACGCAAGTCGTCCAACACTTGCCTGCGGCTCTGCCGCCAGGCCGCGCGGTGACCATCAAGCCGATCCGGTTTCGTTGTCTGAACACGACGGATGGCCCGGGCGATGACGAGCTCGAATTCACCATCCGCTTCGCCAGTGCCAATGGTCAGGAGAAAGCAGTCACCAGCAAACGCTATGAGGACGTCGATCAGGGAACGGAAGAACGTTTTGACCTAGCGCCTCTGCAAGTCAGAGATCCGGAAGAGTTTCTGATGATCATGGCGAGTGCGAAGGAGATCGACACCCTGAGTGCAGACGACGACCTGGGGACCACGCAGGTCACCCTCGATTGGCGCGCCCTCGCGAGGCTCGCCTCGTCCTCAACCCGCATCGCCTTGCCCCGCCTGACCGGCGACGGCTGCGAATATGTGGTTGAGGTTGAAGTCAGAGTCACCTAAGAGGGGACAACGGTGCCAGGTGAGGTGACCAGCCGGCAACCGCATTGTCCAAACAGGGGTAGACCCAACGGTCGTGTCACCAGGTGCCATTTGAATCACGCCCCATATTGTGGTTTGCGTACCCAAAAGGTGCGTCAAAGAAATATTCGTGCGATTTCAAACGGGATGA
>JAYUSQ010000328.1:0-29640 GCA_043755595.1 Acidobacteriota bacterium | reverse complement strand
GCGGCCATCGTGTTTGGATCTGATCACACTCCTACGCAAGGAGATGGCTCAACTACCTACATTGCTCGAACCATTCGGCTTCGAAATCACCGAGAAAGTTCTGGTTCAAGCTGCGGCGGCCTGAAAAAATGTAGAAACTCCAGTCGGCGGGATGAATCCCGCCGCAAGATGAATCTTGCCCTACACCCGATTCGACCATCGTCCACTTTGGGACCGCAAGCTTGCGCTTGGCGGCTCGGAGCGGCAGCTTCTAGCGTTTCGGAAGAGGGAATTCGTAGACGTAGAGTTGATGGTCGCGCTTGAGAGCGGTGACCGTTTCGACACGGGACGGCGTCCAGCCGGGAATCGCATAGTCGTGCGAGACGACCCGGGCTCCGGGTTTGAGTTGCTTCTCAAGTAACGGGCGAAGCATGTCGTTGCTTTTGGTGAGGAGATAGAGAGTTACGACGTCGGCTCCAGAGAGTTCGACCGCCATGATGTCGCCCTCGATCACTCGTACCTTGTCGTCGAGCTTGAGTTCCCTGATTCGCTTGCTGGTGGAGTCAACCGATGTTTTGGAAATCTCGATGCCGACGGCTTTAGCTCCGAACTTCTGAGCGGCGGCAATCAGGACGCGGCCGTCGCCGGAGCCCAGGTCATAAAGAGTTTCCCCTGGTTTCAGGTTTGCGGCTTCGAGCATGCGGTCCACCACGCTTGGCGGCGTGTGCACCGAAGGCGCCAGACGCATCGGTGGGGATTTCTGCCCCAGGATCTTTGGACCGTTCTGACCGGCCAAGAGGCCCGGCAACGATAAAAGCAGAGGAAAAATCGACTTCATGAAGGCCCACCTGTCTTCAAGTATACGCCCAACCGCGAGGGTAGGCTTCTACTAAGGTTGGACTACTGCGACCTGTTTCCCGTTTCGGGTTTTCACGATGCGCGACACCATCTCAGTCACGGCGAACCACAAGTCACGCGGGCGGCTGATGGTGAACTCCTGGCCCTTGAAGAACTTGACGGCGTTCCCAATGGCGTCACGCCATGGAGTGGCTTGCGGGTTCAAGATGTAGTTCATGTAAAACACCGGAAAGTTCAATTCGCCAACCTGGCGAAGATGTTCTTCCGGGACGTTGGACTCAAGCATAGCTTTGGGGCCGGCAAAGACGAGCGCATCGGGGTTTTTGTCGCCTCGCGCCGCCTCCGAGCTGATCAGATTGGCCAGGAATTGGGTGTCGGAGTGTTTGTCCGACAATTGTGCCAGTCTAATAGTGCCGGGGTTGAGTGAGTTGAGCGATTCGCCCAGTTCCTGAAAATTGATCCGGTCTGTGTTGGCTTGACGGTAAACAACTTTTTGCTCATTGAGGTTGAAAGCTACCACGCTGAACTTGCCGATTTTCGGTTCGCGCGACAACTGCCGGAGTATCGAAACCAGCGCCATCGTATCTAGCGGCCGCAACGACGACGCGGTGGCCTTTTGCGGCGCGAAATTTACCAGCAGCTTGATGTTCAGGGCCGGATCGGTGGCGTTGCGCTCGACCGGAGCCTCTTCTTGAAACTGTTCGGGGCGCAATGGCTCAATCGCGTTGGCGGCAATCGACAGGGCCACTTGTTTATCGCGGGTAGGCAACGAGGCTTCCAACTGCCAACTGGAGGAGCAGACGCGTTCGGCACGATCGCGGATGAGCCAGTCCACCCGATAGTCGCCCTCACCCACGTCGAAGGCGCCTTGCAACGAAGCCTCGCCCTTGGCGTCTTCGGCGACGACCGGTACTTTGATGCGTTGGAGAAAATAGTGTTGATCCGACGGGTTCGACTTGGGCGCGACCCGGAACAGGATAGTGAGCAGATTCTCAGTCCCGGCGAGTTCGCGCAGAGGGATCGCGACGTCATAGCCGGCGTGGAAGCGGAGATCGAAACCGAGAAATGCCTTCTCTTCGGGAGTGACGGTACAGGGCAGGTCGTTGCGAGCCTCACCCGCTTCGAGCACGGCCAAATCCGTGTTCTGCAGCCGCACCACTCCGCCGGTCGGAAGCATCGGCACCTGCGCCACGGCGCTGGCCGTAACCGCCCCCATGAAAATCGCTACGCCAACTTTCCTCGCTCCATGCATTGGTGGATCAACGCGCCTTTCTCTTGTTCTAGTTCTTCTTCCATCCGTCAGAGACACTATCACATCGGCCGAGGAACCCACCCCCTCGCGCGCGAAGTCAATTAACGGTATTATGACGGAACAGGTTGAAAGATCAAGAGCAAACAGCGGTCCAAAGCAAAATTCACTTCCGTGTACACGGCGAGGCGACGAATGCCTAAGCCTTACGATGCCGTGCTCGTCGCCTGGGACGAAGAATTTGCCCGAAACCGCGAATTACACGGCAGCCGGATCGGTTGCCGAGCCGGATGCTCGGATTGCTGTCACCAACTGTTCCAGATCACAGAACCCGAAGCCGCGCGCATTTGGCAGGGCATGCAGACCCTGGCGCCGGGAGATGCCGAGCGCATCCGGACGAAAGCGAGCCAGTATGTTAACGACCGGCAACGTCTGGTCGCGCAGCAGGGCGAACCAGAGGCTTGGGGTAGTCTGCCTCCTGCCGGCGCGAGGCTCGCCTGTCCCGCGTTGTTGGACGGGGTGTGCCAAATCTACCCGCATCGCCCGTTGATCTGCCGGAAGTTTGGCGTGCCGTTGTGGAATCCCGATCGCCCTGGGCGCGTATACGCTTGTGAACTCAATTTTCGAAACGGCGAGGCGATCGAAGACTCTCAGCTGATCCAGATTCAGACCGGCCTGCACGACCAGTGGAAACGTGTACAGGGCGATTACAATTTGCAAGGCGGTCCACGCGATTCGCAACCAATTACAATTGCGCGTGCGATTTTAGAGGAGCTGGGCGCACTACTATAGTGATGACCTTCGAGCTCATTTCGATAACAAACGAACAGGAGAGTACACAGGTGCTCCTGCCACCCGAAATATACTGTACGGTTGTAGAACTTACACCCCTCGTTTCGATTGATCTAATCGTGCGGGACCGGCGAGGCCGTGTGCTGGTGGGCTATCGGCGCAATCGCCCCGCACAGGGCTTTTGGTTTGTGCCTGGCGGCCGGTTGGGAAAGAACGAAACAAGGCGAGAGGCGTTTGCCCGCCTGACCGTGGATGAATTGGGTGTGGAACTGAACATCGATCGGGCCAGCTTCGTGGGGGTATTCGAACATCTCTACCCGGACAACTTCACGGGCGACCCGAGGTTTGGCACGCACTATGTCGTCCTGGCCTATCTGATCGAGGCCGGCGCAGAACAATTGCAACTGCCCGAGGATCAGCACTCGGACTACGCGTGGTTGACCGAAGAAGAGATGCTACGCCGGGACGATGTACACGATTATTCAAAGGCCTATTGTGGTAGGCTGCAACATTAAGGCAAGGACAACCTCAAATGGCATCGCGTTCCGTCAACAAAGTCATTCTGCTTGGGAACCTCGGCAAAGACGCCGAGACCCGTTTCACCCCGCAGGGGGCCGCCCGTACGACCTTTTCGATCGCGACCTCGCGGCGCTGGAAGGACCAGCAGACCGGCGAATGGAAGGAAGAGACCGATTGGCACAATATCGTCTTGTGGCGGTCTGAGAATGTCGCGAACTATTTGACCAAGGGCAAGAAGGTCTATGTCGAGGGGCGGCTGCAGACGCGCTCCTACGACGATAAGGACGGGAACAAGAAGTACTCGACCGAGGTTGTGGCTGACGACGTGATTCTGTTGGGCGGCCGTGACGATGCAGGTGGCGGTGAGGGCGGCGGATACGGCGCTTCGGGCGGGGGCGGGTATGGCGAAGCGGCGGGCGGCGGCAGCGGTCCGGTGTCGATGCCGCGAAGTGCGCAACAGCAGCAGCGGCCTCCTCGCCAGGCTCCGGCGGCGCCGCCGGAGGGTGGTCCGGATCCATTTGGGGACCAGGGCGTCAGCGATGACGACGTGCCGTTTTAGCCTGCCGTGCCACGGTATTGGCTGGTTCTGGCGGGTTGCTTACTCGGTCTGCCCGGCCAATCCGTGGCTCAGCCCATCGTTTCTTGTGAATGGCTGATGGGGCAAGCCGGGCGGAAGGATCTTGTCGTTCTTGAGGCGAGTTGGTCGCAGGGCAAGGCTGCGGTCGAATACGGCGCCGGGCACATTCCAGGTGCGATACACATCGATACCGATACTTTGGAAAACGGATACCCGCAGTGGCGGCTGCTGCCGGTTTCCGCACTTCACACCGTGATCGGCAAGCTTGGCATTGGACCTCGCACGACGGTCGTTGTGTACGGCGCAAAGACCATCGCGGCGGCGCGAGTGTGGTGGGTGCTTCATTACGCCCACGTTCATGAGGTGAAGATTCTTAACGGCGGGTATGCGGCTTGGCTGCGGGCCGGCTATCCTGGCGAGACACGGAGCAACGAACCGGCCGCAACACTCTTCAGTGCGAAGGTGCGCGACGGTGCTTTAGCGACTATGGAACATGTTCGAAGCCGTGGCTCCAAGGCGTTATTTGCCGACGTTCGAGGCCGCGATGAATTTCTGGGGCGGGTCAGTGGATACGACTACCTGGATCGCATGGGACGGATTCCCGGCGCGGTGCATTTCGAGAATGCCGACGATAGCGCCGCGATTTATCAGAACTCCGACGGCACGCTGAAGCCGGTGGACGAGATCCGGCGGTTTTGGGCGAAGCGTGGGTTGATTCCCGGCAGCAAGCGCGAAGTGATTTTTTATTGCGGCAGCGGCTGGCGTTCGAGCTTGGCGTATCTATACGCTGTGGCGATGGGTTTTGAGCGCGTTCGCAACTACTCAGATGGATGGTCGGGGTGGAGCACCATCTACACGGTCATGACGGACAAGCAGGGAGCCAATGCGATTTGGCGGCAGACGTCGACCGGAAATCCGATTGCGGCGGGTCCATGACCGAATCGCGACGACGCCCTATTCCGATTCCTGAAGCGAGACGAGTCCGCGCCAACAGTCCCCCGTCCGGGGGAGCTATTTTATGGCTGGGCCGGCAGGGAGAGATCGATCCGTACGATACCCGTTTCGTCCTCGAGCCTGGCGGCGACCCCGGCGGTTTCGACGTAGGGGCCGCTATAGCCTGCGAGGCCGTAGTAGGCACGCACGCTGCCGCTGAGTTGGACGCGATGATAGCCGAGGCCTGCGTTCTGCGTTCGCGCTGCAATGGCGCCGAGGGCGGCACGGCTGGGTGTGCCGTTGTTCACTTCCACGTTGAACGACTGGTTCGCCGTCGAGTTGCTGACGATCGGGGTGAAGTAGAGCGAGCCGTTGACGGCGTTGTCGATCTCAAAGGAGAGTGAATCGGCTGGCGTGACCGTGGCTAAGGTGGCGCCGAGGTTGTCACCCAACGGGAGTCTGGTGTCGGGGTGGAGGGGGCGAACCAAACGCCATTCGACGGTGACCTGAGCGGTGCGAGGCACCGACTGCTCTGCGGTGCTGCCGCCGAGAACGCTCATCACTACCCTCTCGTTCACCAGCACCGCGACAGGATAGGCGAGCCGGTTTGAGATCTTGAGCGTGAAGGTCTTGGCCTGTGTGTCGGCTGCCCGATAGATCGCGTCGCTATAGGTCCAGCCGCCTGAAAGCCGGGAGAAAAGGCGCGCGTACAGGTTTTGGCCGTTGCCCGGCAGGTTCCGGACGACGGTTGAGGTCTGCTTGCCGACGTTGGCGCGGGCAAATTCGATCCCGCCCGGGCTGGCGCCGACGTAAAGCATGTACTCCGAGACGTTGCTGCCTTCGTCCCATTTGAATTCGACTTGGGAAGAATCCAGTTGAGCGTTGACTGCGGGGGACTGGAGCCGGGCGGCGCGAGCGGGTGAGCCGGACGATGCGAGATAGGCGTAATCTGCGATCTCCCACTTGCCATCGACATTGGACATGAGGCGTCCAAAGATCTGGCTGCCGTTTTCGGGAAGGTTCTCCGTGGTGTAGGAAGATTCGCTGCCGGGCAGTTTGACGTCGGCGTATTCGGCCCCGCCATTGCTCTTGCCAACCAGAAGCCGGAACTCAGTCACACCTACACCGGGGCTCCATTGGAACTTCACCTTCTTCGAGGTAAATTTGTCTCCGGCTTGCGGGAGCGCCATGCGGCCAGGGCGAAGGTCATTGATAAAAGTCTCGAGATTCGGCCACGCTTTTGAGACGCGGCCGTACTGATCGATAACCTTGTCGGCCAGGCACATGAGCACTTCGTCCTCGGCTTCGCTGCCGGAGAAGACGGGGCCGGACGAGAGAATACCAATCAGTTGTTTCTTGGGGTTCAAGAGCGGGGAACCGGACGAACCTCCTTCGGTGCGCCCTTCACGCTGATCCACCTGATAGTAACGGTCCGCCGGCGACACGAAGATACCCGTGCCGTCGCTCACGCCGATGGACTCATCTGGAGTGCGGGGTCCGAAACTGATGCGTTTGTAGCTGCCTTCGGGGTGATGGATACCGGTTAGCTTGGTTCCAATGGCGGGCTCATCCGTCGTGATACCGAAGAAGTAGACGGACGATTTAGGGAGCCCGAGCAAACGGATGAGGCTATAGTCCCCGCGAGAGAAAGTCTCGCTGATCAGGTAATTCGCGCCGAGTACGTCTTCGACTTGGCGCAGTCCACCGCCGCAGGTGTCCGACTCATAGAAAAAGTTGGCCTGGACGCTGCGGGCTGAAGCTTCATTGTCTATGCAGTGGCTGGCGGTTAGAAACAACGGCGTGCCGTTTCCGCTCTTGGTATTCACGAGCGCGCCGGAACAAGAATAGACACCGCCCTGGTCAGAAAAGAGAATGCGTGCGACGCCGGTGGCTATGGTTCGGAATTCGGGGAAGCAGGCAACATCCAAATGGCACCCGGCGATTTCGCGTCCAGGGCCCTTAGACACGGCGGCGAGACTCAAGCCGGAAGTGGCTGCGCCGCCTGCGGCGGACTGGACGAGCGACAGACGGCTTTCGACTCTAGCGGATTGCGTGGCGACGACAGAGCCGGGCTCCCACAAGTGCCCGATTTCGGCAATCTGGAAAGGAATTTCATCCTGGCGCAGGCCGTTTTCGGCGAGGTATTCAATGGTGACGCGCTCGGCCGACACGGTCGAGGTCCAAAAATCACCATCGCCGAAAAGCCCTTGGCCGCTGAATTCCTGCACTTTTTCGTCGCGGTTATCGGAGTAGATCCAGACCTTACCCGAGCCGGTCTGGAAGCCCGTGAAGTGGACGCGAAGCTGGGCGGCTTCCGGCGAACGAATCGCCAGCCGCCAGACGAATCGGCCGTCGGGCAGCGCGGTCCATGCGCCTTTTTCAATGCCATCGGTGGAGAGAGACCGTACGCGACCGACGCGGCGTGCTACGCGCACTTGGCGCAGAGGCAGGGCTTCGGCTTCGAGCGGGGGAAGGCCGAATTCGGGAGCGGCTTCAAGGTCTGCCACGGCGAGGCTGGGCGCTGCCGGCTGCGATCTGGCTTGGCGTTCGCCACCACTGTCCTTCTCTGCCGCCGCCGAGCCGTCATGGAGCCGGCCATCAATGGAGACATCCTGTGTCCATCCGGCGCCGGCCGCCAACAAATACAGCGCGAGAAATGAGTTTGCACGCATAGCTATCCTCAGCTTAGGGTCGGGCTACCCGGTTAGGAATCGGAGGTTTGCCTGAGTACTTTAGTTCTTTTACTCCTAAGGTCCTACTAAGCGGATACAATCAAGATCGATATGTGGCCGGGCTGGCGGGTTGTAAAAGCCGGGGTGGTGCTTGGACTGTTGACCGCGGTGGCGGCGGCGGTTTGGGGTCAAAGCCAGGGCGGGGGACGGCGATGGGCGAAGTATGAACGCGAGATGCAGAATCCGGCGGACGATCCGCCTGATGCCTGGGAGAAGACCGAGTTTGCGTTTGCGCGGCTCCGATACCAGTCGGGCCGTGATCGCGGCGGGTGGCGGCGAGGCAGCCGTTGGGGCGTCGATGCGAATAAGTCGGAGCGGCAGTTTATTCAGGGCTTGCGGCGGTTGACTCGCGTCCATGCACGGAGTGTGGAAGAGGTCGTGGATATCGATAGCGATGAAATTTTCGATTGGCCTTGGATCTATGCGGTGGGGGTTGGGGACTGGTCGCTGACGGACGCGCATGCTCGGCGGTTGCGGCAGTATTTCGCGCGGGGCGGGTCATTGATGGTGGACGACTTCCACAATGAACGCGAATGGTCGAGTTTCATGGCGGGGATCAATCAGGTGCTGCCGGGGCACGAAGTGGTGGAACTGGCCGATAGCGATTCGATCCTGCATACCGCCTATGACTTGACGCATCGGTATCGTGTACCGGGGCTACAGGTGGTGCATGGGGATCAGATCGAGCGCGGTGGCGTGGAGCCGCATTTCCGGGCGATCGTCGATGGGCGCGGCCGTGTGGAGGTGGCGATTTGCTTCAACATGGATCTGGGCGATGCGTGGGAGTGGGCGGATTTGCCGGAGTATCCGGAGAAGTATGCTTCGATGGCGTATAAGATTGGGGTGAATTACATTTTGTATGCTTTGACGCATTGAGGCGCGTCTTAAGCGCGGCGGAGACTGAGACGGCGGTTGGGGTCGATGCGCTTGACCAGCGGGTGGCCTGAGATTCGTTCCAGTTCCTCGGCCGACGCAGTGATGCTCACCGCGCCCGATGTCTTGAGCAGAACCGGCCGCACTTCCAGAACCGATGCCAGATAGTCGAATAGCTGCCCGAGAGTCGCTTCGCGGTTATCCGGTCCAAGGCTTCGGACTCCGGTTGGGATAGCACGGCTCGTGGAGTTGCGCGCGAATTCGACTTCACGCGTGGGAAGCTTCGCCGCCACGATCCATTCGGTGCCTTCGGTCGCTCCCTGTTTGGTGCTGCTGGGCATCTCTATATCAATCAAAAGAGTAGAGTAAGTTATCCTTTGGCGTTCTTACTCCCGCTGCCGTCAGGCACTACGGCGCGGAGGATGAAGTTGGAGATGCTCAGCAGGATTGAGCCTAGGAACGCCGGCAGGAAACCATCGACTGAGAAGCCGTCGACGAAATAGTCCGCGAGCATCAGCATCAACGCGTTGATTACCAACGAGGCGAGGCCTAGCGTGAGGATGATCCAGGGGAACGACACTACTTTCAGGACGAAGCCCAGGGTGCTGTTGACGAGGCCGAAGACGATGCCGGCGAAGAGCGCCGATTGGAAGCTGGTTACAATGAAACCCTTGATGAGGTGCGCGATGATCATCAGGCTGACGGCGCTGATGAGCCAGTTGATGAGGAGTCTCTTCATTCGCCCCCACACGGTAGCGTGAAGGGGGCCTGGGAGTCAAGGACGGTATGCTGGAAGCGTGCGAATCGGCCGGCGTGAACTCTGCTCTGCGATAGCCTTGGGCGCGGCGCGCGCGTGGGGTGCGGGAGCCGCGTCGATTCAAGTGGCGGCGATGGGGGCGGGGGCGGCGAAGTTCAAATATTCCGGCTTGGTGCTGTCGCACGATGCCGCTGCGGCTGGTAAACCCGATGGGCCTCTGGTGGGCGTCGAGATTCGTTTGGATGGCTATGATCCCAAGACCGGTTTGCCTCCGCGCGAGTTGATCGAACGCGTGGCGGGGGCGGCGGCGAAACTGGGGGCCGAGCGCCTGATCCTGAATGGCCGCACTTGCTACGACGGGCGGTTGAATCGCGAGGCGTTGACGGCCAAGTGCATCGCGCTGAATGAGGCTGGGCGCTTGTGTATGTCGAAAAAGCTGGGCTTGCGTTACCGGAACGGGCGCGGGGAGTTTGGCGGCAATGCGCTCGAGATGGAAGAACTCATGCTGCGCACTAACCCCGAGTTAGTGGGCGTCGCGATGGATGCCGCCGATGTTCGCCACGCAGGGGCCGATATGGTCAACTTCTTTGCGCGGCATCAGAACCGAATGGACTGCATCTTCGTTCGCGAGTGGGAGACGGTGAACTATGCACCGTTGGCGGCCGAGATTCAGCGGCGCCAATGGCAAGGCTGGCTGGTGCAATCGCCGGCCAACGCTGAAGCACGGCGCGTTATTGCCAAGATATTTCGTGCATAAGGGTGCGCCTCTCACGCAGCCTTCGAGGCGTCGGGGCGCACACTTCCGAAGCGAATCTGGTTGCCGTCGAGATCGACGACGGAGAAGTCTCTGCCCCAAGGCTTGTCATTCACTAGCGTAAGCCCGAGGGCACCCTTGATCGCGAATTCGGAATGAAGCCGGTCCGCATCGTTCACGCGACAATAAATGCAGACGCCGAAAGGGCCGTCGCCTTCATGTTCGCTGAGGAAGAAGCGCAGGTTGCCGCGCATGACCGAGAGGCAGAGAGGCGCACCGGGTTCAAACCGATGCTCCCATTCTTTTTGGAAGCCAAGGCAGCGATGGTAGTAGTCCAGGCTGGCGCGCGCATCCTTCACCCGCAGATATGGCACGCAGCTTCCGGTTGGCATCCGAACTAGATTACGTCAATTTCATGTGGCGCTGTAACCGGTGAGTTCAAGGAGAGCTAATTCAGGCGGGCAATTGAGGCGCACGCCGCCCGCGCTGCCGACGCCACAGGTGACGTGAATCTGACGGTGATTCCAAGGCAATAGCCCGTGAACGTAACGCTTATCTTGCACCGGCGTCCAAGGCGAACCGATGAACGGGAGGACCACCTGGCCTCCATGGGTGTGGCCGCTGAGCATGAGATCCCACTGCCAGCCATCCAATTCGTCTTTCGTGTCTGGATTGTGCGAAAGGACGATGCGAGGCCGGTCCGCTCGTCTTGGGCTGCAGGGAAAGGCCCGCTCCGGGATGAACTCGCCGCCCCAAAGATCCCCTAGACCGACGAGTTCCAATTCTTGCCCGGCCACCGAAAGCAGCGCCGAGCGATTCTGCAGAACAGGAATGCCGGCGTCGCGCAGAAGATCACGCACAATCCGCGAATTCTTCATGCGGCTGTGCGCCCAGCCTCCGTCGTGATTGCCCATCGTCGCGTAGACCGGTACGCGGTCACCCAGGCGGCGGAGTGTACTGCGATACCAATCCGAATTCCAGCCGGAGCGAGCGGTCACGAAATCGCCCGTCAGACAGATCAAGTCTGGTTTCAACTCCAGCGCCATGCCGATCGCCGATTCGATCAGCGAATTGGGGACCACAGGCGAAGCGTGCAAATCGGAGAAGTGCAACAAACGAATCGACCGGCCCGGGATCAAACCCGGCAGTCGGCACTGATGGCTGGCCAGCCGCAATGAAACGGGTTCAACCCATCTTGCATAGCCTGCAACTGCGGCTGGCGCGGCCACTAGGGAACCGGAAGCCAAAGCTAGGAAGGACCGTCGCCGCACTCTTTGACTTTACGAGACAAAGAACTTCCTGTCAATAGTACTCTCTGCCTATTTGACGGCTGCGACGCCCGCGCGCGCGATAATGCCATCTTCGCTCGACTGAACGCCGCTGACGCCGATTGCGCCGATGATGTTGCCTTCCGCGACGATCGGTTCGCCGCCTTCCACCGGGAGTGCACCGGGCAGACTGAGGATCGCGTGGCGGCCACCCTTGACGGCTTCTTCAAAGACTTTGGTGGGCCGCTTGAACTTGATGGCGCTCGCGCCTTTGGCGATGGCGACGTCGACCGAGCCGATTTGCGTGCCATCCATGCGCTGGAGATAGAGCAGATTACCGCCTTCATCGAGTACGGTGATGACGACGTTCCAGTTGTTCTTACGAGCTTCGGCTTCGGCCGCCGCCGCGATCTTTTTGGCGACGGCGAGGTTCAAGCTTTTCTTGGTGGTGAGATCCTGCGCGAAGCTCGCGCCGGTGGTAAAGAGCGCCACGAGGGCGAGGGAAGTTACGATACGCATGAGGGTGAGCGTAGCACAGCCAGCGGGCTGCTAGGCCCGCAGAGTGCGGGACGGCCGGTTTCCCTCGGTAGTGTGGAGCAGGGCTAGCGCCAGATGCGCCTGAGGGGATCGATGGCGAGACGTCGAGTAGCATCGCTCGGACGCCTTGATGGAACGAAAGGGAAATTGAAGCCGTTATCCTTTCTGTCAGGTGAGCGCGGCGGGGCTGTTAACGTAGCGAGCCGCGGCACGCCAATCGTTTCGGAGGTTTTGGATGGACGTCCAGGACGCTCAACGAGAAATGCGATTTGTCTACATTGGTTGGTTTTGGGGCAGCTTGTTAGTTCCGTAATCTGGCTGGTATCGGCGACGCCAGGTACGTGGGTCAGCCCAAGATCCTGACCATCGTCATCGGGGGATTCTTCATCTTTCCGCTCACGCATATGCTGCTGCGTTGGTCGCCCCGCCGCGCATCCGTGGGCACAGAGAATCCGTTCACGAGCCTGGGGATACAGGTCGCGTTTGTGCTGCCGTTTTCGATGCTGCTTCTGGCCCCCGTAGGCCTCTACCGCTTGAATTGGTTTTTCCCGGCTCTAATGATCCTTGTCGGCGCGCACTATTTGCCGTTCGCTACTCTCTATGGGATGCGCATGTTCCTGTTCCTGGCGGGAATCCCGATCGCGACAGGCGTCGTGATCGCAGTCTATTTGCGGAAACGTTCAGTCTGGGCTCATGGATCGGCGGACTAGCCTAATTCGTTTTCGCCTGGATTGGGCGCTGGATCGCAAAGGGTGAAGCAAGCAGGCACGTGACCACTGGCATTGGACTCCCAAGCTGACCCATCACCGGCCTCGGCATCGGCCCGGTGGTTAGCCGCCTTGCTCAACGCATAGATGTAACGGACGCGAACTCCGGTTGGGTCGAACTTCAAGGCCCTGGCCGCCAATGGCTCGGCCTCCAGCGGCCGTCGCAGCGCCAGCAGCGATGCGGCGAGGTTAGACAAGACGACGGGAGAGTCAGGGTCTATCGCGCGAGCTTGTTCGAATAGGCGAAGCGCCTCGACATGGCGTCCCAGCCGGTAGTAGGGTGCTCCCAAGTCATTGGCCGCTTCGAGAAAATGGGGGTCAAGCTCCAGCGCTTTGATGAAGTGAGTTTCTGCCTGTGGCAGGCGTTTTCTTTCACAGTCCTGGCGGGCCTGTTTGAACTCCTGGGCCGCCGGCTTGGGGACCTTGTGCGCCAGCCGTCGCAGCGAGATAACGCCGGTAGGGCGCCGGGCCGCTCCACCTGCGTCCAAGCGAATCCGGACCTGATTGGGGCCCTGGCCGCCATTCACAAAGACGATCTCGCGCTTGGACGCTCGCCGCTCTGGATCCAACAAAGTCACTTCGTAGGATCCGAATTTGACGCCGATCTGGAACCGTCCGTCAGACGTCAGGAAGGCGCGGTCTGGGGGGCCGGAAGCCGGTTCGGTCAAATTGCGGAGTTCAACGGACCAGCGCGAGTCGCCAATTCGCGCGCCACCCATTACTTCGCCGGATAGATTGCCAAGGGTCTGCGCTGGCGCTTGTTGAGCGGCCAACGCGAAAAGGTAAATAAAGCACACACGTATAGGCGAACACGATTTTCACGTCGTTCAGTCCTTCCAGAATTGGGGATGACGCCCGGGTAAAACAGACGCCGGGCGGAGCAATAGCGACAACTCGGACGGGCTGGACTACAAGGCCAGAAATCGGGGTTCGTCTATCGGGAGGAACGGGAACGGCCTACGCGGCCGAAAGAACAATGGAGCCGAAGTGTGACTCGAGAATCCAGTTTAATTCGGCCTGCTGGCATGGCATGGGCAGATAGTCGGCAGCGCCCCTTTCCAGGGCGGTTAACCAGGATTCCTCAGTGGCTTCGTTGCCGACGGCCACAATCTTGGCGCCAGTTACCCGACTGGTCAAAGGCTACATGGAATCAGGGTGACAGAACACCATGTCGGCATCGCTAACCATCTGTGAAGATTGGCTTACAGACATATTCAGCGATGTCAGCATACGGACAAGGTCAGTTGCAACCCGGCCTTCGAGACCGGTGACAACGCACTTCAGATGAGACAGGGACACGAGGCAGGCTCCTTTCTATTCGTATTATGATCTTGAACCGGTCTCGAATGCCAATCAATTCGCTGAATACCCTCAATTAGGATTTGCTCCCACCTATACGTGGTGCTTTGTATTGTGGCTTAGCGCACGTTAACGAGTGGCAGGCGCTTGGTACAATCGAAAGTTAAGACTAATATGGCAATTCAACCACGCCGAAAGTCCGTTGCCGTCGCGGTTGGTGGCGTGCAGGTGGGTGGCGCGCATCCAATCGTCGTACAGTCGATGACCAACACCGATACGGCCGACGTGGCCGGAACTGTCAATCAGGTGATGGCGTTGGCGCAGGCCGGCTCTGAGTTGGTGCGCGTCACGGTGAATACGGACGAAGCGGCGCGAGCGGTGCCGAAGATCGTCGAGGCGCTTTCGATGTTTGGGGTGAAGGTGCCGATTATCGGCGACTTCCATTACAACGGTCATTTACTTCTGCGGAAGTATCCGGGTTGTGCGCGGGCGCTGGCGAAGTATCGTATCAATCCCGGCAACGTGAATATCGGCCGCAAGACGGATGACAATTTCCGCACGATGATCGAGTGCGCGATTGAATTCGGTAAGCCCGTGCGGATCGGCGTCAATTGGGGTTCGCTCGATCAGGCGCTGCTCACGCGCATGATGGATGAGAATTCGCGGAGTGCAACGCCACTGGATGCGGCGGCTGTGACGATGAAAGCGATCGTGGCGAGCGCGGTGAATTCGGGCCGCGCGGCTGAGTCTTATGGGCTGCCCAAGGAACGGATTATCCTGAGCGCGAAGGTCAGCAATGTGCAGGACCTGATTGCGGTGTATCGCGATATGGCCGCCGAGTGCGACTACGCGCTGCACTTGGGGCTGACCGAGGCGGGGCTGGGCGCGAAGGGGATCGTGGCGACGACGGCGGCGCTGGCGGTGCTGTTGCAGGAAGGCATCGGCGATACGATTCGCGCGTCGCTGACCCCGCTGCCCAATGGCGACCGCACCGATGAAGTGATCGTTAGCCAGCAGATCCTACAGTCGTTGGGGCTGCGGAGCTTCACTCCGCAAGTAATAGCGTGTCCAGGTTGCGGACGCACGACCAGCACGTTTTTCCAGGACATGGCCGATCAGATTCAGACCTATCTACGTGCGCAGATGCCGGTTTGGAAAGAGAGCTACTCGGGCGTCGAAGAGATGAAGGTGGCGGTGATGGGTTGCGTAGTGAACGGGCCCGGTGAATCGAAGCATGCCAATCTTGGGATCTCTCTGCCAGGGACGTTTGAGGAGCCGGTGGCGCCGGTGTATGTGGACGGGAAGCTGAAGTGTACGCTCCGCGGGGATGCGATTGTCGCGGAGTTTATTACGATGTTGAACGACTATGTCGCTTCGCATTATGGGGCGCGGAAGACGGCGGCAGTTAATTAGAGCATTTTCCGGATTGCTATAGACCGCAGGCTTACGCCTGGCGGCTCAGAACCGAGCCGGTCAAGGCGTTCGGACCAGCTTATCGCACTGGCGGACTAGATTCCTTCGGCTGACGAGAAATCCGGCGCCAGGAAGATGCCGCGGCGGTCCAATTCGGCGACGATGTGATCGACTGCGGCGAAGTCATTGGTCGGCAGCGAATCGGGGGCGAAAGCGATGGCGCCGGCCGGCGACGGATCGAGCGATGAACAAATCACGATCAAGCCAGCGCGATTGAGAAGCCGCGATAGCTTCGGCAGTAAGTGCGACTCGACCTCGTCGGCGAGCGACTGCACCTGACAGCCACGTTCGAACAACCTCCGCTCCAGGAGCGAGGCGAGTTCGTTGCGCGCCGTCAGCCACACTGTCACCGGCAGGTGCCCGGCGCGCGCGTAGCGTTCTTCGGCCGTCACGGGGCCGGTCTTGAATTCGAAATCCAGTTGCTCCTCGGGGCGCGGTTCGTCGATCATGCCTGCGGCCAGCGTGGCATTTGAGACCGGGTCGATCAGAATGAAGCTACCGGTCCAGCGGTTGGTCCGATAGGCGTCGAAGAAGAGCGGGCGGGTCGCTTCGATTTCGACCGAGCCGATTTCATTGAGTTCGAGCGTGGCGGGCAGGTCGTGTTCCAGCGTGTTGACGTTCACGCGATGATTCAAGCGGCGGACCTGGGCCGTGATGCGTTGCGTGGTGTGCTTGAGTAAATACGATGTGCCCGGCTTGAGCGGCTGCTCGCTCATCCATACGAGGGTCGCGTCGAAGCGGCGCGAGACATGGGGCAGGGCATCGGGCGTCGTGATGAGATCGCCTCGGCTGATATCGATTTCATCTTCTAGCGCGAGGCAGACGCTCATGGGCGCGTGCGCTTCGGCGAGGTCGCCGTCGAAGTGAGCTATGCGTTTGACGCGCGAGGTCCGGCCCGATGGCAAGGCTAGCACCGAGTCGCCGGGACGCACCGTACCCGACGCGAGTTGGCCTGCGAAGCCGCGAAAGTGCAAGTCGGGCCGGACGACATACTGCACCGGCAACCGGAGTTTTTCATTCGCGGCGGTAATTCCGACGGGCACCACTTCGAGATGTTCCAGCAGCGTCGGGCCGGTATACCAAGGCATGTTGACGCTGCGGGCGACAACGTTATCGCCGTCGAGCGCGCTCATGGGAATCGTCGTGAAGGCGGGGAGGCCGAGCCGTTGCGCGAAGGAGGAAAAATCGCTCTCGATGCGGCGGTAGACTGCCTCGTCGAAGTCAACCAGATCCATTTTGTTGATGGCCACTGCGAGATTCGGAATGCCGAGCAGCCAGGAGATGTACGCATGGCGGCGCGATTGCACGAGCACGCCGTGACGCGCGTCGATCAGGATGACCGCGAGGTGCGCGTTGGACGCGCCCGTGGCCATGTTGCGCGTGTACTGCTCGTGGCCCGGCGTGTCGGCGATGATGAACTTGCGGCGGGGCGTCGAGAAGTAGCGATAGGCAACGTCGATGGTGATGCCTTGCTCGCGCTCGGCCTTCAAGCCGTCGGTGAGTAGCGAAAAATCGATGGGCCGGTTGGACCGGTTGACCTTGGAGTTCCTGACGCTGGCGAGTTGGTCCTCATAGACGGACTTACTGTCATAGAGGAGGCGGCCGATCAACGTGCTCTTGCCGTCATCCACGCTGCCGGCGGTGGAGAAGCGGAGTAAGTCGCTGGCTTCGTGACGTTCCAGGAATTGTTCGATGGCGGAGGTAGTCATTTAGAAGTAACCCTCGCGTTTCTTGACTTCCATGGAGCCTTCCTGGTCGTGATCGATGATTCGATTTTCACGTTCGCTGCGCCGGAAGCTGATGAGTTCTTCGATGATCTTGGGGATTGAGTCCGCCTCTGAGCGGATGGCTCCGGTGCAGTAGGTGCAGCCGAGCGACCGCATGCGCGACATCACTAACTCCGCCTTTTCGTGCGGCAGCAGTGGCATATTGTGTTCGATGGGAATCAGGGTTCCGCCGCGTATGACCATCTCGCGCGGCTTGGCGAAGTAGAGCGGCACCACGGGGATTTTCTCCACATGTATGTAATGCCAGACGTCCAACTCAGTCCAGTTCGACAATGGAAATACGCGGATCGATTCACCTTTGTCGATGCGGGCGTTGTAGAGATTCCACAACTCGGGGCGCTGATTTTTGGGATCCCACTGCCCGAACTTGTCGCGGAAAGAATAGATGCGTTCCTTGGCGCGGGCCTTTTCTTCGTCGCGCCGCGCGCCGCCGAACGCGGCGTCAAATCCGCCCGCGGTGAGGGCGTCCAGCAGCGCGCGCGTCTTGAGAAACCCGCAGCATTTGGCGGTGCCGAGCGCGAAAGGACTGGCGCCGTTGGCGATCGCCTCGGTGTTGGTGTGAGCGATGAGATTCACGCCGATCGATTTGCAAAACTCGTCGCGGAACGAGATCATTTCGCCGAATTTGTAGGTCGTGTCGACGTGCAGGAAGGGGAAAGGAATCTTGCCCGGGAAGAAGGCTTTCTGTGCGAGGCGCACCATGACGGAGGAGTCTTTGCCGATTGAATAGAGCATCACGGGCCGCTCAAATTCAGCGGCGACTTCGCGCATGATGTGGATGGATTCGGCCTCGAGGGCGCGCAAATGGGAGAGCGTCATGGAGCGGGGTACGCTTCCAGGATAGCAATCTCTAGCATTCCGATCAAGATTAGGGGAGGCGCTGGCTCTTAGGGCAATTCCCCGGCGCAACGAAAGCCCATGTTATTGCTCCGGGCTCTTGGATTGTTGCCCATACGCTGCGAGACCCGGACACGGCCGTACCAGGACCCGCCGCGCATGACACGCCCTTTCCCGATCCTCGGGCCCTTTGGGTCCTTACCTTCCCCTACTTGATAGTCGGCCGCCTCATACCAGTTGGCGACCCACTCCCAAACGTTGCCGAGAATGTCGTGGAGGTTCCAGCCATTCGACCGCTTACCGCCCACGTCGTGAGTGGTATTTGAGGAGTTAGCACCCCACCAGGCAATGGCGTCCAACTCGTCGAACTTGGGAACTCCCGGCGATCCTGACCGGCCCGCATACTCCCATTCAGCTTCGGTCGGAAGCCGCAAGGCTACTTTTCGGCAGTATGCATTCGCCTCGTTCCACGACACGTTCTCAACGGGCCGCGCCGCTCCTTTGAACTCGCTAGGATCTTCTCCCGTGACCCTCCTATACGCCTCTTGGGTGACTTCCGTTTGGCCGATCCAATACCCGATTGTGATCTCCACGTCATGTGTGGGGCGTTCATCTTCGCCGCATTGGTCATCCCCTTTGGAACAACCCATTGTGAATCGACCGGGCGGAATCCAGACGTACGCCAAGCCATCAATTGGATTTTTCGTCGACGCACCGGCAACACGACTGGAAAGTTGGACCGGGAGCGTCATCTCAGTGCGAATAACTTCAAGGGCCCGATCCATCCGCAAGGCCATCGCCATCACTCCGTCGGTAGTTTGCAGCATCCCAGCCAGCATGCTTCGTTGGTCGATGAGCGCACCGCCTGAGTATCCAATGACGATCGGCGGCGCCTCCACCTTTAAGGTCCGGGCGTCGACACTCTGCACGAACCCGGGATTGTATGTAACGCCCCAGCGATCGGTTCCGCCCGGATAGCCAACGGCGTAGACCTTGTCGCCCTTCTTCACCGAGGCCATGTCGGCGAGACGATGGAGCCGGAACTGGAGTCCCAGGGGTGCCGTTACCCGAATCACGGCGAGGTCATGAGCGGGCGACGCCCGTGGATGGTGCTCGGCGGCGAAAGGCGCGGCTGGCATCTGTCTGAATTGGACCTTGAGGTCTGTCGCCTTTTTCTCGCCGGGCCGGACTACATGGTATGCGGTCGCGATGTAGACGAAGCCTCCCTGGTTGGCGAACACGATTCCCGCACCGCGGGTGGGATTCTCGCCCAGCTTGCCCTCGATCATGACGACGAGATTCTTGGTGGCCTCGAATTCGAGGCCCTCAGTGGGCTGGGCGGAGACGGAGGGACACAGCAAGGGAAGGGCGCACAACGTCACGATGAAGGCGAGTTTTCCCCGTCGCACTAGCGTAATTCTCCAGCACATCGGAAGCCGATATGGTTGGTGCTCTCGGAGTCCGGGGCCACCGGTTCATGGGCGTTACGGGCCGAAGCGCGGATGTTCTTCTTATGGTCTTCCCAGGACCCGCCACGCATCCCCCGCATTTTTCCAGTCCGCGGCCCCTTCGGATCGATGCCGTCCTTTGCCTGGTAGTCATCCTTCTCATACCAGTCGGCGACCCACTCCCAAACATTGCCGAGCATGTCGTGGAGTTTCCATCCATTCGGCTGCCTGCCACCGACATCGTGGGTCGTCCCTGAGCGGGATTCGCCGTGCCATGCAACGGCGGCCAACTCGCCGTACCGGGCTTCGATGGATCCTGCGCGGGCCGCATACTCCCACTCCGCTTCAGTTGGGAGCTGCAAGCCCACCTTCGCGCAAAAATCCTTCGCCTGCTCCCAATCCACACTATCCACCGGGCGCTTGGCGCCCTTGAACTCACTGGGATCTTCTCCCATCACCCGCCGATAGGCCGCTTGCGTAACTTCAGTTTGGCTCATCCAAAACCCGTTAGTGATCTTTACTTCGTGCGGGGGGAACTCATCGTCCTGGCATTCTTCGTCGTCTTTGGAGCAGCCCATGATGAAGCGGCCCGGAGGAATCAAGACGTACTCCAGGCCGTCCTTCGGGTTTGTCTTCGACCTGGCCGGAACATGATGCGAGAGTTGCACCGGCAACTTGTTCTCGCGGCGGATCAGATTCAGCGCTGTATCAATGCGCAGCGCCCTTGCCATCAGCGCATCGGTTCCTTGCACCAAGCCGACCAGCAAATTTTGTTGATCGATGAGCGCGCCGCCCGAGTAGCCGGCAACTATCGACGGCGATTCTACAGTTAGCGTTTGAGCATCGATTATCCGGACGAAGCCGGGGTTGAAGGTAACGGCCCAGCGCTCAGCGCCTGGATAGCCGATGGCGTAAACTTTGTCGCCCCTCTTCACCGACGCCAGTGGGGCGAGGCGATCCAGCCGGAACTGGAGACCTGGAGGCGTCTTGACGCGAATCACTGCGAGGTCATGCTCGTACCAAGCCAGCGGATAATGCTCGGCGGGGAAATCCTGGTTGGGCTTTGGCGCGAATCGGACTTTCAGGTCCGCCGCACTGTTCTCGCCGCGGCGGACTACGTGGAAAGCGGTCGCGATGGAGATGAATCCGCCTTGATTGGCGAATACGATCCCGGCGCCTTGCGTGGGTGTTTCGCCGAGCTTGCCTTCGATGGTGACGACGAGGTTTTTTGTAGCTTCGAACTCTACGCCAGTGGGCTGGGCGGAGGCGGGCGGGCAGAGCAGGAGCAGCAGGATGACGCCAACCATCGCTACTCGCATTCTTCCCGGTTTCGCGAAAAATTTTTTCCGCAAGGGGGGCCACCCCCCTTGCATCCCCCCGGTAAACTCAAAACTCTAAACACCTAAGGTAATTCCCCGCCACACCGGAACCCGATAATGACGCCCCGGCCCGCCGACTCGAACCCGTTACGGAACGAGACGCGGACGAACTCTGGAAAATCGCCCCAGGACCCGCCCCGCAGCACTCGCAAGACACCAGACCTCGGTCCCTTCGGATCCTTGCCTTCCCTTGCCTGGTAGTAATCCATGTCGTACCAATCCGCTACCCACTCCCAAACGTTACCGAGAGTGTCATAGAGGTTCCAACGATTCGCCTGCTTACCGCGGACGTCATGTGTCTGGGCCGAGGCGTTAGTAGAATACCAGGCAACATCGGCCACCTTGCCGTGCCGAGCTTCGGTAGACCCCGCCCGGGCCGCATATTCCCACTCAGCTTCGGTTGGCAGACGCAGGCCCGCCTGCACACAATAGTCCTGCGCCTCGGCCCACGACACGGTCTCCACCGGGCGTTTGGCTCCCTTGAACTTGCTGGGATCCCCGCCAGTCACTCGCCGATAGGCCTCCTGAGTGACTTCCGTTTGGCCGATCCAAAACCCTCTGGTAATCTCTACCTCATGAGTGGGAGATTCGTCGGGAGAGCATTCTTTGTCATCTTTGGAGCAGCCCATCATGAATTTGCCCGGAGGAATCAAGACATACGGTAGCCCATCCTTCGGGTTTATCTTGGAACTGCCAGGAGTTGGAGCAGGAGCAGCCTCAACCTTCGGTGGCGCGGAAGGACTCATCAGCGATGGCGTGGTGAGCTGAACGGGAACTTTGATATTCTGCCGAAGTATCTCGACCAACTTGTCCACTCGCAGCGCCTGGGCTGTCACGCTGTCGGTGCCCAACACCATCCCGACGAGCCGCTTCTTATCATCAATCAGCGCACCGCCGGAGTGGCCATCCTTAATGTAGGGAGATTGGACCGCCAATTTTGCCATCTGTACATCGTCAACCGGACCCGGGTTGTAGGTCACACCCCAGCGTTTCGTCCCGGGATAGCCAATTGCGTAAGCCTTGTCTGACTCCTTGAAGGAATCCACATCTCCCAGCCGGTCCAGCCGGAATTGAAGACCCGGCGCACGCGCTCGGATTACCGCCAAGTCGAACTCGGAACTCGCGTCGTCATAATGGACCGCGGGAAAACTCTCGGTCTGCCGTTGCCAGAAGCGAACTTTCAATTCCGTCGCGCGCTTCTCGCCGGGTCGCACGACATGATAGGCTGTCGCGATGTAGACCAAATCCCCCTGAACAGCGAAGACGATGCCCGCGCCTTGCGTGGGATTTTCGCCGAGCTTGCCTTCGATCATTACGACCAGGCTCTTGGCCGCATCGAGTTCAGGCCCTTCCGTGATCTGCGCCAGACCGTACGCCTGGAGCAGCAACAGCAAAGCAATCCGGCGCGCCGCTAGATCCATTTGAGATACCGCAACACCAGCATAACGATTCCAATCGCCCCGGTCACGCTGGACCAGAACAAGCGAAGGCCCGCGTGGGATTCGATAACCTCCAGCCAAGTCGGCATCAGGCTCCGCTGGTCCGCCTTCATCCCCTCCACGGTTGCGTGCGCCTGTAGCCGGAATGCTTCATCCAAGGGTTGCACCGCGCCTGCCGCTGCGATCATCCGGAAGTGGCCCTTTGACTTTTCAAACGTAAGATCCTCAAATGGCCGCAGCGTCACCGGCTTGGCACTTACAGAGTCCAGATACAGGCTTCCGCTTACCAAGGCCGACTTCTTCGAGTCGCGTGGAGTAGACCCGGTTTGGTCGCGCTCAACTATTTGCAGACGAAGATGTTCAAACTCGATGTGGCGGGTGAATTGGGCGGAGATGCCGTTAAGTGCCGTTAGGACCATGTGAGCGCGCTTGACCGCGTGCATGGTGAACGAGCGAGGCTCGGTCCATTTGACAGTTACTTGCGTTCGTTGATTCGGCCCGCAGTTAGTTGTGAGCCGCACCTCCCCACGCACCGAAGCGCGCAGCAGGAGTGGCGGCCCATCGCCCTTCGATTCCGGCGGCGCCGAAAAGTCGAGTTCCGTTTGATCGACCGATGGCCGCGCGATCGCGACGTCCCACCCAGCGAGCATGGAGAACGATTGCATCGTGATCGTGGATTGAATGCCAGGCGCCACCGGCGATGGGATAAGTTCCACGTCGACCGAACAGGTGTAGCCGGGCTCGGCCGTTTGCGGCTCTTCGAGTCCCACTGCGACGTCGTCAAGCGAATCTACCATCAGGCGCTTCAGCACCTGATCGGCCATCAAGGGTTGCGGGCTGGGAACGCGGAAACTGCTGCCGATAACGACGGCATCGAGCTCGACTTCGGTTCGCCCCTCTTCCATGTAGAGGAGTAATGCGACTCCGCCCAGAGTTACCAAAGCTAGTAGCGGGATGCGCCACCAGGGCGGGCGCGATTGATCGTCAGCCAATTTGCGCAGCCGGTCCAGGTTGTCGAAATCTTCCTTGGGGACGGACCCGGACTTCGCCGCCTCCAGCAGGATCTTTTCGCGCTGCCTGGCGGCTTCCTTCTCGAGCTGTTCCTTGGAGGGGGTGGCCATGGTTACTACTGAGTGTGTTGAATCAGAAACGGGCCGGTGGTGACGCTGCCCTGGTCTCGCCGGTCGCCCGAGACTTCCACGACATACAGCCCAGGCTTAGCCAATGCGGGCAGATCGATTTCAATCTTCTGGTTGGCCGAGTAAGAGCCGTACTTCAACGCCTTATGATCAAGGAGAGGCTTGGCGCGATTGGCGTTTTCGGCAATGGTCAGGTACACCTCTCGTAATTCCACCGGCGGGATGACGATGAGCTTGTACGGCTTGGCAGGAGCCGAGGCGGCCTTCTGCGTGGAGACCGGCAGATAGACTCGCTGCGCGCGTCCGTTGATGGCGGTCTCGGTCCATGCGACGAGTCCCACTTCGGCGGGCAGGAGCCGATTCGCGATCAGGTCAGTGTTCCATTGGTAGGAACTCGATCCCGAGGGCTGTATAACATCGGCCCGATAGTAGGTGCGCGGGCGGAGTGGGAAGACCTGGATGCGGACGCTGGCGCTCCCAACGCTGCGCCATTCGAGCGGCAGCGGCCCCGCAAATTTGGCGAGCGCCGCGCGGTTGGCGGTAAGTGAAGCGATCCAAAGCCCGCCATAGGTAGCGGAGACTTGCTGTAGATAGGTTCCCTCGCAACGTTCGCCCTTGGCGCGTTCCATGTAGCCGCTCTTATCCAGCGGGTCGGCTTTACTCTTCAGCTCCGGATCGCATGGATCGGCAGCGCGGGCCAGCGTGGTCAGCAGCGCAAGTAGGGGAAGAGGCAGGCCGCGCATACCTCACAATATTACCCCAGTGACTGTAATTCGCGCTCGAACCGTTCTGAGTCGGATTCGTCGTTGTAGAAATGCGGCGAGATACGCAAATTGCCATGCCTCGCCGACACCAGCACTCCACGCTCTTTCAGACGGCGCGCCATGGCGGAAGCTTCGGGAAACCCGGACGGGAAACGCGCCGCGATGATGGGCGCTCCTTCATGCAGTACCGTGGCGTCCAACCCGCGTAGCCGCGCGCGCAGATTATCAGCCAGACCCATCACTCGCCGCTCGATCGCCTCAGGCCCGATCTCTCGCATGAGCCGAATCACTTCATGCAGCGTATAGAGCAGCGGAAACGGGAGCATTCCGCCTTCATACTTTTCGGCATTCGCGCTGAACTCGGGAGCGCCCGTGTGTAAGTTGTCGACCGAGCGCCAATCGCGATGACTCCGCCACCCGATGACCGCCGGCTGCAACCACTGGCGCACCCGCGGATGAACGTAGACGAAGCCTGCGCCGTTCGGCGTGAGCATCCACTTATAGGCGTCCACTGCCATCATGGCGGGTTCAAACGACGACACATTCATTTGAAGCGCGCCGACACTTTGGGTGCCATCCACGTAGAACAGAATGCCGCGCCCGTCAAGCTCGCGCGCGATCTCATTGAGCGGCGGGCGGAATCCTGTGATGTAACTGACGCTGGACAGTGCAACCAGACGAGTACCGGGCTTGGCGATTTCGTCCCAGAAGTTTTCCCAGGGGGTCTCGACAAACTTGACGCCGCGGTCGCCGAGGAGCGCCGGGTAATAGAGGTTATTTGGGAACTCGTTGGTGAGCGTCACGACGCGATCGCCCGCGCGCCAATCGATGCCCGCGATCAGTAACGAAAGGGCCGCCGAAGCCGTTGGGAGAAAGGCGATGTCATTGGCTGTGCATCCGATGAGCCGGCCGATGTCGGTCCGCAATTCCTCCATGTCGTCGAACCATGACAGGAAGTCGGAACAGGCAAACTCGTCACGGCGCGCGAGATGAGCTCCCAGCCCGGCGATGGCCGATCGCGGCGTCTGCCCGTAGGTTGCGGTGTTGAGATAAGTGAAGTTATTGAGGGCGGGGAACTGCGCGCGAATCGCCGCCCAATCGACGGGTTCCTTCACGCCAGCAGATCCTTCACAACATGTCCGTGTACGTCGGTCAATTTGCGCCGGACGCCATTGTGATACCAGGTCAATTGAGTGTGCTCCAGGCCGAGTAACTGCAGAATCGTGGCGTGAAGATCGTAGACGGTGACTGGATTCTCAGCCGCCTTGTATCCCAGTTCGTCGGTCGCGCCGTAGCGGAATCCGCGTTTGACACCCGCGCCTGCCAGAAAGCTGGTGAAGCCTTCAGGGTTATGATCGCGGCCACCTTCGCCGAGTCCTTCACTGATCGGAAGCCTGCCAAATTCGGTGGTAAAGACCACCAGTGTTTCATCCAGCATCCCGCGTTGTTGGAGATCCCGCAGCAGCGCCGCTAAAGGTTTGTCGAGAATCCGGGCGTTCTTGGTGTGATTGGCGCGCAGGTCTTCATGGCCGTCCCAATTGACGCGCGGTTCGCCAAAGTGTCCACCGTTGTACATCTGGACGCAGCGCACGCCCTTCTCCACCAGCCGTCGCGCCATAAGACAATTCCAGCCGAAATCGCGCGTCACCGGATCGTCGATTCCGTACATCTCTCGCGTCGCTTCGGACTCGCCTGCGATGTCGGTAACGGCCGGCGCGGACACCTGCATGCGGGCGGCGAGTTCGTACGCTTTGATTCGCGCGGCAAGCGCATCTTCGCCGTCGTGCCGTTTCAAGTGCTCGTGGTTGAGTGCGCTGAGTAAGTCATAACTGGCCGCTTGCTGACGTCCGGAAATCGCGCTAGGCGGATCAAGGTCGGCAATCGGCATCGCGGCGCCGCCGAGGATAACGCCTTGATGTGAGGCCGGCAGGAAGCCGTTGCCCCACAACGCCGCGCCGCACGGAGGCAGGCCGCGACGGTCTGGCAGGACGACGAAACTAGGGAGGTTTTCGTTTTCGCTGCCGAGGCCGTAACTTACCCACGAGCCGATGGCCGGGAACCCCTGGAAGATGAAACCCGTCGACATTTGAAACAGCGCGGGGCCGTGGGCATTGGAGCGCGCAACCATCGAATGGATAAAAGTGAGATCATCCACAACGCCGCCGAGGTGGGGGAAAATTTCCGAGACCCAGTGGCCCGTCTCGCCGTATTGTTTGAACTCGAACGGCGATTTCATGACCGTGCCGCGGCGTCCGAAGAACGGAGTGATCGTGTTCTCGCCACGGGTTTCCTGGCCGTGATGTTTGTCGAGCGCCGGCTTGCGGTCGAAGCTATCGACATGGCTAAGTCCGCCCGGCAGGAAAACCATGATCACGTTTTTCGCTTTTGGCGCGAAGTCCCGCGCGGGTTGGCGCAGAGAACTGTTAGCTGCGCGAGCCCGATCGCGTGAGAGGAGTCCAGCCAGCGCCAAGCCGGCCAAGCCGCCACCCGCTTCCCAAAGCATTTGTCTGCGGGTCGTGGCGCGGGGAAGAGGCAATTTCGAGTTATGGAACATAGACGAACTCGTTGGAATTGATGAGCACTCGGCAAAATAGCTCCAAGGGATTGGAGCGCAGGAATTCGCGGCTAAGTTCCCTTTCGTGCGGGGAGGGCGCGCGTCCAAAGAGCGATTCGTATACTCGCGCCACCGGATCAGCCGCCTGTTCGCGGGTCAAGCGCCGCGCTAATAGGCTCGCTTGCTTCAACACAAACTCATTGTTGAATAATGTTAGCGCTTGTACGGCGGTGTTGGAAACCGTACGCTGCGGCGTGGCGACCGCGGGGTCAGGGCAATCGAAGCTGTCTAGCATGATGCGCTCGCCTCCTCGCACGACGAAGCGGTAGACAGCGCGCCGCCAGACTTCGGGACCGTCGTTGTTGAGCGCCTTGTAGATGTAACTGCCCCGGTCACCCTTCTTTTGCAGCAGGAAACCAGGCCCGCCCGCCGGATCAAGACGCAGGTTACCCGACAGCGCCAGCAAGGTGTCGCGCAGAGTTTCGGCGTCCATCCGCTTGGGCGACATGCGCCAGTAGAACCGGTTGCCGGCGTCGATGGCCGCAGCTTTCGGGTTGAATCCCGACGCCTGCTGGTAAGTGCGAGAGGTGAGAATCAACCAGTGGAGTTTCTTCACGCTCCAGCCGTTGTCCATGAACCAGACGGCGAGCCAGTCGAGTAACTCAGGGTGCGAAGGCCGATCGCCCATGACGCCGAAATCGCTGGGAGTATTTACCAGGCCGGTGCCGAAGTGAAAGGCCCAGACACGATTTACCATTACGCGCGCGGTGAGTGGATTCTGAGGGCTGGCGATCCAATTCGCCAGGGTCGTGCGCCGTTCGGCGTCGGTGGCGTTGGGGAGCAGCTTGAAATCGTCCGGTAGCTGCGAGACCGCTGTCAATCCTCCGGGAAATACTTCTTCAAGCGGCTTGGCGACGCTGCCGCGATCGAGTAAGTGCGCTTTGGTAAGGGGAGCTGGCTTGGCTGCGTAGACCTTGGCGGGTTCAGCCACCGCCGCCAAGTCGCTTTCCACGCGCGCGATCTCTCCCGCAAGACGCTGGCGGTCCGCGCGGGCGCCTTCGCTTAGCTGCGTGAGTAACTCGGCCTCGCTCACTCCGGGCAGATCCACCTCAAGGCTGCGGACGTGATCCAATGACGAACAGATCGTGCTCCAGGTGGCGCCGTCCTGCGAGGCTTCCAAACGATACACCGCTATCGATCCATCGCGGGCTCCGTTCACCGCGTCGGTAGCCCACGCGATCTCGCGCACGGCCCCGGTAGGCGCCCGCAACATGGCAGTGGCTGGACTTTCGTCCTTGGCCTCTTCCGCCGCCGTCCACCCAGTTAGAACGACAGCGCCGTTCAATCGCACTTCCGCCAGTTTCGCGCGTTTCCCTTGATGTTTAGTAACTACCAAACGCCAATGAGGCGCAGTGACGGGCGCGAACCGATTCCGGTTATAGATCGGGTTGACGGGAATCCGCCGGGCCTCGTCCGGCTTGGCTTGGTCGAATGCAAGGTAGCGCGTCAATAGCATGCGGGTGCGGATGGGATCCTCAATGAGGCCCAACGAGGCGCGAAGTTTAGTTAGTCGATCCCGAAGGGGCTTAACGCGCTGGTCATAGGCGGCCATTACTTCGGCGGGAGCCACTGTCCGCGTGCCGAACGTGACGCCGCGGAAGACCGAAGTAAGTTTGTAATAGTCTTTGGCCGGAATCGGATCGAACTTATGGTTATGGCAACGCGCGCAGTTCACCGTGAGCGCCTGGAAGGTATGAAAGGTGGTCGTAACCATATCGTCCAACTCATCCATACGCGCCGTCATCGCCATCAATTTATCTTTGTTGATTTCGGCCGACACCTGATCCCACGGCCCAGCGACGAGGAATCCGGTGGCGGCCACCATGCTGGGATTTTCCGGCTCCATGAGGTCGCCCGAAATTTGCTCGCGAATGAATTGCTGGTACGGTTTGTCGCGGTTAAAGGCATCGATGACATAGTCGCGATATCGCCAGGCATGAAACCGCTCGTAGTTATGCTCGCCGCCGTCGGTCTCGCCGAACCGGACGATGTCGAGCCAATGGCGTCCCCAGCGTTCGCCGTATTGCGGCGAGGCCAGCAGCCGGTCAACGGCCGCTTCATAAGACTCGCGATAGGCAGCGGTTTCTGGAGGCAGTCCAATGAGGTCGAAGTACACGCGGCGCGTCAGGTCGCGCAGGCTGGCGCGCGGGGAGGGAGCGAGGCCCTTGGATTTTAGCTTGTGGAAAACGAAGGCATCGATCGGATGGCTGACGCCGGCCAGTGCAGGCGGCGCGCTTTTTGCGGGGGAGCGAAAGGCCCAGAACGGTTGTTTATGGGGGCTATCCTGCGCCCAGGCGAAGGATAGAAAAGTCAGGAAGAAGATGGAGGCCGCGCGACTCATTCTCCATATTCTATGACTCTTGGGTAGCGTCGCAGGGGCGGCCGTCCGTTAATCGACCGCGACGATCGGGCCGGCCGTGCTTGAAAGCGTCCCCATCCTGATCGACACAGGTAAGGCGTCGCCGCGCAGGTGATTCCCAGGAACACGAAGGTTGAGCTGATAGAGTCCGACATAACCTGGCACCAGTCCAGCCCAATCAACAATAATTTCGGCTCCGTTGATGGTGGGCGTTCCAAAGAAAACCTGTAGATCGGCAGCTTCGGCTAGCGGCGAAGCTGGGGCGGCGACCGCACCACGGACGATAGGAGTCGTCGGTCCCAGACCGGCCGCGTACATGATGATGGGCCGGTCGCGTTTGGCCGGATTGCCGGCCGTGACGGGGGTCCCGTCTGGATGAAATATTAACGCGCGTTTCGACTGTGCCTCGGCAAAAACGGTGGGCGCGGTTTTAGCGATCGTAATCTGGGCCTGACCGGAAGCGATCCGCTTGTCGATCGACCGGACGATCACCGGGAATCTGCCGAC
>JAYUSQ010000327.1:0-2997 GCA_043755595.1 Acidobacteriota bacterium | reverse complement strand
CGGCTGAGAGGAGAACAAGTGTGGCGCCCAGCGTGAAACGGACACGCGGATACGGTCCCCGCGGACTGCTCGCGAAACGAAGTTTCGGTTTGTGCCACAGGGCCTCTATGCCGCCGCCGGCCGGGAGGCCCGGTGGTAAGAGTCCGCCCAACCGAGGCTGGACCTCGCCTAACGCGCAAATCATCCAATCGCTCAAAAACGGAAACGTAAAGACACCTGCGTCAACCGCGGGTTTCGAGCCGCTGTTGGCTGACCAAAGCGAGCATTCGTCTGGGCGCCCGTCGCTGGATCGAACCGGGCCGTGTTGTCCATACTCGTAAAATTAGTGTGATTGAAGATGTTGTAAACCTCCCACCGCAATTGGAGCGCTCGCTGCTCGCTCTTCAAGGGGAAATTCTTAAACAAAGTCACGTCGGAATTAATTACGCCGGGACCGCGAAACACGTCTTTCGGCGCGTTGCCCGCATCGCCTAAGCGGGGAAGCGCAAAAACCGAGGTGTTGAACATACGCGCTATGCCGCGCTCTCCGTGGAGAATTCTGGGATCGCCCGTCAAATTAACACGCTGGCCGTCCCCGCCGCCCGTCAAATCCACGCTGTTGGTGGTTGACAGGTCAATGCCAAACGGGACCCCGCTCGCAAACGTCGAGAGTCCGGAGAACTGCCAGTTGTCGAAGGCAAGTCTGATTACCGGGTTAGCGATTAACTTGCTGAACTTCGGCAGATCGTAGCTATAGTTGACGACCATGACGTGGGTCTGATCGAAATCGGCTTTCCCATAGCTCCACTGCCGGAAAGAGCGATACATTGGCAGACCCGAATAGTCCATGGTCTTCGAATAAGTGTAAGCGGCTCCGAACTGCAAACCATTGCTGTACCGGCGGTTTGCGGTCGCCTGAAGCGCATGGTAATTAGAACTGCCACTCGATTCGCGATAAGTAATGGCGCCATAGCCGGGCATCGGCCGCAGGAAATTATCGGGTAGCGGCCTGCCCGTAGTAGGATCCTGGCTCTGCGGCAGGAAGCGAACGCCGTAGGGTAGTTGATTGATATTACGCGTCTGAGCCAGATTCCTTCCAAGCGCCGACACATACTTCACGTCGAGAACAGTTGAAAACCCTATGTTCTGCTGTATGCCCAAGGTAACGTTATAAAAGTCGGGCGCTTTCAGGTAACGGTCGTGGGCCGTGGCGTTGCCTGGCGACAAAACTCCGGTCGCGTTCAGGAAGGTAGCCAGGTTTTGGTTAAAAATTGTTGGGTTGTACGATATGGGGGCAAGCGCCGAAGTGGGCTCATACCGCACGAGCTGGTTGGTCTTTGAAAAGCCGCCCCGCACTGCCGTCTTGCCGTTTCCGAAGAGGTCCAAGGCAAACCCGAATCTCGGTTGCAGAAGCTCGCCCGATTTTTCATAGAAGCCCGCGGGATAGTTACCGTCCCGCGTAGTTACATAGCCGTTACTGATATCGCCGGAATTGGGCACAAACGCGCCGATGTAAGCAACCGGTTCGGTTTGGCCGTTTAAGGGATTGACGGCCATCCGCGTGCCTCCCAGCAACCCAGGCCGATAGAGGATGGGCGCCTTGGCCGGATTGTAGCGTTGCAGCGCGAACGAAGATTGCTGACCGTCTGTCTGATTCCAGGGAGTATAATAGGCAACCCGCAATCCCAGCTCCAGAGTGAGCCTTTTTGAAACCTTCCAAGAGTCCTGAACGAACCAATCAATGTTAACGGCGGTTGCGGCCGGCTTGGTACGGTTCGTCGACTCTGTATAAGTCTGAAAGTTACCCAAGATCGAATTGCTATATGGATGACCTGTATCAAGCGGATTGTTGGGATTGGCGCCGAAGTTGAAGTTTCCCATCCAACTGGCCAAAAAGCCATCGCCGGTGGCCACCCGGTCCCTCTCGGCATAGATGCCGGCCTTGAAGGCATGGCTGCCCCGTATGTAGGTCAAATTGTTGGCGATGGTCCAGTTAATGTCGTCTTCGAATTGGGGGAAACGCTGGGCAAAGAAGCTGCCAAAGCTCGGAGAATTCGATACGCCCCCAAAGGAGGCCTGTGGAATGATATCGTCGAAATTAATCTGAGGATTAAACTGGCCGGCGGCGAACCCGATCTCTTTGCGCCGAACCTTCTTCAGATCCGCAGCCGAGTTAGGCAAAGGAATCCTTTCTTGAGGCCGGCGAACCCCAAGGTTCAACTCATTCACCATCGACGCGTTCAGGACGCGCGTGTAGCCGAGCGTCGCGTGTTTATTCAAAAAGATCTGCTCGATCCTGACATAGTCCCAGTTGGTCAGATTGTAGCCCTCGCTCGTAGTGTCGAAATTAGTGCCGCGGAAGAAAGCGAGTCCTTATCGGACGCTTTATAGTCGATCCTGAATAACTGCTGGTTCCTTGAAACCTTGCGCGTATCCTGGAACTCGTAATTGTAAGCCCGTCTGGTGATGTTAGGATCCAAACTATTAGGCAAGGACAGGAGATTGAGCAGCGCCTGCCCGCTCCCGTTGATGCGGTTGGCCGGGATGACGTTCCCGGGGAACGGCGTGCGTGGCGAGGTCAGCGGGTCGTAGATCACGATGCCGCGGGCGCTCAGCAGCTCCGAGAAGTTGCCGGTGCGCATCGCCGCCGTCGGCACGGTGCTGACGAAGGTCTGGCCGCGCTCCTGATGGTAGCGCTCGTAGTCGGCGAAGAAGAACGTGCGGTTCCTGATGATCCGGCCGCCGAGGCTGCCGCCCCACTGCTGCTGGCGCAGCCGCGGCTTGGCCTGATCGCGGCGGGCGAAGAAGTCGTAGGAGTCGAACTTCTCGTTGCGGAAGAAGCCGTAGCCAGAGCCGTGAAAGTCGTTGGTGCCCGACTTGGTCAGGATGTTGACCACGGCGCCGGCGGTGCGGCCGGTTTCGGCGGTGTACATGTTGGTCTGCACCTTCACCTCGGCGATGGCGTCGACCGACGGCCGCACGCCGATCGTGCCGATGTAGCGCTCGTTGTTGTCGATG
>JAYUSQ010000326.1:0-9000 GCA_043755595.1 Acidobacteriota bacterium | reverse complement strand
AGACGCCGTATTGGTTTTTCTTCTCCATCCGTTTCAGGTAGGGAAGCACGTAGTCCTCTTTCTTCACACCCTTGGTAGCCCTCTCCACCGGGATGTTGCCTCGGGGGTCACCCAAAACCGGCCATTGATGGTCACCTGAAAACCGGCCAAACGGAGAATCGATTCACCAGGACGTTAGCAGGCGGGGCGGTAAGCTCTGGGAATACGACCGTCGTCATACGTTGGTCCGCAGTCCAGGATCTCCGGGATGGCTCGCTCTATAACAACCACGGCGTTCACATCATTCGCATGCGTTGGGGCAAGGTGTTCGATATCGATGCAAACGAGGACTCTCAACTTGTTGCCGAATCCCTGCAGATATGGGCCGCGCACGGAGTGAACGAAGCTCTTGCCGCTCCCATTCTGAGCTAGTGATAGCCGCGGGTCGCGGCCCAATCAGGCAATCCTATATCGAGCCAATGTTCGATGTCCCCACACCAGTGTGACGATGACGGCCACAAGTACGACGATGGGGCCGGTGATGCGCGGATCGAATTGTAGACCGGAGTTCGGAAACGGGAACCAGCTAAGATTCACCATCGCGTGGAACAGCGCCGCGCCGGAAACGCTTTTGCCCGTGTTGTTGTAGAGCCACACCATGAGGACACGCGTCGCCACCGTGAAAAGGCAATACCAGGCGATCCATTCGGCGGAGCGATGCGCCTGCCGATACGGAATGAC
This sequence comes from Acidobacteriota bacterium, assembly GCA_043755595.1. Classification (GTDB taxonomy): domain Bacteria; phylum Acidobacteriota; class Terriglobia; order Bryobacterales; family Bryobacteraceae; genus VFZP01. The sequence goes on along the minus strand of JAYUSQ010000326.1, from coordinate 8,280 downwards.
GTGCCAGGCGGCCCACACCAACCCTAGAAGAATGCTGGCCTGGAGTGCGCTCCAACGAGTTTGCATAGGATCAGTAATGTATCCCGACCAGCCCAATTCTTCACCCAAGGCACCGATAAAGAAGGCCAGAAACATGAGAAGCATTGCCACTCCCGCCAAAGCTGGGATTCGCAGAGTGGGAAGTGGCAAGTCCATCCAGCGCGTCAATCCATACGCCAAGAGCATCACGCCAGGCATCAGAAGAAGGATGGGTGCGTACCACGCCTTCGTTCTGATTCGCTTGAGGTCGCACGATCTCTTCAGCAGTTCCTTCACACCAGCGGTCTTGTTTTCTAGGTAGACAAGAATCATAGCCGCCGTCATTGGACAAAAAGCCATAAGCGAGCTAATTGGGAGACCGGGCAACAACTGACCTCCGGTCAGTGCGCCGAGCAACCAGAACGGTGTAGAAAGCGCGAAGACCAACAGGAAGAACTTGAGGGTTGACCTATTCCGGGATGCATTCATATTCGAGCGGCTCACTTTGGCGGACTCCGCTCCTGAACGGCCTGGAGGAACGACGTGATCTCGCGCAGCGCGTCGGCATAGTAGCCGACCAGGGCATGACCGCCGATTGGAAAGATGATGGCCCTGCCGTCGCGGACCGTGGCGGCAATCTGCTTCGCGCGAACGGCCGTGCCGAGCCGGTCATCTTGGGCGCTGATCGTCAGGACCGGACAGGTAATCTTCTCGATCAGATAGGGCTCGGGCGTGCCAGCAGTCTTAATGTCGGCGCGCATAACCGCGCTGTCTGTGCCAAGCATCATCCGGGTCATTCCGCCCGGCATGATCGGCATTAGTTTCAAGGCTGCCCAGGCGACGAAATCGGAGTCGAAAATCGCCCTGGAGACGGCTCCACCCTGGATGGACGTCCCGCCGGCAAGTAATCGCCGGGGGCCAGCAGCACCAGCGCGCGACAGCGTTCCGGATGACGGATGGCGAACTGGATAGACGACCAAGCGCCGGCAGAAAATGCCAACAATGTGGTTGCCGGGCATTGTCGAGCGAAGATAGCCAAAACGGGACGGAGAAATCAGCTGATATCCGCGCCCGGCCATTGCGCCGGTCAGGTCAATGCCCTGATCAAAGCCCCCAGCAGCACCGTGGACGATCAGCATCGGCTGGCCCTCGCCCATCACCGGCGTATTCCAACGTGCCGAACGACGTCTCTATCGTCTTGCTGCGGCCGACGAGGCGGGCGCGGGCGCGTGTCAGGTCACGCGCCGAGAATGCATAGAAGCCAATAGCGGCGACGATAAGGACTGCGATGGTGACAACAACGATTCGGTTCATGAATGCACATTCCTAGTTTCGCGCTTTGGGAGTCGCGCTCCATCTCAGTGCCTGGGTTGATCAGGGTGTTGATCAGGGTCGAACGCCGCCGGTAACCCGCGATAGCATGAAAATTCCTCCCAAGATGCCACACACTAGAACAGCGCCAATCCACACCGGCGCGTGCGCATACAAGGCGAACAGCAACGAGAGCCCTGCCGCGAGCCCAAGGAACCAGGCACGCCACCATCGACGCCAGCGGAATAATTAGCACAGTCGCAGTTGCGAATTCTCCCAGGCATAGAACCCACACGCCATGATTTCGAAAGCCTCCCAGGCAAGTGGCTGCGTTGGGAGTCCTTCCACACGTCCTTTTATGCCAAGCAATATCTTAGCGACTGTAAGAAAATAAGTGTAGTAATAAAACCATTTCTGGCCTAGAATGTTCCCGTGGCCTGTGAGTCTGAGATCAAACTGCGGTTCTCACAGTTGGAGGCGTGGCTGGATGAACGCTCGAGGCGGTTGTGGGCTGCGGCAGAGAGCGTGGCCCACTGGCGGGGCGGCATCTCGCTGGTCTCGCGCGCCAGTGGCGTTTCCCGGCGAGCCATCGGGATGGGTTTGACGGAATTACAAAAGAAGCCGGAACCCTCACCGGGGAAGGGCCTTCCGGTCCGTCAAAAGGGCGGCGGCCGGAAGAAGACGTCGCTCAAAGATCCTGCTCTCCTGTCGGATCTGGAAAAACTGCTGGAGCCGACGACGAGAGGCTCCGCTTCGTTGGACATGCAAAAGCTTACGCAATCTGGCTGCGGAACTCCAAGCTCAGGGACATCAGATAAGTCATTATGCTGGTGGCGGAACTACTACACCAACAGAAATACAGCCTGAAGGCGAACCGCAAGACGAAAGAGGGCTCTTCGCATCCAGACCGCAATGCGCGGTTTGAGCATATCAATGCGCGAGCAGCGGCGTTCCTGAAGGGCGGTCAGCCGACGATTTCGGTGGACGCGAAAAAGAAGGAATAGGTAGGGGAATATAAGAATGGCGGTCGCGAATGGCATCCCAAGGGCCAGCCCGAATCCGTCAAGGTGCATGATTTCGAAAAGCAGAAAGACACTCCCTTGGAGTTTACGATCTGGGTCTGAATGCGGGCTGGGTCAGTGTGGGCACCGATCATGACACGTCGTCGTTCGCCGTCGAGAGTATCCGGCGCTGGTGGAACATGATAGGTCGCCAGGCGTATCCCCAGGCCCGTCAACTCCTGATTACAGCCGACGGTGGAGGTTTCGCCGAAGAGCTACTGGCGGACCGCCGCACCGTGCGCACTTCTCACACGGCGATGCAACATACGGCATCAGGCGACACCACCTTTGAACGGCCTCCCGGCGGACGCGCCTTGCAGTCTATTGCCGAAGTCGATTCAATGATCCTGACGCAGTGGACAACACAGGATGGTCCCCGCCTGCTATTCGCGTTGCACGACACGAACGGAGCTTTGCTGGCAGCGGCGGTGAACGTCGCCATCAAGGGCGATCTGATTGGCGCGACGGAAGAAGGGTTGCTGTTTCTCAACACAGCCCCGCGAAACGAAAACTACATCACCGGGATCCAGGGACGCCTCCGTTGGTCGCGCCAAAAGCCCCCAAAAACCGAAAACCCCCGCAAGCCCTCAGGCCTGTTGCGGGGGTTCTCCGATCTTGGTTCGCACATGAGCGAAGGCAGCCGGTCCACATGGACAGCGGCCTCGACACTGACGAGACCTGAACGTTAGGGAAGCAGGCTCAACAGCCGGCCACCTCCTGTGCGAGCCATCTATCAGATCTCTTACTGCCTATTTCCATCTGTTGGACCACCTCCTTCTTCAGTGATACCCTTACTCTGCCCCAACTCTTTCACCGTGTCAACAACTTTTTTGCCCGAATAGAACTACAACGCCCCGAGCAGAAACCGGCTCATGGCGAAGCCGTCCATCCAAACAAAAGGCGCCTTTCCTGTTGTATAGTGTCCGCACGGCAAATAGAAGGTGCGATGCGGGATTCGGTAAGTGACGAAGCCATCCAAGAGCTGCTGCGAGAACTCAGGCCGGAAGGTGGTATCGTGACCCGCCCAAATCAGCAGATTCTGCAGCGACTCGCGCCCGCTTAAACGATGCAGGTAGGCCGACGGGCTGATCACTTTCCAGTAGCGCCGCATCTCCTCCTGCGTGACCCTTCCGTCAAGCATCGCATGAATATGACGGCAGGACGTTCCAGTCCACACAACATCGGAGAAATTCATCGAGACATGATTGAACACCGCCGCCTTGAGACGCCGGTCATGTGCCGCCGTTAACAGCGCCACACAAGAGCCCAGGCTGGTCCCAAGAATCGCGAGGTCCCGATAGCCGCGCGATTCAAGCCAATCCAAACAGGCCCGCGCATCGAGCACCGATTGGCGCGTCGCGTGGATGGTGCGGCCAAGATTGGGCGACACGTGATAATCGGCGCGTTTGGTCTCCGGCGGCTTCCGGCGATGATGGTACGGCTTACTCATGCGCAACGCCGAGAGCCCCAGGCGGCTGAGCAAACGGCACAACCCGAGATGGCTTTGATCGTCCGCGTTCCACTGAGGCAGCACCAATACTGCCCTGCCTCGCGCCTTCGGCGAAGGAAAGTACTCAGCCCAGACGGTGTTGTTTTCCAAGTGAGCCGTGGTCAACTGACTGGGAAAACTAAGCGTCGCGCCGTCCAGGCGAAACACACGTCCGGGCATGGAATGATCGAAGAAAGTCTCGGATTCGACGATGTGCCTGCGGTTGTACTCGACGAGAAAGGCCTGGGGATCCTGGTTGGCATCTGCGCCAAGCCAATCGAGGCCCCAATCGAACGGGAGAGGCGTGCGGTTCTGGTCCTGGTTGGCCAAACGGGCTTCCCAGGACCCCATCCATCGCGCATACAAACCCATGCTTGAAGAGTATCAGCCCTCAGCGCTGCCTTGGGCTTTCGCTCCGCGGCAGCCAGCTCACCCCAACCATCGAGCCGGCTGCCACAGCGCTGGAGGCAAACCCCACACACGAGACTTGCCTCTCGTAGAGCACGGCAGTAGCCACAGCCAAACAATTGAAAACAGGTGACTGTCCGTTGGCAGACTATGTCTTTTCACAATTCCGATACTGAAAACGGCAGTACAATGTTGAAAAGTGGGCGCTGTTACTGTTCCAACCTCGCCGCGAGTGACCGGGCAACCGAATCAGGACTGGCATGGCTCCGCCGCGCGGACCGGACTAACGATTTTTTTCGTCTCCGGCATGCTCATGTCCTTTCTCGGAGCTGTGTTGCCGGCTTGGGGGTACCATCTCAAAGATAACCACATCGAGGTTGGCTGGTACTTTCTCGCTCTGGGCGCGGGGCTCGTCGTGTCGTATCCGGGTAGCCGCAAGCTTCTGTCACATCGGGACATCCGGTTCGCTGTTACCGCTGGATGCGCGATGGCCTCGGCTGGCTTTCTGCTGCTGGCGTTGGCCGCTCCTCCCGCAGCTTTTCAGTGGCGCGTCGTAGGCGTAACGTTACTGGGACTGAGCGCCGGTGTCCTCAATGCATCGGGCTTTCAGGCGATCTCGAGGATTTATGAACACGATCCGGCTTCTACCGTGAATATGGCCGGGGCGATGTTCGGACTCGGTTGCCTAATGACCGCGTTGGCCGTCTGGGGCGCTTTCTATGTTTACAGCGCCGGCAGTCTGGTGCTGCTCTTCGCGGTGGCCGCCGCATTCGCCGCCGGGCTCTATTCGCGCTCCAACCTATCTGGACTGGCCTTCCAACCACATACCAACGTCCGGGAAGTGATGCGGGGACTTAAGAGCCCTGGGGCTGTCCTTTTCACCCTGCTGCTGTTTTTCCAGCTGGGAAACGAGTGGACCCTGGCGGGCTGGCTACCGGTGTTTCTGGTTCAACGGGTAGGGCTGAGCCCTGACCGCGCTATTTTCCTGTTGGCGGTCTTCTGGTTGGCCTTGCTGCTCGGCCGAGTCGCGGCCCAAGGGGTTTTGGCGCACGTCCGCCATGGAGGATTGCTGCTGGGCAGCGCGGCCGCTTCCCTGCTTGGCTGCGTAATCCTACACACGACGAACAACTACTTTGGTTGCTGGGTCGGCACGTTGCTGGCTGGAGCGGGCTTCTCGACGGTCTATCCGCTGGTCGTTGAAAAGATTGGCCATCGCTTTCCGGACTACCATCCCGGCTTTTACAACGGCTTGATGTCGTTCGGGATCGGCGGCGGATTGCTGGTGCCATTCCTGGTTGGACTGGCGTCGACATGGTGGGGTATCGGCGTGGTAATGGCCGTGCCTTCGCTTGGGATTGTCATGGTATTCGTTTTGCTGAGCCTGTTGTGGCTGGAAGCGAGACTGACGGGCAATCGATAAGTGGCTCAGTTGCTCCACGGCCTCACCCTGTTGCTGACGGCCGCTCTCCTGATTCGGCTCTACCTGGAAGGCCTGCACGCGCGTTATCGGGCGTTCTTTGCGGTCCTGCTCTTTGAACTCCTGGCTGGGTTGGCACTCTACGTCATCTCCAACCGCCCAAAGCTCTACTCGGAAGTCTATTTTGCAATCACGGCCATCGGTTGGGTGTTGCAGTTCCTGGTCCTTAGCGAACTATGCCTGCTTGTCTTCGAAGACCATCCTGGCATTCGGGCGGGAGTTCGAATCGGCATTATGGTAAGCCTGGCCTTGGCAGTAGTCATTCCACTCGCCAGCTTGGGACTAGCCCCAATTCCGGCCAACTCGAAGTTTCCGATCTTGGAACAATTCTTCCGGTTTCATCAATCGGCTTCGTTCTTCCTGACCATCCTGTTTGCCGGAACAGTCGCCTTTGTTACCTGGTTCCCGGTAGCCTTAAGGCGGAATATCGTCTTCTATTGCCTCGGGTTTAGCATTAAATTCATCGGCGACAGCACTCTCTTGCTATTCCGGAACGCCACATTCTCCGATGGGTGGCGGCGCGCGGCGGGCGTGGTGGATATGCTGGTTGGCCTCGCCGTAGTCTGCCTTTGGCTGCTTTGGCTCAACCGCGCTGGAGAAAAGCCGCTCGTCTCGGTTGCCCAAATATTGCGGCCGCAGCAGGCCGGCCAGGCGCTGGGCACGCTCCGCCACCTTAACGCTTTTCTCAGCAGAGTATCGCCAAAGAGCGGAGGGGATAGGTAGACTTTAGAAAAATTACACCTTAATTTACGGACTATCTATTGCACGAAGAGCCGGGTTTAGGTATCCTCCAGATGAGAGAACTATTGCCATGGATGGAAACCCAGCCTACTTGTTAGCCGCAGTCACGCTTTTGGGCGTCGCAGCCACTGTCGCCATCGCTTTGAGGCGCATGTGGAAACTGGATGAAGCTCCAGATCTCAGCCTATTGGACGACTCTCCAGAGGAAAAATACGCAGCATTGGGGCGGCTGTTTTCGAAGCGCGATCTTGAGTTTCTTCGACGGCAACCAGGTTATACCGCGCGTCTGGAAGCCGACTTCCGCCGGAAACGCGCACAGGTATTCCGAATGTACCTTCACTCCATGCAACGCGACTTTCGGGCCATTCATTCGGCCGCTCGTTTGATGGCCGCCCAAGGGGCAGGCGGACCTGAATTATCGGGGCAATTGATCACGCTTCCGCTGCAATTCCGGCGCACACTTTTGCTTGCGCGCTGGCAAGTCTGGTTCTATGCACGCGGCTGGTCGGCGCCTTCGATCGCGATTCGCCCAGCGATCGACGCCATGTTCCAGTTACGCGGATACGTCGATTTATCGGCCGTCGCGTCAGCCGCTTGATCCAAAACGCCGCAGGCGGCCAACTTGGGATATCATGTCAAAGACATGGGCACTCCTCTCACTCGACGGGCGTTCGCCGGTTCGGCGGCGGCTCTGGCTCTTTCCGAATCGCTTCTGGCGAAGAAACGCGTTCCCATCGGTATTGAGCTTTATTCCGTACGAGACGAGTTGAGCAAAGACCTAATGGGCACCGTAGCCAAAGTGGCCAAAATCGGCTACGAGGTTATGGAGTTCTACTCGCCCTATTATCAGTGGACGCCCGGCTATGCCAGGCAAGTTCGAAAACTGCTGGACGATACCGGCACTCGCTGCCTGTCTACTCACAACTCGGCCAACGTCTTCACGTCCGAGGGCCTCAAGAAGGCGATCGAACTAAATCGGATCATCGGGTCGAAGACTTTGGTGATGGCGAGCGCCGGTGGCGTAACTACGCTCGACGGATGGAAGGGTGTCGCGGAGAATCTCACCCGGGCTTCGGCTTCTCTAAAGCCGCTGGGCCTGCGCGCTGGCTTTCACAATCACAAGGTCGAATTTGTTGCGATCGATGGCAAACGCCCGATGGAAGTGCTGGCCGAAAACACACCGAAGGACTTGACCCTGCAATTAGACGTCGGGACTTGTGTTGAAGCAGGCGTGGATCCGCTTGCCTGGATCAAATCCAATCCGGGCCGCATCCATTCCATGCATTGCAAAGATTGGGCGGCCGGCGCCGGCCCCGAGAAGGGCTACCGGACATTGCTGGGCGAAGGCGATTGTCCGTGGAAAAAGATATTCAAGACAGTGGAAGCTAAGGGTGGAGTAGAATTCTACCTGATCGAGCAGGAGGGCAGCCGCTATTCCTCACTTGAAACCGCTCAGCGCTGCCTCGATACCTACAAGAAACTAAGAGCCTAAGAACTTGCGATAAACTCGCAGTTAATTAGTCTGGGTAGTCTGGGTCTAGGCCCAATCCTCGTCACTTAACGATCCTGATGGCTGCGGAGAAGTCGATGAGCGGCGAGCGCTCGTAGCCTCGGCGCAGCGGGAAGTTGCTCATTTTGCGCTTGACTCCCCGGGGATTGCGTCGGTTGCGGCTGGAGGCGACAGACTCGTCGAGGATCTCGGCGAGCACCGCGTTATGAAACTCTTTCCGGCCCCGAGGGGGGAATAGCGCCGTAAGCGGCCATCTTGCGGCGGA
>JAYUSQ010000325.1:0-29740 GCA_043755595.1 Acidobacteriota bacterium | reverse complement strand
CGCCAACTACTCGGGTTCCGACAACCGTTGTCATTCAAGGTTGTCGTTGCATGAGTCGAAGTCTATTCGGCATAGTCCGGAACTCGGCATAGTGCCGACTATGCCGAGCTCGGCATAGTCGTCACTTCTTCGCCAGCCAGTTGATCGCGCAGGGTGAAACCGCCGCTTACGTTCGCGACCAGATGGGCCACTCCAGCATCAAGGTTACCTTCGATACGTACGGGCATCTCTTCCCAGGCCGCGGCAAACAAGCTAGCGCGCGATACGAAACATCGATGGCCGATGCAAGGGTCCGCCACAAGGCGAAGGGCAGTGTTAGCAATCCGTTAGCAATTGGTGGGAAAGAAGGGCCGGAAGGAACCGTAACCAATTGAAAAGATTGGTTGCGGGGGTAGGATTTGAACCTACGACCTTTGGGTTATGAGCCCAACGAGCTACCAGGCTGCTCCACCCCGCACATCTATCCTAACGCGCCTGTCACACGGAGGTCAACCTTTCGGGCAACATCCGTCCGATTCTCTCGATCTCGCCCACCACGGCGTTCCCTCAGCCACGGCGCCCAAGCGGCCGTCGCAATCCGCAACCAGCACGGATCCACAATCGAAATCCAGCCTATTTCGGTGCTGAGGTAACCGCTGCGGTTGCGTTGTTCACCGTGCTCACTTGCGTTTTTGCGGCCTTCACACGCACGAGAATCGGCTCCGTGGCCGCGTAACTATTCTGCTGACCCGAGCGCGTTTCAACTTTGCCGCTGATGTAAATGTAACCCTCCACCGGTTGCGCGTTCGGGAGCGCCAGCAAACGGAAACTCCGCTCGGTTTCGTTCTCCTGCAACAAGACGCCGTTGAGTCCGGAATCGCTGATCCGCACGCGATACGGCAGGTCACGCACCTCGACCGGCACGCGTCCGGCAAAGCCATTCTGGCGAGTCACCTTCACCAGCACTTCAGCGGTCTGCCCGGCTTCAATCTCGACAACTCGAGTCACAGCCTGCATTACCACGTCAGGCTTCGACATCGACGAAACCAGCTTCAGGCGGTCTTCCGGGTTGGCCATGCGCGTAATCTTTTTCCCGTCGATCGTCGCGACGCCCGTCACTTCAAACGCGCTGGCCTTGGCCAGTTTGACGGCGGGTTCCGCCGAGAGCAGAATGGTCGCATCGGTCTGCCCAGCCGCGATCGTGTTTTTGGTGGCCTTGAGTCCCGGTGGCAGGCCGCTCATCGAAACTTCAATCGGACCGTCATAACCCTCCAGCCGCAGCGCAGTTACAGTAATTGGGATGGTTCCCCCAGCTGGCACGTTCGGATTCCGCGGACTGACAGACAGCTTAAAACCCGGGCGCGGCTCGCGAATGTTCAGCCGGTATGCGAATGATTCGCCGCCCATGCCGCGGACATCGCGCAGCCGCACGAAATAGTCGCCATCGGCCGGTGCGACGAAGTCCACCACCGAGTCCTTCCCATATCCCGGACCACCATCGTCGTTCCCATAGTAAAATCGCGATAGCGGCAAACCGTTGGGAGTGAATTGCGCGCCCGCTGGGTGCAGTTGAACTTTGTACAGCGCACGATCGACTCCATGCGCCTCGCCGGAAGTTCCGAAATAAGACCGGCGCTGCCCGCCAAAGCTCTCCGCAAGCATGTCTTCATCCGGGCCGTCCGGCACTTCCTCCACACGCAGCAGCTCATTGCCGATCATTACGTAGTCGCCATTGCTCAACACGTTCCAGGCCTGAATCCTCAAACCTCGCGTTTGAGAGTCGTGGTCGCGCAGCACCAGGAATGTCTCCCAAACCCCGCGCGCAACCAACCGCTCAATCGGCTGCCCCTTCGCATCCAGCACTTCCACAAAGGAGTCCAGTTCCGATCCCAGCCGCCGGGCATTTACTTCGATCATGACCGGCTGGCCTTTTTTCGCCGGGAAGCGATACAGATGATCTTTTCCTGGCGCCGAAATCCGGCCATTCACCGTAGCGGGCAGAGTCACAGTCTGAGCGGAGACAGGCGCGGTGTTAGCGCCGCCCGCCTCGACTTCCGGGTCATCGCCCAAAGACAACTTCACGTCCGTGAAAGCCTGACCCGAAGGCGCTTCCACACGAAAGATAGCCGCATCCGGATCGGCCGGCGATGCCGTACCTTTGGCCAAGATCGTCGAAGCCCCGAGGTTATAGCCTGAGACGGCAATTTGCTTTTCCCCGCCTCGCCGGATTCCCAGCGGGTAAGTCGAAACCGCTACCGGAAGTTTCCCAACCAGGATGCGATAAAAGTTGCCGGCGCGCCCGCTCGATTCATAATCCGAGATCCGCACGAAGTAAGCGCCATCTTTCGCAAACTTATGCGAGAAGCGGCTCACCGTCGCGCCACCGTCGTAGCCAAACTCGCGAATAATCGCTTGGTCTTCCGCTAGAATCCGCACGATCGGCTGAAGCGCCGAACCGATCCGCATCGCCTGATTCTCGAAGACTAACTCTTCGCCCGCCTTGGCTTTGATCTTGAAATAGTCGACATCGCCGGCCCGCGAAATAACGCCGGTTAATACGGACGGCAGGTAAGTTTCAAACGCTGTGTCAGCGGTATCGTTTGGTTCGCGATCCGGCGATTCGCCATAATAAGGCTCGACCAGAAACGAGCCTTCCGGGCTGCTGCCCAAAGGCGTCAAGACTCGCAAACGCACTGGACCAACCGAGGCCTCGGGGGCAATATCCAACTCGACGGTAACTTGATTGCGCGGCGGCAATGGACCGACATCGATCGACGATTGGGTGCCGTTCGATCCCAGACGGATATCGGATAGGTCTGGCAGTTCCTTCACCCGTATCACTTTGCCTTTGAGTCCGGGTTCAGAGAAATACACTTCTGTTGCACCCGCGAGGTTGAAGCCTTCGAGCGTCATCTCGACGGTGGTGCCGCGCGCCGCGCCCAAGGGTTTCACCGAAGTGAGGGTGGGGGGCGTAGTCCTCGGCCCCGTGGGGCCGTCCGCTGCCGATTGCGCGAATACGAATCCAACGGCGGCGAATGCGGCGGCTGCGGTCGAAGTCCAGTTACTGATCATGTTTGGCTACCTCGTGAGCGACAACGGTTTCATGTAAGGCATAAGACCCGTCCATACGGGCGACGGCGAATTGTGCGCCGTCTGGAGAAAACTCAAGGCCGAACGTCCAATCCGATTGGCCGCCAAAGCGCTTAAGTTCGGTAAGATCGCCGGCGCGGAAAACTTTGATCGACTTATCGGCGCTTGACGAAATAATCGTCTTGCCATCGGGCGACCAGGCCAGCTTCAGAATCGCATCCTCATGGGCCATCAGAGACTGAATCAATTCTCCGCCCGTCTCATCCATTCGCCAGATGCGAATCGACTTGTCGATTCCGCCGGCCGCCACGAATTTGCCCGTAGGATCGATAGCGATGGTGTTGATCACATCAAGCGAATCTGAAAATGTATAGAGCCGATGCCCTGACGCAACATCCCAGATCTTCACGCCACGGTCGGCGGAACCCGAAACGAGCCTCTTGCCGTCAGGCGTGAAGGCGATCGCGTACACGGCGTCAATGTGATCTTTCAGCGTGCGGATCTCTTGGCCAGTCGTGATATCCCACAGCTTGATCAGCTTGTCGTAAGAAGAAGTAGCCAGCAGTTTGCCATCCGCCGAAAACGCCACCCCATATATGCAGTCGCTGTGGCCTTGTATCGTCACTGCGACTGACTGCTTCTCCAAATTCCAGATCTTCACTTCACCTTGCTTGGCGCAAAGGCCGCCGGCGGCGGCCAGCCACTTGCCATCGCGTGAGAACGCCACGCCGCGGACGGCATCTGTATGACCCGCCAATGTGGCGATCGTCTTACCCGTAGCCGCGTCCGCGAGAGTAACCTGTCGATGGCGCGCGAGTGCGACAACCTTCGCCCCCGGCTGCCAGGCCAACGCGAATACCTGCGCTTTCACAGGACCGCGCGGTTTGATCGAAGCCGAAGAAGTGACGTTACTACTGGCAGGTTTCAACGTCGACCCAGGCGCCGGTCCCTTGGCCCCAGCCTCGATCCAAGCCTTAATCAACGCAATCTCGGCATCCGCCAGAGTAGTGCCATCCATCGGCATCTTCGGGTAAGACTTGCCAATGATATAAGTGTAGAGCGGGCTCTCCCCAGGCTTTCCAGCTACCACGCCCCGCCCATGGTTACCGCCCCGGATCAACAAATCATAGCTGCCGATCGAAAGCTCACCCATCCGCGCCTCGCCGCCGTGACAGCCGCCACAGCGCTTCTCAAGGAGCGGTTGAATATCCGTCGAGTAATCGATAGCTGCCAGAGCGGCCATCGGTAACGAAAACAAAATCCCTATCCGCATCGGTGTCGCCTCTTAGTGATTAAAGAGGAACTCCTTCGATGTCAGCATCGCCCAAACCATATCCTCTAACGCCTGACGTTTGGTCTCCCTGGCGGCGTCTTGCGTTGCGCCCATCGCGGCGCGAGACTTTGTCAACGCGCCCAATATTGTCTGCTTTTCATCGACCAAAGGATAACGCCCGTAGGCCGCCAGAGTCAGTTGATCCAAAACCCTAGTGTCGGACAATCCGATCCGCTGGAAAAGATTCACGTATCCATTTGCGTCGCTAAGTTTCTTGTTCAGGGTGTCGCCGTTAATAACATGCAGAGCCTGCGTGATCGACGGATCTTGAGTCCGCTCGCCGGCGTCGCAAATGATACGCTCCGGCCGCCCGAAGACCGACAAAAATTGCGACTGTACACGTACATCCGGAAGCTGCATTGCGCGGGTGCCCGCCGGATACCCGCCGAACGAAGACGGCACGCCAGTCACCTGCGACATAGCGTCCAAAATCACTTCGCCCGGCAACCGCTTGACGATGTACTTGGAATAGAAGATGTTGTCGGCCTGATTAGTCGCATTTGCCTCCGAAGAAACCTGGTATGCCGACGAGTTGAGAATCTGCGAAACCAGCCGCTTGATGTTAAACCCGTTCGCCACAAAGTCTTTGGTCAGCGCGTTGAATAACTCCTCGCTCGAAGCCGGATTCGTCGCTCGCACGTCGTCCACCGGATGACAAAGCCCGCGCCCCATGATGTTGCCCCACACCCGATTAACGATGTTCTTGGCGAAATACTCGTTGTCCGGACTGGTGAGCCACGCGGCGAAATGCGCCCGCCGGTCGTCCAGGGAATCAAGCGCCATCGGCTTGCCATCCAGCGGAGCGGGCTCCAGCGGCCGCAGCAGCCGGGGGTGATTGATATCGCCGGCCGCTTTGGCAAACACCACGGTCTCACCCGCCGCGTCGCCGTTTTTCTGACCCACTCGCGCAAACAGATTGGCGAATTGATAGTACTGTTTTTGGGTCCACTTCTCCAGCGGATGATTGTGGCACCGCGCACAAGTAAGCCGCTGACCTAGAAACGCCTGCGTGACATTCTCTGAAAGGTCGATCGTGTCGCGATGCAGCACAAAGTAGTTCAAAGCCCCGTTCTGCCGCGAAGACCCTGACGACGTGAAAATATCCCGCGCAAACTGATCCCACGGCTTGTTCGCCTTCACGCCATCGCGAATCCAGTTATAGAACGCCCACATCGCGTTAGTTCGCAGCTTGCGCGATGAAACCAGAAACAGATCGGACCACTTATACGCCCAATAGTCGGCATACTCATCCCGCTCCAGTAACTTGGCAATCGCCTTGGATCGTTTGCCCGCCGCCGAATCGGCCAGGAACTCCTCGACTTCTTCGGGCGTCGGCAAGATACCGGCCGCGTCCAGATAGACCCGCCGCAGAAACTGAGCGTCTGTCGATCGAGGCGAAGGCGCCAGCTTCAGACTCTTCCATTTCTCCAGTAACTGCTCGTCGATGAAGTTAGCCGGCTTGAAACTCGCATAGTCCGCCGCCGAAACCTGGTTTGCATACGGCACAGCCACCCGCGCATACAAAACCTTATTCTGATACCAGAGCGTGATGGCGGACTCGCCATGCCCGGTTGTCTTCAACCGCCCTGTATCGTCCACCGTAGCCACACCTTCATTGGCAGAGGTAAACTTCACCCAGCGAGTAACATCCTCCACCCGCCCGTCCGTATACCGCGCTCGAACCACTAACTGCTGTTCAACCCCTGGCTTCAACACCGAGCGTCGCGGAAATACCTCAAGCGCCGCCACGTCGACGTCGGTATCCTTGGGCGCTGGTGTCCCATTCGCGATCCATTCGGCAATCACCCGATACTCAAGCGATTCGGTTCCAAACCTCTTTCCGCCGCCATGAGGCAACGCAAAAGTCGCCTTCTTTAAAAGGAGGGAAGCCGCCGGATCGGCCAGCGAAATACGCCGCCCCACCGCCTGCCGCGTCAGCGTGTCATAGTCTGCATCGGGATCGTACCCGCGCAGCGTCAGCTTAAATCCGTTCTTCCCCGACAGCGCCCCGTGACAAGCGCCCTGATTGCAGCCCATCTTCGTCAACACCGGCGTCACGTGGTTACGAAAGGACCAGGCGAACGGCTGCCCGGCGCCCTTCACGCGAATGCGCGCTGTCGCCGATTGCCCCGACGCCGTCTTGCCGGTGATGACCGCCTCGCCATCAGCCACCGGGCTCACAACGCCTGACGCATCCACTTTCGCCACCGCGGGATTCGACGACGTGAACGCCGTCTGCTTCGTCACATCGAGATTGCCTTCGCGCGAAGCCACCTCTGCGATCAACTGCTGGCGCGACTCCGGGGTCCGCAATTCGGCTTCGGGAGGCAGCAGCGTAACCGTTGACTGAGCGGCGGCAATCGCGGAAAGACCAAGAAAAAATAGGCAACGCATCAATTGACCTTTGGGGGAACTGTCCGCCTCCATCTTATGTCACCCCGGGGCGGCGAGCAACCGCATCACGGCATACTGAAGCCGGGGAATTGAACGAATGAGCCCGATTGAGCGGGTCGAAACCGAAATCAAAGCGATGTCAACCGAGGAACTAACGCAGTTTCGCGATTGGTTTGCTGAGTTCGATGCCGAGGCCTGGGATCGGCAGTCGAGCGCGACGTCGCCGCCGGTAAACTCGACACCTTGGCTGCGAAGGCGTTGCACAATCATCAGGCTGGCCGCTCTGTTGAGCTTTGAAACATAGCGCCGGCCCAGATTTCTGGACTCTCTATCACCCTTTACCCGCTACCTCAAAGCTGCCGCATCATCGCCTTGATCTGCCCCACCGCATAACCCCATCCGCCGCGTGAGTTCGGATCGTCCGGATGCGCTGGCACATGATCGGGATGAATCAGCCGCGGATACCCTACCGCATGCAACGCCTTCAAACACGCCAACATGTCGTTGTCCCCGGCATCGATGAACGTCTCGGTATATTTCTCGCGCGGGACCCGCATCACCACATTCCGGAAATGCACATGATTGATCTGATCGCGCTTGCCGAACCACTGGATATTCTCGATCACGTTGAAGCCCATCTCGCGCGTTACGCCTGTGTCGAATGTGATGCCGTTGGCCGGACTCTTCACGGTTTCGCACACACGCCGCAAGCCATCGACGCTACCAAGAATCTGATCCACCCCGCGATAGCGCGGCGGCGGCGGATCGTTCGGATGCACCGCGAGACGAACGCCCGCTTTCTCCGCCACCGGAACCACCGCCTTCAGGAATCGCTCATACCGTTTCCATAAATCCACGGCGTTATGCTCACCAACTTCGGGCAGCGGAGGAAGATTCTTGCTGCGATCGTAATCATGCGCGGCCATGACAGACCCGCCGCGCCCAGGTTCCTGATAATAGCCGCCCATCGCACGCAACCCATACCAGTTGTACTCGACGATCGGAATCCCCACCTTGCCCGCAACGCGAATCGACTCCTCGACCTTCTCGATATCCTTGTCTGCACCGGCGCGTCCAAGGATCGCATCGCGGAAATCGTGCAGCATCATATTGCCGATCTTCAGGCCGAAGCTCTCGACGCGCTGCTTCATCCGGGCGACGTCTTCCTCCTTCCACGGAGGTTCAGCGGACGAGTTATTTTGCCCCTTGATCACGCTGCCCTCAGGCGTGTACGTCGGCGCACTCGGGCCGCCCGTCGTCACCCACTCGACGCCCAAATGGCTGATGAAACGTAACTGCGCGTCGTCGGCGCGCCCGGCCGGCATCGTCAATTTCATTCGCCCTTTCAGTTCTTCGGCGAACGACGAGTAGGGAAGGGCGGGTAAGGCAAGTCCGCCAGCCATGAGCGCACGTCTGGAAACCATATCGCGGACATAATATCACGGGGTCGCTGGTTTTCCACTGCTCACTGTGATATAAATCGCGGACCGTCGAAAATAAGGAGAGTGTAAATTGCCCAAGAAATTCCTGAGAGCGCTAGCCGCCTTTGCGCTGACATGCGCCTTTGCGTTCGGTCAAGGTGAGCGCGCTACCGTGACCGGTCTCGTGACCGATCCGAGTGGCAGTATTCTCGTCGGCGCCGGCTTAACTATCCGCAACCTGGCGACCAACGTTACGACCCGCACTAGATCCAACGCAGCGGGAATTTACTATCTCCCCGCTCTGCCCCCTGGCAAGTATGAGCTGCGTGCGGAACAGCCCGGCTTTCGCCCGTCCGTGGTAGCGAATCTCCCGCTTGGTGTCGGATTGTCCGCAACCGTCGATATCAAGATGGAACTCGGAACCGTGAGTGAGGCCGTTCAAGTCGAAGCGACCCAGGTCCAGCTCGAATCGCAGAGCACGGGCCTCGGCAAGATACTCGGGTCGCGCACGGTGAACGAACTGCCTATTCTCGGCCGTAGCCCCCTCCAGCTCGTTTCGATTATTCCCGGCGTGCAACCTCCCGGCGGCCAGACTGTCGCCGGTGGCGGTGAGACTTATGAAGTGAAGATGAGCGGCGGCCTGCAGACTCAGAACGGCGTACTTACCGACGGAGGCGAGAGCCGCGGCAATGTCTACACCGAATCCTCATTCACCGTGCCCCTTGAATCCGTGGCTGAGTTCCGCGTCGACACGGCCACTTACTCGGCCGAGTATGGACGGGCGGCGGGCGGCGTGGTGAATCTCGTTACCAAATCCGGCACCAATGCGTTTCACGGCGTAGTCTATGAATTCCTTCGTAACGATCATCTCAACGCCAATAGTTGGCAGAACAATCGCAACGCCATTCGGAAAGGACTCTACCAACGCAACGAGTTCGGCGCGGCCGTGGGCGGACCGAATCGTCAGTAGTGTTCTGATGATTCTGAAAGGCCGCTGACAGGCGGCGCCAATTTTGGATGCCTGATGAATTTCCGGAGGCGGCTCAGGCCTGATTGAGGAATCTGGGCCGCCTGCTAACCCTGCGAGAGCAGGCGAAAGAGGACATTTTACAATGATGAGATCGATTTGTCGAACTTCAGCCACCCTGGGTCTGTTGATGGCCGTTAGTGCGGGCACGATCATGGCGCAAGCCGAACAACCGAAGGTGCGCTCCGTAACATTCAATACGGTCAAGGCCGACCGGATTGGGGATTACCTGTCCGCCACCAAAGACTTCACCGAGGCTTTGAAGAAGGGCGGTTCGGGGCGCAGTTATTCTACGTGGGTGTCTACTTCCGGCCCTCGTGAGTACGCGATAGTCCGTTACCACAGTAAGTGGGCCGAACTCGATGCCGCGCCTGGCAGCGCCCCTGCCTTGAAGGGTATCGCCGGGCAACTCAGTGCGCTGAACGCCCGCATCAACGCCACCATCGAGTCTTCGCGGCGCGTTCTCTACTTGCTCGACCACGACCTCAGCTTCCCGCTCCCTGACGGATCACCCCAGCCGATAGCCCAAGTTCTCCGGACCTGGGTGCGTCCTGAGCATATCGAGGCCTATCGCAACCTGGTCAAATCGGATGTGTTACCTGCCGCCAAGAAATCCGGCGTCAAGCTCTACAGCGTCGCGCGCGTCCGGGCCGGCGGAGCTAGCCAGGAATACAATACCGTAACCGGCCTCGATAACTGGGCTGCGCTCGATGAAGTCAGTCCGATCGTTACAGGCCTGGGCGGCCAGGGCGCGTACGACAAGTTTCTCGCCAAACTACGCCCCCTCGTTACTCGCACCGAGTACGAGATCTACCGTTATTTGCCAGACCAAAGTTATGTCGCGCCCAAGAAGTAGCGGCTCGGGCACGCCACTATTCGACGTCCGGCTTTTCGGCTAGCCATTGCCGCCGCGCCTGGGTGAGCCGCTCCCGCAGCACTTCCGGGAGTTGCGCTTCCAGCGCGGCGGTGATGAGTCCAGTCTCGTCGAGCGTCTCGAGGTGTAGTTGATCTTTGGCGCGAAACGAGTTCAGCTTCATTTGGATCAAGTCCGCCAACTGTGCGACGGGAGCCTGCAAATCGAAGAACCGCATCGACACCGGAGCGACGTCGGGATGCGGCGCGGGCTGCGTGGATTTCGAGCGCTCCCCCGCGAAGATAATATGCACCGCCTCGGCGGGATCCTGACCGGGGCGGATCATCATGTAGCCGCCTACGATCTTGCGCGCCTGATAACCGGCCGCCTCGGCCGCTGCCGCTAGACGGCCCAGATCTTCGCGGCGAATTAACAGATCGATGTCGCGCGTGACAAAGGAGCGGCTGCGGTTGTGGTCGAGGATGTGCGCCAGCACGGCCACTCCACCGATCAACTCATAAGGCACGTCCGCGTCGCCGAGCACGCGCACGATTCGGGCTAAGTCGTCGTGGAGTGAGTACATGGCCTGATCGAATAGCAAGTGTACCGAACCGACCTCGGGCAGCCGTTCGTAGGTCTTCATGCCTCCCCTATCGTACCTGTTATCCTAAATGATTCCTCCGGGGGCAAAACCATGGCGCAGTTCCGCTACTCCACACCCTCCGGCATCCTTGTCTCTCGCACCGCCTCCAAGGTCCCTTTCAAAAAAGGACTGCGGTCTTTGTTGCGCGACCTCGATCGCCGGCGGGGTATTTATCTCTCTTCCGGATACGAGTATCCGGGGCGCTATTCGCGCTGGGACATCGCCTCCATCGATCCACCGCTTGAGATTTTCGGCTCCGGCCGCGACCTCGCGTTTCGCCCGTTGAATGAGCGTGGCCGTGTGATTGGCAAGCTGCTCCATCCGGTTCTCGCAGGCCATCCACATTGGGAATCGCTAAGCGAAAATGACGGCGAACTGACCGGCCGCCTCAAGCCGCTCCCCAAGCTGTTCAGCGAAGAAGAGCGCAGTCGCCAGCCCTCTGCATTCTCGATTCTCCGTGCGCTGATCGGCGAGTTCAAGCATCCCAAGGAATCACGCCTGGCGCTCGTCGGCGCCTTCGGTTACGACCTGCTCTTTCAGTTCGATCCCATCGAGTTGAAGCTCCCGCGCCACAGCCCCAAAGACCTGCATCTGTTTCTCTGCGACGACATCTATTTCATGGATCGCAAGAAGGAACAGATTCTGCGCTATGAGTTTGATTTCGCGAGCGGTGAGTTCTCCACTGCCGGCCGCTCCCACGATGGCGCGGACATTGCGCCACCCGCCGCTGTTGAGCCTGGACCGATCACCTCCGATCACACACCCGCCGAGTATATGGCCGGCGTCGAAAAGGTCCGCGAAGGCATGAAGCGCGGCGACTACTATGAGGTCGTGCTCCGTCAGAAGTTCAAGGCTCCGTACTCGGGCAGCTCCGCGGAGTTGTTCGAGCGCATCCAGAAGGCCTCGCCCAGCCCCTACGAATTTTTCCTGCAACTGGGCGATGAGGCGCTGATCGGCGCGTCGCCCGAAATGTTTGTGCGCGTCGAGGGCAAGCGTATTGAGACCTGCCCGATCGCCGGCACCGCTAGCCGCACCGGCGACCCAATGCGCGATGCCGACGCAATTCGCGAGTTGCTCAGTTCCCGCAAAGAAGAGTCTGAGCTCACCATGTGTACGGACGTCGATCGCAACGACAAGTCCCGCGTATCGCTACCGGGTTCCGTGCAAGTGGTGGGACGCCGTCTGATCGAAAGCTACGCGGGCGTGTTCCATACTGTCGATCACGTCGTAAGCGAACTCGAAGCCCCGTACGATTCGCTCGACGCGTTCCTCACGCACATGTGGGCGGTCACAATCATCGGAGCTCCGAAGAAGTGGGCCGCGCAAGCGATCGAGAATCTGGAGAAAGACGCGCGCGGCTGGTACGGCGGCGCAGTAGGGATGCTGTCGCTTTCGGGTGACATCAACACCGGCATCCTAATCCGTACGATCCATCTGAAGGACAGCGCGGCCGAATATCCCGTGGGCGCGACGCTGCTCTACGATTCGATCCCTGAAATGGAAGAGCTGGAGACCCGCCGCAAAGCGACCGGTTTCTTCCGCGTCCTGGGCGGCATGGCCGAAGAGCGGAAGCCGGGCGCGCGCGCCGCGCGGCGGAGTGAGCAGCCGGGCGCGGGCATCAAGATGCTGTTGGTGGACAACGAGGATTGCTTCATCCACACGCTGGCGAACTACGCGCGCCAGACCGGGGCCGACGTCGTGACATATCGTTCCGGCTTCCCGCTTGAGTTGATCGAGAAGATCGCGCCGGACCTGATTCTGATTTCGCCGGGCCCCGGCCGTCCCGCTGATTTCGGCGTGCCAGATCTGGTTCGCTACGGCGCGCGCTTGGGCATCCCGATGTTCGGGGTCTGCCTCGGCCTGCAGGGAATCGTGGAAGCGTTCGGCGGTGAACTCGGAGTGCTCGATTATCCGATGCACGGCAAGCCGTCACAGGTTTCACACCACAATAAGGGCATCTTTGAAGGGTTGCCAGAAAGCTTCAAAGTAGGCCGCTACCATTCTCTATACGCCCTCCGCGACAAGCTCCCCGCGGTGCTTGAAATCACGGCGGAGTCCGAAGACGGCATCATCATGGGCGTGCGGCATCGCGAATTGCCGATCGAAGCCGTGCAGTTTCACCCGGAGTCGTTACTGACTATGGAGGACAACCTCGGGCTGCGCCTGATTGAAAACGCGATCCGGCAACTGGCGCGCAAAAAGGCTCTTGCCTAGATGTCCAAGCGGGTTTCGCTTGGAATTTTTCTCATAGCCGCCGCCGTGACGAGCGTGTTCTTCATCAACTTCTGCGCCACTATTTTCCACTGCGGTTGCCAATCGCTCTGGGGCATGGCCGACAAGTTCTGCAACATCCATCATGCCCACCTGCATGGCGCGAAAGGCTGTCCCTGGTGCAGCTTTGGTTACTCGGGCTACGTGATGGTGTATGGTACGATTCTCGCGGGGCAGGCCGCCATTGTGTTCCTGCCGCGATGGATCTGGGAAGTGCGTCTGGTCGCCGCGCTGCTGGCATTTCCGTTTGTAGGTGGGATCCTGGCGATCGTACTAGGAATCTGGACGGGGTACTGGAGCTAATGCTAATTGCGGACTACGGACAGTTGGCCGATACTGTTTTTGCAATGAGTGACGACATAACTTTCGTGCTGTTTATTCTGGTTGTCCTCTGGCTCGCGATCACCTACGACGGTGATGGCGGCGGTGGTCGCCGCTCGCGGTTGCCGGTTGGCATCTAAGGTCATCGTCGCAGGCGGTGGACTGGCGGGGCTCGCATCGGCCGCGGCCCTCGGTCAAGCCGGTTACGAAGTAGATGTCTTTGAGTCGCGTGCGTTCCTTGGAGGACGCGCGACTTCCTATCCGTTGCAAGACGAGGTCATCGACAACTGCCAGCATGTGCTGCTGCGCTGTTGCGGTAACCTTCTCGATTTCTACGCACGGCTTGGCGTCGGCGATGCCATTCGATTTCATCGCAGCTTCCACTTCATAGAGCCCGGCGGGCGCGTGTCGACTCTTGAACGCGGTCGCTTGCCATCGCCGCTTCACTTCACCGGATCCTTCCTTGGACTCGATTTCCTATCCTTAAGCGAGAAGATCGCCGTAGGCCGCGCGATGGCCGCGATGATGGCTGAGCACCACACACGCACCGATCTCGACCGCATCACTATGCTCGATTGGCTGCGTGAAAAGCGGCAGCCCGCCCAAGCCATCTCGCGTTTCTGGACTCAAGTGCTGGTGAGCGCCATCAACGAAGATCTGGATCGCATGGCCGCGTCGCACGGCTTTCAGGTTTTCCGGCACGGCTTCATGGGCGGGCGCGATGCCTATGAGATGGGCATCCCCGCTGTGCCGTTGGCCGAACTGTATAACGAGGCTGCTTGGCGCGAGCGCGCGCCGCGCGTGCGCTTTCATTTCCGGACGCCGGTAGAGCGCATGGACGCCGATGGGGTCATCGCCGGTGGACAGCGCTACACCGCGGATGCCTACGTGTGCGCGTTGCCGTTTGAGCGGGTCAACGCCGTCGTTCCCGATGCGATGCTCAATTTTGAAGGCTGGCAACATTCACCGATCACCGGCATTCATCTTTGGTTCGATCGCGCGGTGACGGATTTGCCTCACGCCACGGTGCTTGATCGGACGATCCAGTGGTTCTTCAACAAAAGCGGCGGGCGGTACTTGCAGGTGGTCGTCAGCGCATCGCGAAGCCTTGTCGAGATGGCGCGGCACGATGTGATCGATCTTGCGCTGCGCGAACTCGCGGAGTTTCTGCCACTGGTGCGCGAGGCGCGGCTTGAAAAAGCGCATGTGGTGAAGGAAGTCCGGGCGACGTTTTCCGCCATGCCGGGACTGGTGCGGCCACCGGCTGAGTCTCGTATTCCTAGGCTGTTCTTCGCTGGCGATTGGACCGACACAGGCTGGCCCGCGACGATGGAAGGCGCGGTACGCGGTGGCTACATGGCGGCCGAAGCGATCACTCGCTCACTGGGCGCGCCAAGCATCTTTCTCAAACCATAGCGTAGGTAAGGGCGGCGAACCTGTCGCCAGATTCGCCGCCCGTGCATCACTCAATAGGCACTAAACATGCCGCAGTTAGTTAGGGCACGCAGGGTGCGCCGGCTCCAGCGGTGCAACCCGGCTCACCCGGATCGATGTGGCGGCGGTTACGGCCCGAGGGCGCGTGACCGACATACGGAAACGCCGGCTGGTAGGCCGTGTCGTTCACGTTCACTCCGTCCCCAAGACGACCGCCAATGTTCGCGTTATAGCCCGGGAACGGCGCGGCCAATACGCCGCCCACCACAAGACGCAACGCGATGTCGGTGACGTCGTCGAACACTCGCCGGCCATTGGGCCAACCCGACGGATCACCGCCTAACAGCCCGAGACGGCTGGCCGAAGCGACGGGCGTCGGAGCGACTCCAATGTTGAGCCGCAGCAAGTCCGCGACCGGACCGGCCGGCGTTCCTGGAGCCGCGATGGGGGGCGCGTATGTTACCGCTGGAAGCAGATCCACCCGGGGAGCCGCAGGGATCGCGACGACGCCGGCGGTCAACGCATTCACGACGCGCGCCAAGGCCGGGTCGAGGAAGAACGAGGCGAACTGCGAATCGTTCTTCGGCTGATCCATGCTGAACTTATCCTTGAACGCGGTGCCGATCAAGAGTTCATTGATGAGCGGATTGCCCATGCGCTGAATCTGGCTCCAACCACCGGAACTTTGCGCGGGCAGCGGGGCGCGCCGGACGGTTACGCGAGGCCGCGAAGTGACGCCCCACGCGCCAAGCGTGGCAGCCGTCGACGTGCTCGGTTCCATTTGGCCGGTGCGCGTCAGCATCGCGATCGGAACTTCAATCGCCATTGTGTTCACTGCGTATCCGGAAACCGTGTCCGCCGCGAGATTGACGGCTGCTGCATCTTGAGCAGCCGAAAGGACCGGTGGCGCCACGCCCGTATTGAGCGTGTCGAAGGCGCCGCCGAGATCGATCCAAAAGGCATCGTCAGTCGTACCCGCGAACACTTTGATACCGTTAGGCAGGGCGTTGATGCCCGCATTGAACAGCGCGACATAATCCATCGTGCGCGGACCCACATTCGCCGGAACAGCGTAGAGCGGGCCGCCATTGCTGAGCACAGTGCGCACGCCGTTCTTCACCATCGTTACCGTATAGCTTTGCCGTTGGCCCAAGCCGGCCGAAGTAAAGCTGGTAATCCGAGGCGGAACGATCGGCGTATTTGACGGTACAGGCGCAGGCGAGTTCGCCGGCGAATTCGCTCCCGAACCGATGCCTGCGAAAACCTGGAACAGGTTGGGCAGCCGCTGCTCGGTCTGGAAACGGAATTCGAACGTCACGTCCTCCACGGCGTCGTTGTTGTTGTCGAGCCGCATCTCATAAAGCAAGTCAGGGTCGAACGGAGTCCAGTTGGGTCCGTTGGCCGGTTCCAGCAGCGGGTCGACGCACAAGATCAACGTGACCTTGTCAGTGCTTCCGGCCGCGTAGCTGCGAAAGAAATAGAAGTCCGTGATGTCGGCCTTGTGGTCGAGCGCAGTAATCGGCGCCTCACGATGATTGGCCGCGAAGCCAGCCGATGGGATCAACAGGCATTGGACGGCCAGCAAGGCCGTTAGAATTCGATTATTCATTTTCAGTCTTTCCTCTTCTGTTTATTTGCGAAACACTCTTCGGATCCCAGCAAACGACGCTAGTCCGGTTAACATGGCCAGCCACGCGGCAGGCTCAGGCACTTCTTGCAGAACGGTCGCCGAGGTGAGAGATGCACTTCCACTCAGACCGCCATCGATGACGATGTCCGCAAACACATCGAAGCTTCCCGTTGGAAGGCCCAACGATGCGAGCACCTGCGAACTGGAACCGTCGTCGAACGCGATACCAAACGATTCCGCCCCCGTGCATCCGGTGGGACCGGACGCATCGTAGTCTCCGGCGCAGGCGTTCAGAATGCCGGTGTTGACGCCGTCCGGAGTAACACTCGAACCGTTCAGTTCGATTGAGCCGCCGCCCGCCCCCGTCACCGAGTAGCCGATGAGAATGCCAAACGCCTGCCCGGCGCCGGCCGCTTGATTCAGATCAAACCGGAATCCGCGGTTGATGCCCGCGAAGATCGGCGTGACCGCCACCGATGCCGGATCGATTGCCGCGCCAAACGAAGGGAGCGCGATGAATCCGGTAAAAACCGTTGAGTCGATACTGCATCCCATGCCCAGCGCCGTATAGCTGGCCAGCGTCGAACTGATGCAAGGGATCGGTGCGGCCGATGCGCCACCCGCCAGGATTAGGGCGAATGTAACAATACTTGGCAGCTTGATTGCCATCATTAATGAGGTCTCCTCGATTTTGATGTCGGGCTCCAAAAACAAAAACACCCGCAATAGCGGTACGCGCCCCGCTGCGGGCTGGATCTATTCCGGCGCCGCATTTATCACGGGAATATTCTTCCCGTAGAGAGGGGGGATTTTTAGCCAGGAAGCGACACTGAAATCTCGGGACGGCGCGACGCCGCTACAATCGGATTTGTGGCCTCGTCCTGGTTTCATGTCAGAGAACAACTGGCGCGGTCGATTCTGAGCCGTACTTCAGGCTTCATCGCCGAAGCGGGATTCACGCATTCGCTCACGCCCGCCCGCAACTGTACGTTTGGATGCACCTACTGTTATGTGCCTACGATGCGGCTGCAGGGCGGCTTACAGCCGGAAGACTGGCGGCGCTGGGGACAGTTCACTACGTTTAAAACAAATGCGGCAGAACTCTTGGCCCAGGAAAACGGCGCGAAGAGTATCTATTGTTCGCCGGTCGTCGATCCGTATCAACCGGCGGAAGCGGAGCGGCGATTGATGCGCGAAGTATTGGAAGCCATGATCGCGTCCCCGCCCCGGGTGTTCACCGTGCAGACACGCGGGCCGTTGGTGACACGCGACATCGATCTGCTGGCGCAGTTGCCCGATGCGCGCGTGAGCTTCTCGCTGACGACGAATCGCGACGAAGTCAGGCGATGGTATGAACCTCATTGCGCGACGCTCGAAGAGCGTTTGACCGCGATGCGCACGTTGCGGGCGGCGGGGCTGCGCGTTTTCGCGACACTCGCACCGATCCTCCCGTGCGACCCGGAAGTATTGGCCGATGCGGCGCTCGAAGCAACCAGTGAGAACATAGTGGGCGATCCGTTTCATGTGCGCGAAGTCAAACGTCATGGCGCCACGACTCGCGCGCACGCCGAACGAGTCAGCGCGGCGCACGGATTTGAAGCCTGGCATGAGCCGGAGTTTCAACGCGGCGTGGTCGACCGCATCGGCGTACGCGTTCGCGCGGCGGGGCGGCAGTTTGCAATTGGCCCGCAGGCGTTCCGGTGGCTGGCCCAGTGATAAGGAATTTGAAATGGCAATCTACACTTCCTACGAAATGATTTCGGACTGCAAGGCCGGCAAGCCCGAAGGATGGCTGTTTCTGGTGCGGCAATTCGTCCCGCCGATCCGCTGGATGCTGGCGCGTCAGGGAAAGGGCGAGCCGGAGTTGCGCGCGCTGCTCCTCGATCTCCAAAAAGGCGGCATGGCGAAGTTCGAGCCCGTAGTGCATCGCGAGTTCCTCGCCGGGATCCGGCCGGAGCCCGTTGCCCCGGGCGAGCCTCCCTTCGAGTTGAGCCAGCTCACCGAAGCGATGACCGACGTGCCCGTGCTGGAGCGTCAGAATCTTTGGTTCGAGACGATGGGTTATGACACGGCGCTTTCGGCGAAGCTGCTTCGGCAGGCGCCTGAAACGACCGAGAAGGCGCGCGCACGATTGATCGAGGTATTGCGAACCAAACTCGATTCCTGGAGCCGCACGATGTTGCGCGATCACGGTCCTGCGTTGGGAGCTGCCGCCCGCGCAGCCAAGCCCGCAGAGATCGTGCCGTTTCGCCAATATCTCGACATCCTGGACGGCCGTATGAGTTGGCAAAACCGAGTGGGCGTGGAGCGCGCACTGATTCAGCATTGGTATGAAGTCGACCAGTTCTGCCGTGTTCGCGAAGCCGATGCGTCGGTGACCGAGACCACTCCCTATGACGATAACGACCCGGCCGCCCAGCCGTATCTCGATTTGCTCGGCGTGCAGGTTCCGAAGAAATCCGGCTTCCTGAAGCGCATCCTCACCAAAGGATAAGAGGCTTCGAGCAGCCAAGGATTTTAGGTTCGGACCAGCGCCCGCGCCAACAGGCCAGCGCCAACGCGAAGACCATATCGTCGTGCTGGTTTTGCCGCCACGCTTCGTAGGTGGCGTGCGATTCGCCCGAAATCTTGACGCGCATGTTGGAAAGCTCGTTGACCAGCGCGCGGGTTTCCGGGTGATCGTCGAGAAGGCGCAGGCGTTTGTCCTCGAAGAGTACGATGAGACCGTGAACGAGATCCTTCTTGGGGACACGATACACTCCCCCATCGAAGCGCGCGGTGTCGCCGCCGGTGAAGATGACTGGAATCAGGGGAATGGTGGAGTCAAGCACTTCGCGCAATAGATCGACGACCGGCGCGCCAACTCCGGTAGCGTCGACCACGAGCGTAGTCGGCCCTTCCGCTGCAACCGTGCGCGCCACGCTGGCGACCTCCGCTACGATTTCCGGATACGGCGTGCCCAGTTTGAGGCGCCGCAGGCCGCGCACGCGATACGTCACCTGCGTGATCGGTTGAAAGGTGGCGCGGTCCACTTCCGGACCGCGCTGAATGACACGCTCGACGGCAGCCAGAGCAGTGGGGTCCTGCCGCTGGCCGAGATCGACACCGAGAAAAAATTGGTTCTGGTCCATGCTGAGTGCCTCCGTCTCAGAACAACGGCTCGATCTCTTTGTCGAGCGCTCGCGAAATGGTGTCGCGGCTGAAGAGCTGCGTTTCGTTGTCGATGAATTCGCAGCAGTATTCCTGCCGAAACCATAGATCGCCGAGACTACGCCGTTCGTCCGCCAAAAAATCCGGCGGGATGCGCGGACAGTCTTCGGCGCGGACTTGGATCCGAAGCCAATCGGACTCGCCCACCCATTCCTCGTAGAAGAACCCGCGCTTGCCGTACGGCGTCGACAATAACAAGAGATCGCCGTTGACGACGGCCAGCATCGGCCGGGCCGCTCGATAACTTTCGTCGGGTACGCGAGCGGCTTCATCGACGATGAGAAGGTTCACCGAAGAGAAACCGCGAATCGTTCCCTCGCCGCCCGGCAAGCCTACAATCCGCGAGCCATTCGGCAGCAGGATCGACATTTCGTTGCTGCCGTCGCCTTTGACACGCACTCCACATTGACGCAGGAAGCCTTCTATCTTCCGCATGAGCTCGCCGGTTTGCCTGGCGGACGGGCTCATGGCCACGATGAGTTTTTCGGGAAACTCCAGGGCACGGTGAACGGCTTTGGCGGCCGTGACCGTGCTCTTGCCCCACTGACGCGAGCAGTTGAGCAGCATCCGTTTGTGCGGGGAGGCAAGGATGATTTGCTGGTTGGCGTCCGGTTGGAAGCCAAGCGTCCGCCGCGTCCAACCGACGGGGTCGACGGCGTTCAGTAGATCAAGACTGATCATCCTTAAGCGCCTCCATGAGAGCCTGCCGCGCTTCGGGAAAGCGTCCGAGTACGGCGAGGATGCGCGCCTTAAGAGTCTGCCATTCGTCTGAATCGGCCAGCCGCGGTTGCGCCGGGCGCTTGCGGTCGCGCAGTTTAGCTTCCTGTAGAACCAGACGGCTAACTGAGTTCATCGCGGCGAGCGCGGTACGCCAGTGCTTCTCGTGTACGGCGGCATCGGCGGCGATTCTCAGGGCCGTTTCGCGGAGCCCTCGTAACTGCTCCTGGTATTCGCGGCTGCTGTCGGCGCCGCCGTTTATTTCGCTGCCGCCGGCTGCGGAGCCGTAGCCGATCCCGAGGCAGTTTTCTTTGTGCCAGCGGACCGAATCGGAGTCGGCCGCGAAATGGTTTGTAAGGTACGAATCAGGTCGTCCTTCAGCGATGGCATGATCAATCAAGCTCCTCTCGACGTGCCTGCAGATGGGACATTCGCTTAAGTTCACTCGGATCTCTCTTCCCTGGGCAGGTTGCGCGCCCACTACGATTTAGAACCAGGCGAAGAACGGAGTGGCGCCGGCAAATCGGGTAAGTGGTTGCAGGGGATGGAGAAAAAAAATCGGCGACTCGTGTGGATGGCCCCATTGGGTTTGAATCGTTCTGGGAGCGACGGGCCGGAACGATGGCGAAGTTGGCTCAACAGTTACTCAAAATCCAATTTCTCCAACTGACGATTCGCCTTGCGAACTTCCTCCCGGTAGGCGAACCAGACGAACGCCAGGATGGGCGCTGTAGCCAGCAACAGCCAAGGCGATTCCTGAAACCGAAGATAAGCGGGCGATTCGATTCCTAATAGCCTGGAGATGTTGTGTGGACCCCCGCCCCACCAGGAAGCGACGATACCCTGAAAGATCAACAGCGGCAGATTGCGGAATCGTTTCTAAGGACTCGCGTCTGTTCGTGAACTCGCGCCGCAGGTAACTGACGCAAGGTTCGGCCGCGCCCGACGCGGGATCGACCCGCTTCACCGGCCCTCTGCGCAGGGCATGCCAAGTCGCTCATAACCCTCATACCCTCGTACCGTTCTTACAAACAAACTCCAATCAAGGTGACCGGCGCTAAAGCTAAAATCAAATGATGTCCCACCGTGAGCTCCACCGCACCGAGCATGTTGGATGGCTCCGCGCCGCCGTATTAGGCGCCAACGACGGGCTAATCTCAACCAGCAGTTTGGTGGTGGGAGTCGCCGCCGCGCAGACCGCACGCGAGCCCGTCCTGTTGGCTGCGATGGCCGGCCTGGTGGCGGGCGCGCTCTCCATGGCGGCGGGCGAATATGTGTCGGTAAGTTCGCAGGCGGATTCCGAAGAAGGCGACCTCGCGCGTGAGCGTGCCGAGTTGGCCGCCAATCCAGAGGGTGAAAAGGCGGAGCTGGCCGGTATCTATGTGGCGCGCGGATTGACACCGCAGTTGGCCGCTCAGGTGGCCGAACAATTCACGGCTCACGATGCGCTGGGCGCGCATGCACGCGATGAGTTAGGAATGTTTGAGGCAACTCGCGCCCGTCCGTTACAAGCGGCGCTGGCGTCGGCAGCGGCGTTCGCCGTGGGGGCTGCGCTGCCTCTCCTGATGGTGATCCTGGTTCCGTTGCGTTACGTTACGCCAACCGTGGCTGTCACTTCCTTGGGTCTTTTGCTATTCCTTGGCGCGCTGGCGGCTCAACTGGGCGGAGCCCCCCGGTGGCGGGGCGCGGCGCGAGTGGCATTCTGGGGCGTAGTAGCGATGGGCTGCACGGCGCTGGTCGGCAAATTGTTCGGGACGGTCATCGCCTAGGATTCGGGCCCGCAAGCCCGCGCGCGCCGCGATAAGATGGCCTCACCATGAGCAAGAAGATTCTGGTCGTGACTGGCGATGCCGGCGAAGGCTACGAGTGCTGGTATGCGTTCCACCGGTTCCTGGAAGAAGGAATGAAGCCGGTGATCGCCTCCACGAAGGCGCGGCGCCTGCAAATGGTGGCGCACCTGATGCATCCAGACTGGGAAACCTACATCGAGATCCCCGGCTACAACATTCAGGCCACGCTGCCGTTCAAGAAAGCGAAGGCGAAGGATTTCGATGCGATCCTGATCGTCGGCGGACGCGCGCCGGAGTATCTGCGTCATGACGAGACGCTGCTCGGCATTGTGCGCGACATGCATGCGGCGGGCAAATGGGTCTTCTCGATCTGTCATGGCATTCAAGTGTTGGCGGCGGCGGGTATTCTCGAAGGCAAACGTGTCACATGTTATGAGCACGTGCGATTTGAGGTGAAACTGGCCAAGGGCATCTGGGATAAGCGGCAGGCCGTGAGAGACGATAACATCGTAACGGCGCAAACCTGGGAATCGCATCCGGAGTTCTACCGGGAAGTGATGCAGTGCCTGCGAGGTAAATAAATAAATGAATGGCAGCGTGGCCGCGATCGGACTGTTGGCGGTGGCGGTTTGGCCGGCCTTTCGCGGCTCCAATGGTGCGGGCGTGGACCTGACGTCGAAGGGTCTGCCCGTTGAGATCGGCCCCGGCCGGCATGTGGTTTGGAAGACTGCACTGCCGGCGGGCTCGTCGTCTCCGGTACTCACGCAGGATCGCGTTTATGTTTCGGCGTCGGAGACCGGTAAGCTGCTGACGATTGCCCTGGACCGTGCGTCGGGCCGCGTAGTGTGGCGGCGCGAACTGGAGCCTGCTCGCAGCGAGGCCCGGCACAACTTGAACAGCGCCGCTGCGGCCACTCCGGTCACCGACGGGGTGAATGTCTATTCGTTCTTCGCCGATTTCGGCCTCGCCGCCTACGGGCCCGATGGCAACGAGTTGTGGCGGCTGCCGCTCGGGCCGTTCAGCAATCTGCACGGCATGGGCGCTTCGCCGGTTCTGGCAGGGGACCGGCTGATCCTGCTGTGCGATCAAGACGTGGGCGCGTACATCATGGCGCTCGACAAGCGCACCGGCAAGCGACTCTGGCGCACCGGGCGCCCTTCTGTCGTTCACGGCTACGCAACGCCCACACTGCTCGGTGACGACCAGATTGTAGTGCCGGGTTCCTATCTGCTGATGTCGTACTCGCTGAAGACCGGCGCCGAGGTATGGTCCGTGCGCGGGTTGACCTGGCAGATCAAGAACTCAGCGGTGGCCGGCGCGGACGGAACTATTTATGTGACCGGCTGGGCCCCCGGCGCGGACGAAGGCCAGAGCCGGCCGCTGCCGCCCTTTGAAACAGCGGCGGCGGAAATTGATTTAAACAAAAACGGGCGGTTTGAAGCGGCAGAGCTGAACCCTAGTCGATACAAACACAGCGGCTCATGGCGCGCAATCGATCTGGACGAAGACGGAGCGTTAGATCGACGCGAATGGGGCTTTTACCGCGGACGGCGCGAAGCCCGCAACGTCACGATGGCCGTGCGTCCGGGCAACGCGTGGGGCGACCTGACCGGCACGCATGTTCTATGGCGGAATGAGAAGTTCGTGCCTCAGGTTTCTTCTCCTTTGCTGTATCAGGGCGTGCTCTATCTGATCAAAGACGGCGGCATACTCACATCGCTCGATCCCAAAACCGGCGCGATGCACAAGACCGCGAGGATTCCCGGCGCCATCGACGCTTACTACTCGTCGCCGGTCGCGGCGGACGGCAAGCTCTACATCGCCAGTGAGAAAGGCAAGCTTTCGGTGATCAAGGCCGGCGCCGAATGGGAGACCTTGCACGTGGCCGATTTCGATGAGGGCATTTACGCCACGCCAGCCATTGACGGCGGACGAATCTATCTGCGGACCGCAGGCGCGCTTTATTGCTTCGGCGTCAGGTAAACTAGCCCCAAGCATCCAATGGGGAAAATCGCACGATCCATCGTGGCGGCGGGCCTGAGCCTCGCGGCCGGCTTTGCGCAAGACGTCTCTGGCGAGCGCATCCGC
Organism: Acidobacteriota bacterium; assembly: GCA_043755595.1. Taxonomy (GTDB): domain Bacteria; phylum Acidobacteriota; class Terriglobia; order Bryobacterales; family Bryobacteraceae; genus VFZP01. The sequence goes on along the minus strand of JAYUSQ010000325.1, from coordinate 5,539 downwards.
GCGCATGTCCGCTTCCTAGCGAGCGACCTGCTAGAGGGCCGCGGCGTCGGTGTGCGAGGGGGCGAACTCGCCACCGAATATCTCGCGGCTCAGTTGGCTATTGCCGGTGCCAAGCCCGCCGGAGTCAATGGGACTTGGTTTCAGCCCGTGCCGCTGGTGGGCGTGCTGACGCAGCCAGGATCGCAACTGCGGGCGGGCAAGCTTGAGTTCAACATGCTTACCGAGTTTGTCGGCTCCGCTCTTACGCAGACACCGGAGCAGACGATTGATGCCGATGCGGTGTTTGTTGGGCATGGCATTACGGCGCCTGAGTTCGGGTGGGACGATTATGCGGGCATCGACGTAAAAGGCAAGGTCGTCGTGCTATTCACCAATGAGCCCGCCAGTGAGGATCCTGCGTTCTTCGGTGGCCGCGCGCTGACTTACTACGGCCGTTGGACCTACAAGTACGAACAAGCGTTGCGGCGCGGTGCGGCGGCAGCATTGATCCTGCACACGCCGGCGACGGCCGGTTATGGTTGGGAGGTAGTCCGCAATTCCTGGGGCCGCGAAGACTTTGCCGTGAAGCGCGCAGGCGATGCGTTGGAGTTTGCCGGATGGCTTTCACAGGAAGCGGCTGAGAAGTTGGCGGCCGCGGCGGGCCAGCCGCTGGCCGAGTTACTCCGCTTGGCCGATACACGCGGCTTCAAGGCGTTTCCGTTGGGTCTGAAGATCGGCGGGAAGATTCAGTCGAAGATCCGCGATATCGGCACACGCAATGTCGCGGGCGTAGTGCGCGGCAGTGACGCTTCGGTTGCAGGCGAGACCGTGATCTACTCGGCGCATTGGGATCATCTTGGATCGACGCCGAATCAGGCCGGTGACGGCATCTACAACGGCGCGGTGGACAACGCCACGGGCTGCGCGATGTTGCTGGAGATGGCGCGGGCATGGGCGGAGGCGAAAGTGAAGCCTCGCCGGAGCGCGACGTTCGTCTTCATGGCGGCCGAAGAATCGGGGCTGCGGGGCGCCGAGTATTATGTGTCGAAGCCGCTGACTCCGCTGGCGCAGACCAGCCTGGTGCTGAACTTCGATTCCTTCTATCCGTTCGGGCGATTGAAAGACGTGGTGTTGACCGGCGCCGAGCGCACAACGTTCTGGCCGCGCATTCAGGAGATCGCGCAACGATTCGATCTGACAGTCGCGCCCGACCCAAGGCCCGAGCAGGGCTCCTTCTTCCGCTCCGATCATTTTCCCTTCGCGAAGGCGGGCACCCCGGCTTTCAGCGTGAATGGCGGCTCTACTTTTCTTGCCAATGAAGTGGCCGGCGCGGCGAAGCTAAAAGAGTATGGAGCGCGGAATTATCATCAGCCGTCGGATGAGTATCGCGACGATTGGGATTTTTCCAACATGGAGTATCTGTCGCGGTTTGGAGTGGCCTTGGGTACTGAGGCGGCGAATGCCGATCAATTGATCCGGTTCGTCGAGCCCGAGCGGCGTCCGGCGGGGAAGGCGAGAGTGGCGCGGCGTCGCATTCGATGACGCGGATGTGAGTTCTAAATCGAAGAGCCCCGGCCACTTGTGCCAAGCTTTCGTTTTAAGGCTACTTAGGCGGCGCCAGGCAGCCGGCAAGCGCTTTTAGTTTGGACTTGAACGTTTTCGTCAGTGTGGAGTTCTGATCAATGGCCAAGCACAAATTCTGGAGCAACCCGCTCAGCGATGGCCAGATCTTAATACGCGACTGCTCTTGTTCGAGCTTGATATCTTTATGAGGTATTGCGAACGCGTTCGAGGGGTCGATGATGGTCGGCTCGGTGAATGGGGGACTTCCACCGGGAATGAACACAACACCAGGATATAGGTGGGGCTTTTCCCCGTATCGCTCAAGCTTGGAGGTTGTCTTGAAGGCAACGGCGCAATCGTCCTTGTGCCCGATCACGACAAACAGCTTTGGTATATAGCCGCTGCCATCCATAAAATCGAATGGTATCCGTAGAATCGAGCAGGAGGGCAGGCTAGTCAAATGATGGCTCTGCGAATCTTTGCCGGAGCATGAAATCCTCGATCATACTCTCCTTCACTCCGGCCAGCGAATCCTGGTCGTCCTCAAAGAAATCTTCGAAGCTCATCGCGTACTGCTTGGCCGCACCCCGCATCTCCCATGCGTTTTTGTATGCAGGCTGATCGTGGCTGATGCTTCGAAGTTGGCTGAACGTCAAGAGTCCTAGTTGTTCGGCGCATTCCTCTAGCGTCTCGACGTCGCTCTGCGAGAGATGGTCCCTTAGCGATTGAGCTGGAACATCCGGACGCTTTTTGATGCGGGGGTGATCGAAGCGCTTATCAAGCTCAAAGAGCGCCTTCATGGAGATGCAGCCTGGGTAGCGCTCATCGCTGGCTTCGAAAGCGTCGAGAAGATTGTCCACGTTTGAGGGGATCGGGCCATGCGGGAGCGCGGCATACCAGTCTCCCGTAATGGGGCGCCCATATTGAACCAAGTGGCGCTTGTCCCCAAAGAATAGGAGCTTGGCGATCTTGCCCTTAGTTAGGTCGCGCATTCCCTTCTCGGCGAGAAGTTCAATGGCGGCGATCGCCTTGTTTTGCTGGAAGCGAAAGGTGACGGGCATGGAGCGGGCCTCTGCCTCGAATTTTAGCGGGTTTAGCCATCTCTTCACAACCGGCCCCCCGCTAGGAACGGCGGAACCGAACTTTTTCCGTTTGAACTACCGGAAATTATCCACCATCATAATCTCCACATTCTGCTGATCGACACGATCCGTCAGCAGCCACTTACGGTCCGGCGAAACCACAAACGGCCCAAAAAGATTAGGGCGCGGACCAATATCCATCAGCTTCCTCTTCTGCCCCGTGGTCCAATCGAGCCGCTCGATCGCCTGGTTCAGATTAATCCAACTGGTCGCATAGATGACGCCGCCGGGCACCAGCGAGAAGTCGCGCCAGAACATCTTCGGCAGCACTTCTTCGAGACCTTGTTCTTCACGGGCGTCGACGGGCATGCGGAAGAGTTTGTTGCGCCGGCTGATGTACAGGAACTTGCCGTCCTCGGATTCCACCGCATCGGTGAGACCATTCACTGTGATCATGACCGGCGCTACGGATGGCTGTGACGCGACCGCCGCCATCTTCCAAAGTTGCCGCGCGCCCCCGCGATTTGAAGAAAAGTAGATCCACTTGCCATCGTGCGAAAACCGCGGCAGGAATTCATCGCTGAGATCGCCGGTTAGCCGGCGCATCCCTCCACCTTGTGCCCCGATGATGGCAAGATCGGCATGGCCTTCAAACCGCGAATCGAAAACAATCCACTGGCTGTCGGGCGACCAGCGCGGAGAGGCAGACTGCTGGCCCGGCATGTTGGTCAACTGGATGGGCTGCGTGCCGTCGGCTTGCGTGGTCCAAATCTCCCAGCTGCCGGAGCGTTCCGAAGCGAAAGCGATGCGGCGGCCATCGGGCGAATAGTCTGGCTCAGTGGAAATACGTGTCGACGAGACGAGACGCTCGGGTTGCTGGCCAACCGCCGCGCCATCGAGCGGATATCGCCAAAGATTGATATTCACCCGGCGGCTGAGATACGACATGCGTTCGCCCGACCGCGCGATTGAAGGCGACACCGCGTCGGCCGCGCCTACCGTGAGACGTTGGGGCTCGCCCCCGGGCGCATCGATCCGCCACAAGCTGAAGAGGCCCAGCCGGTTGGACGAGAAGATCAGCGATCCGCCGTCCGGAGTCCAGGCGGCCCCGCCAATCGACCGGAGCTCCTTGGTCCACTGCCGGCTCTGGCCCGTCTTCATGTCCATCACAAACAGATCGTGCGAAATGAAGTTCGGACCTCGTGTATAGGCGAGCTTGCCGCCGTCCGGCGAAAAAGCGGGATTGGAAACGTAGCCTGACGCTTCAATCAAAGTCCTGACCGCGCGCGTCTCCAGATCAAGCAGGAACATTCCCGACGGCGAATCCTTAACCCGGCGGTCACAGAAGACCAGAGCGCGTCCGTCGGGGCTCCACGCCAGATTGCTGCCGCCGTTCATGTTCGGCACGTGGTGCGAAGGCGCCACTTTGCGCTCATCGCCACCGGTGGCCGCCACGATGTAGTAACCGTTTTCGGTATCCACGCCCGCCGCGCCGGTTCTGACGAAGGCGAGGCGCTGACCGTCGGGCGACCAGATCGGGTCGGTGTCGGTCAACGGATTCGAGGTAATCTGCAGCGGCGGGCCGCCGCTCACCATCTTCACGTAGATGTCGACGTTGTTGCCTTGCTCGTTGGTCCAGGCGAACGCCACGCGGTCACCGGAAGGCGAGAGCGCCGGGGCATCCTTGTCTCCCGCGCTACTGACCAGTGGCGTCAGATTGGGGGGCGTAGTATTGACGGCCGGGCGGAAAGCGAAGAAGAGACCGGCGACCGCAGCCAAACCCGCAAGCGCATACCAGAGCGGGTTGCTCCGTTTGGGAGGGAGCGCTTTTTCCGCCGCCCCGGACTCTGGCGGCGTCAGGCCAGACCGGAGCGCCCGGGCCAATTCTCCCGTCGTGGCAAAACGCCGCTCGCGGTCTTTAGAAAGCGCGCGGTTGATGATGGCGGCCAGCCCACTGTCTGCGATTTTCAAAGCGGCGGGCTGCTCGCGCAGGATCGACGCATAGATCTCAACAACCGATGGAGCCTGAAACGGAATGCTTCCGTTCGCCATCTCGTAGAGCACCGATCCAAGTGAAAACTGATCGGCCCGCGCGTCGAGTTCGTCGCCGCGCACCTGTTCCGGCGACATGTAAAAAGGGGTGCCGGCCGGCGAACCTCCCTGCGGGAACACTCCGCTGACGGTGCTCTCGTCGCTGCCGGGTTTGGCGTTAGCGGCGAACGCTGCGGCCTGTAGCCGCCGGGCGATCCCAAAGTCCATTACTTGCGCACCGCCATCGGGGCTCAAGAAAAGGTTCGAGGGTTTGACGTCGCAATGGAGGATCCCGCGGTCGTGCGCGGCGTCGAGCGCTTCGGCCACTTCGGCTCCGATTCTCCGGATCTCTTCGGCCGGCAGCGGCCCCTTCCGAAGCCGGTTCCGCAGCGTTTCACCGCGCAGCCGCTCCATCGTAAAGTACGGCCGGTTCTGCCATTCGCCGACGTCATAGAGACGGCAGATGTGGGGATGTTCAAGCGCCGACACGGCCCGGGCTTCGCTGAGAAATCGTTCGCGCAATCCGGCGTCCTGCGTATATCGCACGGCCAGCATTTTGAGCGCTACTTGGCGGCCCAGCCTGCGGTCGCGCGCCAGATACACTTCGCCCATACCGCCCTCGCCCAATCGTCCCAGGATGTCGTAGTGGTCGATATGGGCCGGGAGTTGATCGGCGGCGTCCGCGGAATTTAGCGGCGCGCCAGCGGGTTCAGGAGTCAGGTCGAGCTCCGGCATGCGCCTCCGGCTTAGGAAACTATTGTAACTGGAGCCGGTCTATACCGGCTTCTGGAGTTTCTACATTTCCGACCGAGAATGTTTTGGCGTGCGCCGCAGACTCGTCGGGCGCACCCGCGTTGAAATGAGTCGGTCGGTTTAGTTAATTA
>JAYUSQ010000324.1:0-3022 GCA_043755595.1 Acidobacteriota bacterium | reverse complement strand
CGACTACCGCCTGCGCGAGAAGAATGCCTCGTGTGGTTTGCAACGCCGTTGGTTCCAACCATGCCGAGAGCGACCGGTAATGCTTGGCCGCAAACGGTTCCATACCCAAGCGTGGAAGCAGTTCAAGCAGATGTTCGCGCCGGGTTTCATCACGCTCCGCATACAGGTTCCATGCGGCAGGGTTAATCCCAAGTTGCTCGGCGATGATATTCAGGATGGGTTCATACGGTTTCTCATCCTCGCCCAAGATGCGGCCCGGATGCCGGAGATAGCTCATCAGCACGGCGATGCCCAGCCGGTTGTGATCTCCACGATGTTGCCGCACAAAAGCCAAGTCCGGTTTCGTCAGCGTGTGCAGCCGAATCAGCTCTCCTTCGTCCTCGGTGAAAGCCAGTAACTCAAGGCGTTCTGTGGATGTCAGCAACTCGCGGCGCGGCATGTTTTGGAGTGTAGCGAAAACGAGGGTTTTCAGGACGAATCCGACGGGGCCTGAAAACAGCCTGTTACGCTGCTACACAGTGTCTCACAACTTGTCCTGAAAACTATGTCCGAAATACCCTGTTCCTGTTAAGATTCAGGACATGCGTATATGCCCGAGTGTCCACCGAAGATCAGACCATCGATTTGCAAAAGGACGCGCTGAAACGCGCCCGGTGCCGCGAGACTTACGAAGAGCACGCCACCGGCAAGAACACCGCCCGGCCGCAACTTGAAGCCTGTCTCAAGAGCCTGCGCGAAGGCGATACCTTCGTGGTGTGGCGGCTTGATCGGCTCGGAAGAAATCTGGCCGACCTGGTCCGCCTAATCGCTGAACTGGAAACCCGCCGAATCCACTTCGAATCTCTGACGGAGAAGATAGAAACTCGGTCGCCAGCCGGAAAGCTGGTCTTTCATGTCTTCGCAGCGCTTGCCGAATTCGAACGTAATCTGATCCGGGAGCGCACCGTTGCTGGCCTGAAAGCGGCGCGTGCTCGCGGTCGAAAAGGCGGCCGCCCAGCCAAACTCTCCGCCAAAGAGATCAAGACCATCCGGGCGCTGCTCAAAACCGCCGACATCCCGGTTGCCGAAATAGCCGCCCGCTTTGGAGTCGCCCGGTCTACCCTGTACCGCGCCGTCCTGAACCCTGCGGCCTGACCATCCAGCGATAACCGAAGGAGCAGCGGAAAGCGTCCCAACTTCCGGATGCGCCGTGATCCAGGCGCAACTCGCAGATTGCGAAAGTGAAGCAGGCTGAAGCTGGCTGATGGCAGAGGCTGAGTCCGAGCGTTCTGAGTGTGCGATATCATTGCGTGGTTTGCCGAACGAGCCCACCGGCGCGGGGACGCCTCCGTGCACAGTTCCACACATGTCAGGCAGGCTTGCCCATTGTGGCGTTGCAAAACGGAAAACAGCTTAGAAAACACCTAGTTCCGATCCAATAATTGTTGCCAGTCCGTCGTATAATAATTGGGCGGGGCGCTCGGGATGACTTCCCATGGGCTGCCTTATACGTTATGAAGAGGGGGTTCTTTATGGCTTTCCTAAATCAACGCCGGCCGCTGGTTGTCGGCGCGGTGGTGGCTCTTGGTGTCCTGGCAAGCGTTGCGTCGGCCTCACATGCTTGGGGTCCTCCTTACCATTGGGCGCGCACGGCTAATCCTTTCACCCTGAAGCTCGGCAACAACATGACCGGTACGTGGGTGACGCATCTTAACCAGACTTCTCAGGATTGGAACAGCCCAGGCGGAACAACATCCCCGTTGATCACCGCTGTCGTCGCCGGGCAATCCAACAAGCGTTGCTCAGCGGTTACGGGAACCACTCAGGTGTGCAATGGTGCCTACGGCAACAACGGCTGGCTCGGCTTGGCCACCATCTATATCACTGGCGGGGTTCACATCACGAAGGGTACGGCCAAGATGAACGACACCTACTTCGATAAAGCGTTCTATAACAATCCCAACGAAAAGCTGCATGTGGTGTGCCAGGAGGTCGCTCACACCTTTGGGCTCGGCCACACATCTGAAGATGGCAGCTCACAGAACACCTGTATGGATTATTTCTCCAACACCGGCGCCAATGCCGGCAGTACGCTGAGCACGAAGCCAAACGCGCATGACTTCGATCAACTGACTTCCATCTACGCTCACCTGGACAGCACAACCACTCTCGCCGCTGCAGCGCCCAATTCGTCAGGGGCCGATGCCGACACTTCGGACAATCCCAATGACTGGGGTATGCTTGTGAGCCAGTCCAAGAACGGACGCAGTTCCACCTACCAGCGCTACAACCGGGACGGCTCCATCACCGCCACGCATGTTTTTTGGACGATTGAAGCGGCCACCAACTGCCCGCCTTGCGATCACCGCTATGACGGCGGCCACTAACCGGCCCGCTTAATTTCGGAATCCCGGTCCAACGCTGATGACTCTTTCGCGGATACGGGGTCAATAAAAACATCCGGTCGATAGCGGCTTAGTACCGGAAAGTAGCTTGATTCAACACGGATTTGCCAAAGACGCACGGACTCGGCATGATCTGAGACCGGGCATGTTCCTTGTAGGGAGGAAACGGAGGAAACCCAGGTTTTATCCTGCCATAGAAAAGGTCCCCACGCCCATCGTTGCTTGTGTTAGCCAGTCAGAGCTATTCTGCCCCGGTTCGCCGGTCGATGAGGCGCCTGCCGGTATTCCTCAGCGCCTCCGAGCGGTGCGAATGGCTTGCCATTCGCTGTTAGCCGAATAGGGAACAAAACCGAGGTACCAGCCGGGTGCCCGGTCGCGCCGTCTACGCGGTTGGCCGGGATGGGTAGTCCCTTAGCGTACGTAAATTTCCCTTTCTTGAGGTGCCCCCTATGACCTGAGAGCGCCAGGAAGCCGGGGGTCTGACGCGGAATGGCCTGTGAAATCAACGTCGATTCCCGGCTGCCGAACAGCCCCCTTCATCGGAAACCCAATGTTTTGATCGGGCAAAAGCCGAGGTCAACGGATCTCGGCCTTTTGGAATGTTAACGATCACCAGAAAACGTAGTTTTCTGGACATC
>JAYUSQ010000323.1:0-9114 GCA_043755595.1 Acidobacteriota bacterium | reverse complement strand
GTGCCTGTCGCTCGGCCTGTGCTTGTAGCGGCGTGGGCTATCACTTTCGTCTTCTGTCTGCGAGACGTCGCCCTTCCTCTTTTGCTGGCCCCGCCGGGTCTCGATACACTCACCGCCCGCACCATGACTATGATGGCCAACGGTTCGCCGGAACTGATTGCGGCTCTCTGTGTGCTCGCCATCTTAGCGGCCCTCGTTCCGCTCGGCGCACTAGGAGTGGCGTGGCGAGTTTGGAGCAAACCAGTATGAGCACAATCGAGTTTCAGGAAGTCTCGAAGAGATATGGCGACCGCACGGTTCTCTCCCGCCTTTCGTTCCAAATCGAAAAAGGGGAGAGGATTACGATCCACGGTCCATCGGGTTGTGGGAAGACGACAGTACTTCGCTTATTGGCGGGTTTTCTCGCGCCGGATGAAGGCACGATTAAAATTGGGGACCAGGAAGTTGCGGGTCAGGGCAAGATCCACGTCGGCCCAGAGTCCAGGAAACTGGGAATGGTTTTCCAGGACCTGGCATTATGGCCGCATCTAACCGTTTATCAAAATCTCGAATTTGCGTTGAAGGCACAGGGTCTCAGTGCGGACGTTCGCAAGCAGCGGATAGGGGAAGAACTTGCACGCGTGCAGCTTGAGGAGTTCAGTGGGACTTATCCGGCCCGTCTATCTGGAGGTCAGCAGCAACGGGTCGCGATCGCCCGAGCTCTTGTTGCACAACCGTTGGCGCTTCTAATGGACGAGCCGCTCTCCAACCTCGATGACGACTTGAAAGACGAGCTATGCGGCCAAATTGTGGACCTGCATTCGCAGCTCGGGTTCACGCTCGTCTACATCACCCACAGCAAGGAAGAGATGAAGCGGATTGGAACGAGGACGATACTAATGCGAGATGGTAAGGCGGTCCCCGCATGAAGTGGATTACTCGGGAGAAAGTCAAAGTTGATCGAGTTGCCGGGCTGTGAACTGGGACCTCATGGCGAAGAAACTTCCGTTCGAAGCGATCCTTAGAAAGAGCCGGCTAACGAACGATCCCGCGCTTTCTCTTTTGGCGCAAATCGTTAGGGCGCTGAATCTCATCCTTACAATCAACACAGTGCAGGCGGCGGCCCCCGCGCGGTAGATTACCCTTGTTCCGCACATCCTGGAGCGGGAATCAATAATCTGCGACGCACTGTTTGCCAAGTACCAAACGCGAGGAGTGCTATGAAAACGACCATAAGACTTTGTTGCATTGCCTGCATGATCCCGGTAATGACCAACGCACAGGACCGGGACCAGCGCATTTCGGATCTGGAGCGGAAACTTGTGGAAGCAAGAAGCACGGTTGCTGCGCTACTGAGCACGATCGACTCATTGTCTACAGAAGTACGGACTTTACGCCAGCCTGACCTAAAGTCTCCGCTAATCGCGGGAACCGCTCCAGTACAGGAACTTCCCGCGCCGGAGGCTGCCGAGAAATACCGGGAGCAGATTTTACGCCCAGATCTTGGTCACGACGAAAGGCAATCCGAGTTGTCTCCCCGCCCGGAGCTGTTTATTCAATCTCGGTTCCAGGCGCTCCCGATCTCTGGAACAGATCAGCAGGTCGCACCATCGAACTTTGTCCTGACCCGGATGGAGACGCGATGGTCGGGCCGAGTTGCCGAAAAGATTGGCATGGGGTTTGAGCTGCAGTACCATCCTGCTCCAGCGGGGGGTGCGGTCGAGCTCGTCAATGATGCCTTTGTCGAATACTATCCCAACGCTGCCGTGACCATTCGCGCCGGACAATTCGTTAAGCCCTTCGGATTCGACATCCAGCAATCCAGCAGCGTTCGTGAATCACCGGAGCGCGGGATCTTTGCAGGCTATTTCTTTCCCGGACAAAGAGACCGCGGATTGATGGTGACTGCCAAGCTGGATCGCTTGGGGAATCTCTGGCACGGCACTCAAATCTTTGCCGCGGCCCTCAATGGAAACCGCTTCTTTATAGACAATAATCGCAACTTGAACTACAACCTTCGGATTCGCAAGGTCTTCGAGACGTTTCCGTTGGCCATCGGCGCTTCGGTCCAGTTGGGTCGTCAACTTCTACCGCCAGGCACAGCGGGTACCAACAAAGAAAACCTCTACGGCGCAGATGTGCAATGGAACTGGGGACGGTTTGGCGTGCGCGGTGAGCTGGTCGCGGGCAACATGCCCTCCACGTTGTTGAACCTTGACCCCGATTTTGCTCCGCGCTTCCGCGCGGGTGCCCACTCCCTCGGAGCGGCCGTCTTTGCCAGTGTACGGCTGCTACAGCAGGATCGGGTCTACTGGCGTTACGATCAATTCAATCACGATCCAATAACCGGCGGGAACATCCGTGCGTTCAACATCGGGTACCTTCGACGTATGGGAGAGAACTCAAGACTAGGTATTGATTACCAATTCAAGAACCGGGCCTCATTCAACGATGATCGGCTCAACACCAGATTACAGTTGAGCTGGAATGTTTCCTACTAGCCCGCGGTGTTGTTGGCTGTCCTGTCATTCAAGGCTCCCTCGATTCGATGAGTATCTCGGAGATCGCCCAACTTCGGCACATTATGGTGCATAAAAAATAGGGAGACTTATGCTGCGACTGCTGGGCGGCAAAGATGGAGCCGACCTCACTGAATTCAACATAGGCGCTGTCGTACCCTAACGCGGGCTTAAGAGATAATTTGAGCGGTCCTTCGAAGACCCCCAATTAAATCACGGCCTCGGATTTCTACAATCGTCCCGTCGCACCATAAGGCAAAGTTGCGTAAAGGAACAGATTCTCGCGATTCAGGACAGGCGATTGCCGAGGCACAGAAGTTTCTACTCTGCGGGAGTTTGCCCCATACAACCGCAGTAACGGCGAAGGGCCTCACGTCAAAGCCAAAGCGATAGAATGACGGTATGACGCGCAAAATTAGCGTGGTGATTGAACAGGACCAGGATGGCTGCTACGCATGGTGCCCGGAACTAAAGGGCTGCCAGTCCCAGGGTAAAACCGTCGAGGAGGCCCTTGCCAACATCCGGGAGGCAGCCGAACTTTACTTGGAAACGCTCAGCGATGAAGAGCGCCTGACTTCCCGCCATCAAGTCGTGCTCACTACGGCTATCGAAGTCCATGCCTAAGTCGCCCCGCCTAACCGCTCCTGAAGCGGAGGCGATGCTCCTGCGTGCCGGATTCGTTTGGCTTCGCTCGAAGGGCAGCGACAGAATCTACCAAGCTGGAACAAGAAGGGGTTGTCGTACCTTTTCACGCCGGAGTAACGCTGCATCCAAAGACCGTGAAGGAAGTGCTTGACGTAATTGCGGACTCCGCGAGCTCGCCGATGGACGCCGCTTAATGGCGACGCGATCCGCAATAGTACGGTAACGATGAGAAGACCTAAGCCCCCATCGGATTGGTGAGCGAGCTTAGCGCTTCTTCAAAACGATGTTGCGGAACTCGGCGCGCATGGGGGCTCCGACGTGGATCTGGAAGCCTAGCAAGCCGCTCAGGGAGCGGCCCTTGGGATCGTCGTCCACAAACACACTGGTGACTTGGCCGTTGAGGATGTGGATGAGCGTGCCGCCCTGCGCGATGATGTGGAGCGTGTTCCAGTCGTTGACCTTGATGATGCCTTTGGCGTCGTCCCCATTCTTAATGTTGCCGATGACGCGCGCCTTTTTTCCCTCGACGATTTGCGTGGCTTGGCCGCGCATCGCCAGGAAGCCCCGGCCGCGTTCCTCGTAGAGTTGGCCGGTGTAAGTGTTCTGGAAATCGATGTCGGCCTGATAGCCTTTGAGCACCCACTTGCCGACGTCGGGCAATTCAACGCTACGGTATTGGATGCCGCTGTTGGTCGAGTTCATTTTGTAGTCGAGCTTCAGTTCGAAGTCCGCGGGCGAACCGCCGCGCCAGATCAGGAACGTGTTTACTTTGAGGGGATTTTCCTTGGTGGTTTCGCCGACGATGACGCCGTTTTCGACGCGCCAAAAGGCGGGGTCGCCATCCCAACCCTTGAGAGAGGTTCCATCGAAGATCGGCTCGAAGCCTTCGCGATCGGCGACCATCAATTCATCCACCATCGGCCCGCGGGGGCGGCCACCAGCACCACCTTTGCGCTCTCCGGGAGGAGGCGGTTGTTGAGCGGATGAAATTATGGCGAAAGCGAGCGTGGCTGTGCAAATGCGAAGCGTCATCGTGGGAGGATATCACATGGCGCCAATATCGAGCGACATTGCGGTCGCGCTGGGCGAAAGGCTGCGCGGGTTGGGGGTGACCGTTGACTTTGTGCGCCGTTGTACCGAGCCGGACCCGGGATTGAAGTTGGCATTGACCTGCCGGCGCGCTGCGCGATTCTCAGACGATCCGGCAGTGTTGGCGGTGCGCCTGTTGTTCTGCGGCGAGACGCTGACGCGGGAGGAGACGGTAGCGGCGTTTGGGGAACTGCGTCCGCCGGCGCTTCATACGAGGATCGTGGCCGGGCTGTACATCATGAGCGACTATCTCGGCGACGGCGCTCCGGCTGAGGCGGTGATGGGCGGGGGCGAGACTACGGCGGTGTTGTGGCAAGCGGCGCGGCCTTCCCGTCGGCTGGGCGCGGCGCTCGATTTGGGATGCGGCGCGGGGACGCTGGCGTTGTTGTTGGCGAGCCATGCGGAGCGGGTGGTTGGGGCCGATATCAATCCTCGCGCGGTTGAGATGAGCCGGTTTAACGCGGCGCTCAATGGCATTGAGAATGTCGAGTTCCGTTGTGGCGATTTGTATGAGCCGGTGGAGGGGGAGCGGTTCGATCTGATCGTGTCGCAGCCGCCTTATTACCCGGGCGGCGAAATGACGTTTCTGCATGGCGGGCGGCGGGGCGATGAGATCGCGCGGCGGGTGATGGACGGCGCGGCCGGGCGGCTGTGTGCGGATGGGCGCGCGCTGATTCTTTCGTCGTGGCCGGAGGATTCCTGGCCGCTGCAGGTGGAGGGGCACAACGTGATTGCGTTGACGGCGGACCGGCCTGAATTGCCTGGGACCGAGCCGGGGATTGTGGTGATCGAACCCGGGAGAGCGGGAGTGAGCGCGCGGTATCGGTTGTCGCCGGAATGCTGGGGCGAGGCGACGAGCGGCGATATCGATGGTTTGTTGGCGGGCAGGCTTCCGCCGGTGACGCGTACGTTTGAAGAGGACGGGGTGGAATGGGAGATGCGGCGGCTGTTTGGTTTGACGGCGGTTGGCGGGTTGGATGGGCATTGACCGCACGTGCCTGAATGCGGCCTTGGAGAGGCGGAGATTTGCCATGGGCGCCAACGAGACAATCAGTGTCGTCAGCTTGAATGATCAGATCGACTGGACCGGGTGTGAATTGGTGCAGCGGGCTCCAGGGAAAGTTTCGGGTAGGCCCATAGTCCGGGGCACCCGAATCTTGGCGGATACGATCGTACAAGATGCCCAACTTGGTTCACCACTGCGGGAATTCCACGAGAACTATCCCGATTTGTCGATTTCGGAGATCCAGCGGCTTATCTCTATTTCCGCAATCGGCCGGTGAGCGGCGCGGCGAGTGAGGGTACTGTCAGACCACAACCTGCCTCATAAGCTTAGGGCCAGCCTCGGGAGAATCGGCGACGACCAGTTCGTGACGGCTTCTGACGGCAATCAAACGAGCCGCGCCAGGCGGCTTCGCTGCGGTGGACTGCAGAGAGTTCAATAGAAAGAAGCCAACTGTTCGGCCGGGCTCTACAAGTTAGCGGACCAATGAGGCGAGAGCAAAAAAGCAGGAGCTGCGGCCAGAACCGAGCTCAAGACGAGCGGCCAGGATCCCAGCCAGGCAGGGCGGCGGCCTGCTTCACCCAGGCGGCTAGCTGCGCCTCGTCGAACTCGTCGCCTTCGTAGATGTCGAGCCAGCGCGCTTCCTTGCTGCGCAGCGTGCCACCGGCGGGGATCGGTTGCAACGACGTGCCGCGGAAGAAGGTCACCTTGACGTAGCGGGTGAGGACGTGGAACGACAGGAACCAATCGCTGCCCCCGATGCCGTAGAAAGGCGAGTTCCACTTCACGGCTTTGCGAACGTTGGGCGCGGTGCGCACGATGAGCGCGTCGAGGGGCGCTTCCAGACGTTGCTCTTCCAGCCCGGCATCGCGGCGATGTACGCCTGCACCGGGGCGTCGCCTTCCGCCTTCGCGATTTGCGGATTGCCGCCCGAGAGAAGGACGGCCGGCTTGCCGGTGAACGTCGGCCTCATGCGAGCGGCGGCAGGGCGAGGCCCGTCCTTTCGGTGCGCGCGCGGTAGAGGCGGCCGTCGATGTTGGTGACAAAGAGCGTTTGGCGATCGGTTTCGCCGAAGCAGCAGTTGGTGGGACGCGCGGCCGGGAAGGGGTGCCGCTCGATCACTTCTCCAGAGGGCGAGAAGACGTAGAGCGACGGGCCGGGGCCGCCTTGTTCCCAACCGGCGGTGGCGACGATGTTGCCATCGACGTCGAGGCGCATGCCGTCGATGCCGCGGTGTGCGCCGAAGTCGTGGAGGATTTCGGGCGCGCCCAAGGAGCCGGCGGCTTGCACGGCATAAGCGCGAAGCTGACGTTTTTCCTCAGGGTTGCGACCGCTTTGGGCGACGTAGAGAGTTTTCTTGTCGAGAGAAAAGAGCAGCCCGTTGGGGCGCGTCGTGTCGAAGGTGACACGCGCGGTTTTCCAGGTTCCGTCCGGTTGCGGATCGCAACGATAGATGGATTCGTGGTCGAGTTCCATGTGGGTGCGGTCCGCGCTCCAGGGTCCGGCGGCGCCTTCGTAGAACGGGTCGGTGAACCAGACGCGGCCATGATCGTCGATCACGATATCGTTCGGAATATTGAGGCGCTTGCCCTCGAAGTTGTCGCAGATGACGGTGCGGCTGCCATCGGCTTCGTAGCGGACTACGCGGCGCGATCGCTCGGTGTCTCCGCCTTCGCACGCGTAGATGCGCTCTTGCGCGTCGTAGGCCAGACCGTTGGAGTGATTCGTATCTTCCTTGAACACGGTTACGGCTCCGGTGGCTGGATCGTACTTCATGATGCGCGATTGTTGGATGCGCGTATAGAGAAGGTATCGGCCATTCCAGACGGGCCCTTCGCTCACCTTACCGTAGGGCGCGTCGAGCTGTTCGAAGTTCCAGGGAGAAGACATCCCGACTAGGATGTCACACCGGCTTGACCGCGATCAAAGCGGCAGATTCGCGGCCGTCGAGATGGAGCGTGCGCGGGAAGTCGGGACGGCGAAAGAGCCACGCGCGCTCGACGGCGAGTCCCGCGGCTTGAGCGGCGCGACTGAGCATGATGTCATCGAGTAAGTGGAGCGACGCGGGCATTTGTCCCATCTGACGGTGAGCGGCGAACTGTCCGACTTTGGGGAGCCAGCCGGGCCATTTCACGCCTGCGGCGACACGGCGTTCATATTCGGGGATGAAGGCGGCGAACTGCGCCTGGTATGGCGTTGAGGTTTGTACGAACAACTTGCCGCCGGGGTGAAGCCAATTTGCGATCGCGCGGAGGCCGGCGTCGAGTTGGTTGCCGGTGAGAAAGTGGAAGACGTTTGACGCATGCACCGCGGCGAGTGAGCCGGGATCGAAGTGGAGGTCTCTTGGAAAGCGGCCAGGTTTGATGACGAGCCGCGGGTGAGTTGGTGGAAGGGCCGCGAGTAAGTCGGATTCGAGATCGTTGGCGATTACTTCGGCTCCGGCTGCGAGGGCCGCCGCACTGGCGAGGCCGGGTGCTCCGCCGATGTCGAGGACGGGGCGTCCTTCTCCTAGCGAGTGCGCCGCCGAGGCGAAGGCGACAAAGGCTTCGGTGAGCGGGCTGAGTTGCGTCGAAGCCCAGCCCATGCGGTTTGGCGTGCGAAGGCGGGGGGCATGAGTGCGCGGCACGTTTCAGGTTAGCAATGGCGGTTACGGTGGCTGATCTTTCAGCGGTATGGCCATTACACTTGAAGTTTAATGCCAAAGCAATTGGCCGGAGTCAGAACTCGCCGGATCTCAGGGACTCGCAAAGTGGCCGTCGCCTTTCCGATCCGGACACCGTTGGATGAATTTCTCTCGAAGCTCCCGCGCAACGGAGCCGAGACGAGCCTGATCGCGGGGTATATCGAGAATGCCCATCAAGCCAGGGAGTCCGCTGAAGCAAGGATAGGGGCCGAAAGGGAATTCGTTTAGTGCCCGGTAAATGTGTCCGAGGCGACGTGGTGCTTGTCGACCTCGACCCCGCTCGTGGCAGCGAACCTAACAAGGTCGGACCGTGCGTAGTCATTCAAAACGATATTGGCAACCGGTATTCGCCCATTACGATTGTCGCAGCGATCACCAGTGCTGCGCGGGTTCCTCGCGAGTATTATATTGACGTTCGACTGATGAAGGGCGAAGGCGGCCTGGACAAAAATAGGGTGGTGCAATGCAATCTTGTCCGCTGCATTGACGAGTCACGAATTGTGCGGTCGAGTTTTTCTCGCCACCCGGTACACTGACTGGTGTGAGTCTTCGCGCCCTTGCAGTGCTTCTATTCGCCGCGCAGCAAGAGGAAGCTGTGTTTCGCGTGGACGTGAGTTTGGTGACCGTGCCGGTTCAAGTGTCGACGTTGGATGGCGCGGCGGCGGCTCGCGATTTGACGCGCGACGACTTTGAACTTTTCGACAATGGCGAGCCTCGCGCGATCGACAGCGTTTGGCATGAGACGGATCTGCCGTTAACGCTTGGGTTGGTGATCGATGTAAGCGGGAGTCAGGCCGAGTGGGTGGCTGAGCATGGGGCGATTTTGGCGGATTTCCTGTGGCGGTTGTTGCGCAAGGACGACCGCGCGTTTCTGGTGACGGTTGATGCAGACGTGAAGCTGGTTACGGAATTGACGGGTTCGCTATCCGCGTTGTTGGCTGGATTGCGGGAGGCAGAAGCGGGAGAACAGGCGGGGATTCGACTGGGCGAGCAATGCCCGAAGGTCACGATGCAGTTTCAGTCGATCGTCATTCCGCGCTGTGGAGGCACGGCGCTTTGGAATGCAGTGTGGGCATCGGCGAAGTTGAAGATGCAGGCGGCGGCGCGTGTCAACAACTTTGAGACACTCTTGCGGAGAGTTTAGTGAGCTTTTTCGTCTGAGTGGAGCGGCTTGTTGATCCAGACCTCCGTGGGAA
>JAYUSQ010000322.1:0-29947 GCA_043755595.1 Acidobacteriota bacterium | reverse complement strand
AGGCAGACCGACACCTCAGAATCAGATTTTCGCGCTCGCAAAGCTCACGGTTGCAACACCAAGCGCGATTTGTGTGCCTGTTTTGGACACTAGTGATATCGCAATAACTGGCGGCGAGGCCGTTTACAGGGCCGCAAAAGGTGAAGCCGCGGAGGGCGAAGGCGCGTTGCCAAACGGATTGAAGATGAAGATCGCCACCTTCACGTCGACCGATGGGCAGATGTACATGAACATGGAGATCCCCGGCGTGATGAAAATGGAGCGCGGGTTGAGCGCGGACGCGGGTTGGGAAATCACGGCGGCTTCGGGCGCGCGTTTGCTGGAGGGAGGCGATCTGTTGGATCTGCGGGATTCTGCCCGGTTGTTCTCCGCCGTGTTGTGGCGGCCCTATTTCGCAAAGGTTGAGTGGGACGGGCGAGAGACGATCGCTGGCAAGAAATGCGACCGCATCAAGCTCTACGAAAAAAGCGGCGACGTGGTGCGGCGATGGATCGATCATGACTCCGGTTTGCTGGTTCGCTACGAGACACTCAACCGCGAGGGCGGGGTCAAAAAAATCAGTACGATGAGTCTTCACGATTACAAGACCATTGATGGTATTTACGCGCCCACTCGCATGTTGATGGAAGACGGCGATGCCAAGGGCATGACGATTCGGCTCTCCAAATTGGCTTACCGCGAGAAGATTCCCGCCTCGCGCTTTAGTATCCCCGATGCGGTGAAGAAACTCACTTCGGCGCAGAGGAAAGGCCAGGCATTGCCGAACGCCGTAGATCTGTATGAACGTCACATTCACGCGGTTGGCGGATTTACCGCGCTGGAGAAAGCTGCGAATCAGAAGGTGGTTGGTAGTTTTGAAATGCCCGGCGCGAATATGAAAGGCACGATTACGGCCTACCGCGATGGCGCGGGCCGGAGTGTCGAGATCATCGAAATTCCCGGGTCCGGTAAGTTCGAGTCCGTCAATACGGGTGATGTCTTGTGGACGCGCTCGACGGTCGAGGGGCCTAAGGTGATTGCAGTCGCGGACAAACCCGGTGCGCTGGCGCGCCCGAATCCCACTTCCGCTCATTTTTGGCAGGCTATCTCTACTAAGATGCAGACCCGCGGATTCGATTCGGCAGGCGGCGCTCCATGTTACAAGGTGGATGTAACGTTGAAGGACGATAGTAAATTGGCCCTTTGCTTCGACGAGGCGTCGGGTTTCATGACCAAGCTGGATACAGCGGGGTCGGCCGGTGTTCCTTCTCAATCGCTTGTGTTTGGCGACTATCGCCAAGTCGGCGCCGTCAAGGTTCCATTCGTTCTGGAGACGCGAGGGGCCGCCGGACGGGACTTCCGGATTGTGGCAGAGGCGATTACTCTCGACGATCCGGCGCCTGCGGAGATGTCCGTGTTGCCAACCGATATTAGGGATTTGGCTGACCGTAAGAGAGCCGGGCAAGCAGCCGCGCAGCTGAGCAAATGACAAAGCCGACGAGCCAGCCGGTGAAGATATTCGACTCCGTGGCGTAAGCTGCGGCGCAACCGGCCAGCCAGGCCGCGAGGGCCCAAACAGGCGGTGCGCGGCGGGCCGCCAAGACTCCCGCGAGTGGCGCGAAGGGGACGGAAGCCAGCAGCCAAAGAGGTTGTTCACCCCACCAAGCAGGGATAAGTTGCGAAGTAGCCGTGAGCGCGGTGGTTACCAGAATCGCGTTGGTGGTGTTGCGTTCAAGATCGGTGAGGCGTAGGGTGAAGTGCCCGGCGAAGCGTGCCGCGAGGATCAGGGTGAACGAAAGTGACATTAGTTTGATCCATCCCGTCTGGGAATAGCGGGCGGCAGCATAGCCGCCGTAACTTGAAACTTTCAGGAAATACACAGATACTTCGCCCGCGCCGTTCATCGTGTAAATGGCGGCGAAAGTGGCGATCAGAAGGGGCAGTATGATTCCGTAGAGCGCAACTCGCTTGGGATGTTTTGTGCGAAAGGCTCCCGTCAAGAGTAGCGGTGGGAGTGCCCATGGTAGTAAGTGAAGGGATAGCGATCGAGGTGGCCCGCTCCAAGCGATCATGTCTAGGTAGTTGAATGATAGATAGTGACGGACCGAGAGTAGAAGTCCGAGGATTAGCGCTACTGAGACTTTGATCGCGAAGAACGCTCCGCGTTCCGGTTGCAGTACACCTAGGCCGGCGATCACCACCCAGGCGATGAACATCGGCCATCCGGTGACGGCATCTCTGGCCAAGCTGATGTTGGCGCCGAACCAAGTGGCCAACCAAACCGGTAGTAGTAGCCATTTTATGAACAGCGCCGCTGGCCGGCCGAGCCGCTCCATGACGAAATCCGTGAAGTTGAGACCTGAAGTAGCGGGGGCCCAAAACACGGCTCGAGCAAGAAAGAGCCCGCCGAGAAAGAGCCAGATCGCGAGCGAAAAAGGCGCCTCCGCCATGCCGTGGTCTACGCCTGCCTCTTGGAGAAACGTCAAGTTGAAGAAGAGCCCGGCGTAAAGAGCCGCCACTGCGCGCCAGTCATGCACGAAGCATTAGACTCCGGTAGGGAGTAGAATGTTCCAGGAGACCAATTTCTTGCAAACCAGCCAGGCCGCAGCTTCTTCGGTTCACTTGACCTTTGATCGCGAACGCGTTGAAGACGTTGGCTTCATGACTTGTATGACGCTGGTGCTGCTGGGCAACTATGCCCAGACCGGACACTTCGGCGGGCCGCTGGCTTACACGCCCTATAACGTCGCGTTGCACCTGATCGGGCCGGAGTTGGGCGGACTGCGCTACGACTATCGCCGTCCCAAGCACCCTTACTGCGATAAGTTCATGTTGGCGGGCGGCCATTGCATCCCTACTTGTTACGCGCTCTGGATGATACAGGGCGAAGCATTCGCACGGAGGTTTGAGAGCACCGGGAACCAACGCTATCGAGTGAGTCCGGAGGATGCGATGCTTCCAGTGGACGCGCTCGGGTTCCGGCGCGGCGCCGGAGCGCTTAAAACATTATTGAAGGGTCTCGGGTTGGAGGACCACCCGCTTTTCAAACAAGCGAAGGGGCGTGGGATTCGTGCGCTTTCCGGTCACGCGGAATCGATCGATGTGACGAACGACGTAAACGGTGGACCTTCGGGCGTGGGCCTGGCCGCGGCGGCGGGCAAGGCGGCATTCTGGGATATGATGGGCGCGCCAATCGGGTCGCCCAAAGTCATTGCGCTCGAAGGCGAGTTTGCGATGTGCGAAGGCCACGCGCAGGAGATCAAGACTCAGGCGCTGGCGTTGCAGGTTGGCAAGCGCCTGCGGATCATGATGTCCGATAACAATGCGGGCATCGACGACTCACTGATCGGCGGAGTCATTCAATCAAAGTACGAAGCTTACCGCATCATCGACCAATGGACTTCCTATGGTTGGAATGTGCTGCCGGTGGAAAACGGCAATGACTATGGGCAGGTGGTGGCGGCGCTTAAAGCTATGGAGGATGTCGACCCCGCTGACCGCCGGCCGATCATTATGATCGGGAAAACCACCAAGGGTTACTGGCCTACCGCCGTCAACGGGCAAGTAACTGGCTACCCGAGTCACCCCTATGCCATGAAGATGAACTCGGAGTATTTCGTCTCGTTGGCGGAGACTTTCGAGAAGCGCTACGGCGTCACGTTCCAGGGTATTCGCGACGGCGCGGTGGCTGATCCGCGCGAGCGATTGATTCAGTTCAAGACGAACATCGATGTCGTGATGAGCCTGCTGGATCAGCGCGGCCTCGGCGAGTGGCTGTCAGATCGTCTTGTCGAGATTGGCGATACAGTGCGCGACGATTTTCCGGTTCGGATCGAAGTGAAGCACGACCCGTTCCAGGATGAGCGACTGCGCGTGGCCAATCTGCCCGACGAGCCGCAGAAGGTTACGGTGAAGAATCCGGCGTCCGGCGCGGAGAAGCAGGTGAGTATTACGCTCTTCCGCAAGCCGGGTGAAACGCACGGCGCGCGGCGTGGGATCTCAGAGATCGTGAAGTGGATGAATTATGTCACTGGTAATCGATTTCTGACGATCGCCGCCGATCTTTCCGAGTCCATTAATCTTGAGCACGGCAGCTTGTGGGGCCACTACGATCCGGAAGCGAATCCAGTGGGCACACGTCTGAAAGCCGCGATTCAAGAGGCCGGGAATGTGTCGACTTGTATCGGGTTAGTGAGCCAGAACGCGTCGGTGGATCCAACGAAATTCGCAGGGGTATGGGCGATCTCCGGCACTTACGGCGCATTTACTCCATTGATGTATCTACCAGCGCGCGTTTGGAGCCAGCAGAATCAGGACAGCCGCTTTCGCATGGGTGTGCTGCATATTCTCGCGGCGCATTCGGGGCCTGAAACGGCTGCCGATGCGCGGACGCACTTTGGGATTTTCTCGCCGCAGGTTTGGAAGCTGTTTCCACGCGGGCAGGCGATTCACCTGAGTTTCTGGGATTACAACGACGTGGCGCCGGGTTACTTTGCCGCTGCCGAAATTGCGGCCCGCGATCGGAAGGTCGGGATCATTAGCATTGAGGTGGCGCGGCCGGATTCGCCCGTTGCCGATCGATCAGCGTTCGCCGATTCGGATTTGCGGGCGGCGGCGAAGGGTTTGTATGTCCTTCGTGATTTCGCGCCTGGGTTGCCGCGCCATGGTTATGTGGTTGTCCAGGGCTGTAGTTGCACGTTGAATCTGCTGAGGTCGTTGACCCGGCTGGAGCAGGCTGGCGTGAACGTCAAGGTCATATCGGCTGTTAGTGAGGAATTGTTCGACCTGCAACCGGAAGCTTATCGTCATTCCGTGCTGCCGCCCGAGGCTTATTTCGATTTGATGTTTGTATCGAGCGGTACGCGGCGTATGTGGCCCATTCGCGATACCGGCCCGTTAACCGATACTTACTCGCTCACTTCGGATTGGGACAACCAATGGCTCACGGGGGGCCTGGAGCCGGATGTAATCGCCGAGGCGCACTTGGATGCCGAATCTATCTATGCAGGCGTCGAGCGTTTTGCGCGTGAGCGAGAAGATAGGATAACGAGGCAGCGGGGCTGCCTCGTCGACTAAGCTAGCTTTGTCCGTTTAATCGGCAATTCGCGAATGCGCTTGCCGGTCGCAGCGAAGATTGCGTTGCAGATCGCAGGGGCCACTGGCGGCACACCCGGTTCGCCTACACCCGCAGGCGGCGCGGTGGATGGCACGATGTGGACATGCGTTTCGATGGGCGCGTCGTTCATGCGGGCCACCGGGTAGTTGTGGAAGTTCGACTGTTGCACTTTGCCGCCAGCGGCCGTGATCTCTCCCATCAAAGCGAGGCTCGCGCCGAAGACGACGGCGCCTTCGCACTGTGCGCGAACCCGGTCGGGGTTGATGATCATACCCGGATCGATGGCGATGTCGACACGCGGGATGCGAATTTTGCCGGCGGAGTCGACTTGTACTTCGACCACCGTGGCCACGTAAGTGAGGAAGCTGCGATGGGCGGCGATGCCCCAGCCGTGGCCCGCGCCCGACTTCTTGTTGGCCCAGCCGGACTTTTGCGCGGCGACCTCGGCGACGTTGCGCAAGCGGCCTGTATCGAACGGAAATTTTTCGAGTGATTGCCCGTTATTCCAGAACTTTACGCCTTCCGCAGCGAAGTCGATCTTGCGGGGTGCGCCGATGAGGTCAAGGATGTATTCGACGCGGTCGCGCTTGGCGGCGTCGGCCAGTTCGTCGACAAACGAGTGGACTCCGAAGGCGTGATAGATGTTCGCCACGGCCCGCAGCCAGCCGATGCGCAGATGATTTTGGGCCTGGCCGTTTTCGGCCTGGATGTTGGCGATCTGATAAGGCAGGTCGATCAGCCCCATGCCATGTTCCAGGTCCATGCCGTAGCCGGAATTATCTCCGAACGTCGTGCCGATGGAGGGGAACACGCTACGCTGGAGCCATGCGGTGGGCCGGCCTTTGTCGCCAATAACGGCCTTCAAATGCATGGCGGCAGTGGTGTGATAGAAGTCGAACTGAATATCTTCTTCGCGGCTCCAGGCAACCTTGACCGGCTTGCCCACTTGCTTGGAGATCATGGCCGCTTCGGCGACATAGTCGGGCTTCGACTTGCGGCCGAAGCCGCCGCCCAGCAACGTCACATGGCAAGTAACGTCTTCTTTCTTGATGCCCATGCAAGCGGCGATCGTTTCCTGGACGGCTTGCGGATTCTGCGTGGCTGCCCAGGCTTCGACTTTTCCGTTCTGCCAATGAGCGATGGCGGCGGGCGGTTCCATCGGAGCGTGCGAGAGGAGCGGGGTGTAATAAGTGGCTTCGTGAGTTTTAGTGGCGCGGGCGAATTCGGCAGCGACGTCACCGACCTTGCGGACGACCTTGCCTGGCTTCTGCGCCGTCGCGATCATTTCGCGCTTGAAGGATTCGGATTCAAAAGCAGCGTGCGGACTCGCGTCCCATTCCACCTTTAATTTTTTGCGGCCCTGCATCGCAGACCAGGTATTGTCGGCGATGACGGCGACTCCGCCGAGGGGTTGGAAATTGTGGGGCGGTTTGAAAGCGTCGACGACGACGACCTGAGAGACACCCTTGACCTGTTTGGCATCCGCATCGTCGTACCGCTTGAGCTTCGCCGCGTAGACTGGAGACCGCTCGATTGACGCATACACCATGCCCGGCACCTTGGCATCCATGCCGAATGTGCCTTTGCCGGTGACCATGTCGTTGAGGTCCATGGTCGGCATTTCCTTGCCGATGTAGCGGAACTCGGCTGGCGATTTGTACTTGAGTTCGCTGGCGGCAGGCTTGGCCTGTTGTCCGGCGAGTTTGGCCAATTCGCCGTAGCCGAGTTTCTTGCCAGACGTATGGACGACTTCGTGATTCTTCGCCTTGCATTCGGTAACCGGTACGCTCCACTTGGCCGCTGCCGCGCGTTCAAGCATAGTGCGCGCGGTCGCGCCCGCTTCACGCAAGGTGTCGTAGAAATCACGAATCGAGCAGGAGCCGTCCGTGTTTTGCGAGCCATACTTCACGTCGCCAATAGCCTGTTCGAGACGAACGCGATTCCAGTCGGCTTCAAGCTCATCAGCCAGCACAACCGGCAGCACGCTGCGAATGCCGGTGCCCATTTCCGAGCGGTGCGTGACGATGATCACCGTACCGTCGGGATCGATACCGAGAAAAACGCCGGGGTTCCACGCTGCGCTGGTAGCCGCTTTGGCCGAAGGGGCCGCGCCATCAAGGCGAAGTTGCGCGCCGACGATCAGCGCGCCAGCCGAAAAAACACCGCCGAGAAAACCGCGGCGCGAAACGATGCGAATGTCGTTGATGCTTTCCATGCCGTTGTTCCTTCGCTACGCTTTCTGTTGGCCCGAGGCGACTTTGATCGCCTGACGAATGCGCTGATAGGTTCCGCAGCGGCAGATGTTGCCCTGCATGGCGTCGTCGATTTCCTTGTCGTTCGGCTTCTTAATTTCCGACAACAACGAAGCCGCCTGCATGATCTGGCCGCTCTGGCAGTAGCCGCATTGCGGTACGTTGCACTGCTTCCACGCCTCTTGCAGCGGATGCGTGCCGGTCTTGCTCAAGCCCTCAATGGTGGTGATGCTTTTGCCTGCCACCGCGCTCATCGGCGTGGTGCAACTACGCTGCGCCTTGCCATTCACATGCACAGTACACGCTCCGCATTGTGCGATGCCGCAACCGAATTTGGTGCCGGTCATGTCGATGACGTCGCGCAGGTACCAGAGCAAAGGCATTTCCGGAGCGCCGTCGAACTGACGGTTCGAGCCGTTCACTTTGAGCTTGATCATGGGAATCATTGTCCCATATGGCGAGCAACGCGCACAGCGCCGCGAACCACGGAAAAATCAAGCGGCAGCGCCCCGAGCGGTTCGCCGTCGACTTCGATGGAAACCACCTGCGACGAGCGCGCCGAGATACGGCGGCCGCGCAAGTGATGGGTCTTCGGATGCACGTAGAGATTCTCCGAGTAGAGCGTTTTGATATCGCGGATGAGTTCGTAGCTGGAGAGCGCTTCAATCACCGTGACTTCGAGTTCCCCGTCATCCAGCAACGCTTTCGGGCAGACATGCATGCCGCCGCCGTGATAACGCCCGTTGCCGACGGCGATGTTGGTGATGGTGAAGGGCCCGTGCGCCTGGCCGTCCACTTCGAGTTCGGCTGTCTTGGGCCGATACGTGAGGAACACTTGCGCGGTGGCGAGCAGGAAGGCGCCCTTGCCACTTACCTTGCTCACGATATTTTTTGCGCGCGCGGCCACCTCGCCACCCATGCCGAAGCTGACGACATTGGCGAAATAGCGCGACTCGCGGCGGCCCTCGGGCGATTGATACTCGACTAGGCCGAGATCGATAGGGCTCGGCCGCTCGTGATCGATCAGCTTCATTGCGTCGTCCAGGCTCTCGATGCCAAGGCTTTTTTGAAAGTCGCTCCCAGTGCCTAGCGGAAGTATCGCGAGCACCGCTTCGCGATTGATGGGGCGGCCGTCGATCATGAAGCCGTTCACGACTTCATTGATGGTGCCGTCGCCGCCGACGGCGATGATGCGTTGGTAGCCTTCGCGCAAGCACTCTCGAGCGAGTTCGGTAGCGTGGCGGGGGCCTTGGGTGAAGCGTACGTCAAGGGCAGGGAGGCTGGCAGCGAGGTCCGGCCAACGCCGGCCGGTTTTGCCCGTGGCCGAGCGCGGGTTCACGATCGCCGCGGTGCGGGATTTCACCGCTTCAACTCCGGGCGGCGGACGTAGATATCGTCGATTGTGGCGCGCAGTGTTTCAAGGGGATCTCTCGATTGGAAGCCGAGTTCGCGTTGAGCCTTCGTGGAATCGCAGTACCAGAAGAGGCCGGACATTTCGATGGTCACGTCGTCGAGAGTGAATTTTCGGCCAACCCAAGGCATCGCCTTGCGAAGGAGCGGCGCCATCAACAACGAGAGCCAAGTTGGGCTCGACATCATAGGCGCGTGTCGGCCGCTGAGTTTGGCCAACTCTTTCAGGAATTGGCTGCAACTCCAGTTGACGCCACCGAGGAGGTACCGCTCGCCCGGGCGGCCGCGGTCCATGGCGGCGGCGATTCCCGTGGCCGCATCGCGAGCGTCGACGAAGTTGATGCCGCCGGTGGGGAACGAGAGGACCTGGCCTTCCAGGAAATCGGCGATGTCGCCGGTGGACGAGCTGCGGTCATCGCCGGGTCCAAGGAGCAACGAGGGGTTCGCCACGATAATCGGCAGTTTTGTTTTGGCGAAGAATTCGAGCGCCAGTTTTTCTTCGGCGATCTTGGTGACGTAATAGGCGTAGCGCGATGTTTCGATATCCTTGAAGCCCGATTCTTCGGTGTGGATTTTGCCGGTGCGATCCACCGCGATTGTGCCCGATGAACTGGCGATCGTCACGCGCTCGACGCCGAATTTCCTGGCGTTTTCGAGAATCAGCCGTGTGCCTTCGACATGAATCTGCCGAAGTTTGGGCGCGTCCGCCGGGTCGCGTGAAACCCAACCCGCCAAATGGTAGATCAAGCCGCAGCCCTTTACCGCTTTTTCGACATCGCTGGCCGAGGTGACGTCGCCGCGAATGACTTCTACGCGCTTGTCCCTGTCATAGGTAGAATCACCGCGAGTCAAAACGCGCACTGGCGATCGGCCCGACGCGAGCAACTGGCTCACCAGATGTTGGCCGAGAAATCCGGTCGCGCCGGTGACGAGCGCGGGCTTCAGGCGTGCCTCCGCGAGAGGTCGAGAGTTGGCCAGTTTCGTTCGGCGGCGATGCGGCGCAGGGCGGGTTTCGGATTGGTCGCGATGGGATGGCCTACGGCTGCGAGCATCGGCAGGTCGGAAGTGTCGTCGGAGTAGGCGCGGCAATCCATCGGTTCCACATTATAGCGGCGGCAGAGATCGAGCATGGCGCGAACCTTCGCGCCGCCCGCGAGAACAGGCGGCAGCATGCGCCCGGTGGCGCGCCCGCCTGCGAATTCGATCCGATTGGCCAGTACGTGTTCAAAGCCGAGATGACGGCCGACCGGTTCCATCGCGAAGTCCAAGCTGCCGGTGACGAGTATGTTGACGAAGCCCTCTTGGCGATTACGATCCAGGAGCGCTTCGACGCCTTCATAAAGATGAGAGCGCACGTAATCCGCATAGAGGTTGTCCGCTTCGGTGCGAAGCCACGATTCGGAGAATCTACGGTACTCGCGATAGAAGAGATGGTTGAACCATTCGCGTGAGTACAGGTCGGTCAACTTCAAGGCCGGGGCCAAGATGGCAAGGCGGATTTGCCGCCAGAGACTGCGCTCGCGGCGCGCGTACCAGAAATATTGATGCACGACGTTGCCGGAGACGAGCGTACCGTCGAAGTCATAAAACGCCAATGCGCGCATGGGTTAGCGCACGCTCACGGCCGCGGCTCAGTCAGCACTTGAATGTTTTTCTTGTGGCGCCAGGCGACAAACGCGAGCAAGGCGAAGCCGGCCCAGGCGACGGGGAAGCCTTCGCGCCAGGCGATGAGCAACGCAAAGAGTATCGAAGCCGAAAACGATGCGATGAAACCGCTCTCGGTCCATTGGAGCTTTCCACCGATGAGCCGCAGGGCAACGTAGACCGCGATGCAGGGCAGTAAGATTGGCAGGTAAAGCCGAAGCATCGCGCCGGCTCCCGTGGCGATTCCCTTGCCGCCCTTGAAGCCGAGAAACGGCGAGAACGAGTGGCCGAGTACGGCCATCATGCCGAAGATCCAACCGAGCAACGCCACGTCCCCCGTCTGTGAACAAGCCCAGACAGCGGCATACCCTTTGCCCGCGTCGCCCACGAGGCAGAGCGCCGAACGCCACTTGCTATAGCGCAGCACGTTGTTGAAGCCTGGATTGCCGGAACCGAATTTCGTGATGTCGACACCTGTGCCCCACATCGAAATGACTGCAAATGGAATCGAGCCGAGTGCGAAGCAAACGACTAAGCGAAGGAGCAAGCCTATGGTCAACTCGGGCATAGACACAACTAAGCGTAAATGTTTTGGAGCGCGGCGCGCACGCGGCGCCGGAGTTCCCGCGCATCCTGCCCCGCCGCCTGAACTTTTTCGGCGACCCGGAAGAAGAGGCGATTGCGGATGATCTGCATTCCCAGCGGAACGATCGGGGCGCCGGTGTTGACCGCGGCTTCGAGCGCGCGCAAATGATAGCGCAGGCGGAGCACTGCGGTGCCGAGGGGAGAATCGGGGAACACGACCAACGTGCGGCCGGCTTTCAGCGCCGTTTCCATCTCTTCGCGGGTGTGAACCACCAGCGGCCGCAACATGCTGGCGGCCCATGCAGGCAGCCCGATCAAAGTCTCCGGGCCCG
The DNA here is from genome assembly GCA_043755595.1 of Acidobacteriota bacterium. Lineage (GTDB taxonomy): Bacteria > Acidobacteriota > Terriglobia > Bryobacterales > Bryobacteraceae > VFZP01. The sequence goes on along the minus strand of JAYUSQ010000322.1, from coordinate 18,629 downwards.
CGAGTGCAACCCGATTCTCGACCAGCGAAACAACCGACATCGCATCCATCGGATTCGACCGCTGCGAAATGATCACAACGGGGCCGCGCATTTGCGTGCCTTCGGGCGTAGGGCGCTTGCCCATGATCGACAACGCGGTGCGCACGGCAGGCTGCACGGCGGAGGCCGCGCCGGTCAACGCGATGAAACCTCCGACGAAGCGTGCCACGGACTCGCGAACGAATTCATTCACGCGGTGGAAAAATCTTGAGGCGCCGCGCCGTACGAGGTTGGTCTTGTTGCCGAGCCATAGACCTGCCATCTGCCGCCCGGGAGCCGATGGCTCCTCGCCAATCCGGCCGCTAGCGGCCAAGCGCCTGGCTTCATTGCGGCGGATCTTTTGGTTGGCGGTGCGCGGCAGAGTGCCGGGGGCAATCAGGCGGATGGAGTCGGGTTCTTCGCCGGTGACGTTGCGGACCACGTCGCCAACGGCCTTCACAATTCTGGCCTGCTCACGCAATTCGGCGGTGCATTCTGCCAGCACCACCAATTTTTCCGTTCCTGCGGTCTGCTCTATCGTGCCGACTACGGCAACGCCGCGCATCCCGATACCGGAGATTCGCTCGACAGCCGCTTCGATAGGTTCAACCGGCAACTGACGTCCGTTGCGCACGATGACGTCCTTCGAACGGCCCACCAGGTAGATTTCGCCAGCCGCTTGGAAGGCCACGTCACCGGTGTCGATCCAGCCATCTTTGGTGACAACGGCAGCCGTGGCCGCGTCGTTGTTCCAGTAGCCGCGCATTTGCGATGGACCACGGAATTGGAGGCGGCCCGATTCGCCATCGCGGCAGAGACGTCCAAACTCATCGATCACGCGAGTTTCATGCCCAGGCAACGCCGAGCCGATTGAGTAGATCCCGTCGCGTTCGAGCGGCGCGCGACCGGCGGGCGGCAGACACAAACCCACCGAGTTTTCCGAGAGTCCGTAGGCAGGCATCATCGCTTCGGGACGAAAGCCGAAAGGCGCGTATCGCTGGGCGAAGCGATCGACCGTGCCTTTCATCACAGCTTCCCCTGCGTTGATCGCCACGCGCCAGCAGGACAGATCGATCCCGTCGAGCGCCCAGACCGGAATCTTGCGCGCCGCCGTTTCGTAAGCAAAGTTGGGGGCCGCCGAAAGCGTCGCGCGCGAATCGTGAATCGCCCAGAGCCAGCTTTCGGGACGCTCCATGAATTCCTGTGGTGACAACAGGGTCAGGGGAGTCGCATGATAAAGCGCGAAGAGCCAACAGCCGACGAGTCCCAGATCGCTGGCGACCGGTAGCCAACTGACGACTGCGTCACCTGGGCGGACCTGGACGGCTTGGCCAATGGCGCGCACGTTGGCGAGCAGCGCTTCATGCGTGAGGGTGGCGCCGCGCGGGCTCTCGGTGGTGCCCGACGTGTATTGCACCATCGCGATCGGAGATGGTTCCGGGAAACGAGCCGACGTGCGCGAGCCCAAGACGTGTAACTCTTCGACCGTCGTGATGTCGATCAGGCTCGGCAAGTTGATGCGCAGGAGCCGCGCGATGGGCCGCGCTTCGTTGAAAGAAATCAGAAAGCGGATACCGGCATTGCGCAGAATGTGAATCTGCTTCTCTACATACTCGGCAACGCGATTGGGGTCCGCAGGTGGATAGATGGGCACCGGAATGCCGCCCGCAAGCATTACGCCGAAGAATGCGTCGAAGAAATCGGCGCCCGTGGGCAGGAGAATCGCCACCGGATCATTGCGAACCAGGCCGAGCGAAACCAGTCCACGGCCCGCTTGCGAAGCCGATGAAAGGAGTTGGTGGCAGGTGATGGCGCGCCCTTCGCCTTCGCGGATCAAATGAATATGGACGCGGCCATGAGCGGCTTCCGCATGCCAGCGAAGGACGTCGACGAGCGTGCGCGCCTGAACTGGCAGCGGCACAACGTCGTGCGAAGGCGGTGCGATGCGATAGGCGGACTTCGCGGCGCTCTGTTCGCTGCCTTCCTGAATCGCCTTGGCCCAGCCGGCGGCCGTGTCCGCTTGCTCAGCAATCTCTTCCGGGATTTCGATATCGAGGCGGGTTTCGCAGCGAACGACGAGCTCGACGAGGTCGAGACTGGAAAGGCCCAGGTCGTTTTGAAAGCTCGATTTGGCGACGATCGTCTTGGCGGCGCGTTCCTTGCCCTGCTCGACCAAGAGTTCGCGCACGATCTCAACGATCTGCGTTTCGAGCGCGACCGACGGCGGCGGGGCGGCGGCGTTGACTTCAGGCGTAGCGACGGTGTCAGGCATTTCGGCCATCCTATATCTTAAAGGACCAGCCCTTCGTCGTTTCGGCCTCGACCCACTTCTGAATGCCCTTCACTTCGTGCTCAGACCAGTAGTGCCGCCAATCGATCTTCTCCGGAGTCCAGGGGAGTTTCTCGCGATCTTCGGCGCGCAGCAGCGCATAGGCCGCGCGAATATTTTCCGACTCGAAGATGAAGCGGTTGTCGTGAATGAAGGGGCGGTAAAGTTCCAGAGCCTGCTCGCGAATGGTGACTTGCAGACCCAACATACGGAGCGAGGTCGCGGCCTTGCCAAAAGCCGCTCGGCCCGGGAGGTTCGCCTTGGTCACGAAGGAGCGCAGGCCGGAAGCGAGCGATTGCAATCCGTGCAGGCGATCGAGTAATTTCTGTCCGCGATGCTTGGCTTGCTCCGGCGTCAACAGGCGCACGCCGGGCATGAGGAAGCGCGGGCGCTTCTTGAGCTTGCAATAGTCGTCGAACATCCATTCGACGATGTTGCCCAGGGGGACCGGATTCCGGTCCGCAGTGCCAAGGTGATAAACGGGTTTGGCCTGGCCTTCGATCAACAGGGCGCCAGCCGTGAGGATGGCGGTGGCAACCTGATCGACAGGCACTACTTCCATCGGCGCGTCAGCGCGCAGCGGCCAATGGCGCAGTCCGCTCATCGCCATCATGATCAGAGGCGCGGCAGTACGGCCGCCTTCTACCCAGCCCGGGAAAGGGAATTCGAGCGCCGCTTCCACGATGGCGGGCCGCACAATCGAGTACTCCAGACCAGGCTCGGCCGCGATCAATTGCTCACCGATCGATTTCGAATAGGTATAGGTATTGACCCAGCCCCACTGCGCGGCGCGCTGCACGCCGAGGTCTGCAAGTTTCTGCCGGGTTTCTTTTTCAACGTCGCGGCCTTTGGCGGCGGCGATGCGCGAGGCGTCGTAGACTTCACGGATCCGTTCGCGCATAAACGCGACTTCTTCGCGGGCGTTGAAGGATTGGTCGGCCGGGCTCTTGCGATTCGGGTAGAAGCCGGGGATGGGTTCGTCTTCTTCCACCAGCCCGTCGCTCTTGCCGCAGACAAAACAAGTGGAGACGTGAACGAGCTTGGCGCCCAAGCCACGCGCCAAGGCAATTACGTTTTCCGCGCCGTCGACATTCGACTTAAACGATTCGTCGACTGGAGGCGTGAATTCGACCAGCCCGGCGACATTGACGATCAATGGCACACGGCCGCGGAGTTGCGCGACGGTTTCGTCGCTGAAGCCGCAGAGCCGATCGCTCAGGTCTCCGGTATGCAACGTGATCCGGTCGCGAATCACCGACGGATCGACACGCTCCACGATGGGCTTGAGCGAAGGCGAAGTTAACACGTCCTTCTCAAAGCGTTCGCGCGGCGAGTAGCCACGCTTGGCGCGCATCAGAATGTGGAGATGCTTGAAGTCGCGAAAGCGGTCCAGCAGGAGACCGAGAGTGACCTTGCCGACAAACCCATTGGCGCCGGTGATCAGAACTTCGTGGGATCGGTAAACGGCCGTGGCGTCAACGGTCATGCAGTGGAGTGGCGAGGCGCTTGCCCTGCGCCGGTGCTATAATATCGTAACGGTTCTGTGGGCTTGGAGTCAAGCCCGTAACGCTGTAAATTGTTGTCCTTATGGGACTTACGCTTCGCAATATCTTCATTTCCTACCCCGGCTCGATCCTGTCGACGCTTTTCTTCGGCCTGTTGTCGTTGATGGTGGCGCCGTTTGCCTCCAGCGGCCGGACACAGCACGCGATTATGCGGACGTGGGCTAGCTCCGTGCTTTGGTTCTGCGGAATCCGGGTGAAGGTGGAAGGCGCCGAGAATGTTCCGCCGGGCGGAAGCTTTGTGTTGGTGTCGAATCACCGCAGCTATATGGACTCGCCGATCGTGATTCCGTTTATCCAACTGCAGTTTCGATTCTTCGCCAAGAGCTCGGTTTTTTATTGGCCCATGATCGGCTATCACTTGAAGCAGGCGGGCCACTTGCCCGTGCATTACGACAACCCCGGTAAATCGCTCAAGAGCATGACCGATGCGGCGCGCGTGATCCGGCAAAAGGGGATCTCCGTGTTACTGTTCCCGGAGGCGGGGCGCACGGCGGGGGAGTTGGAGCCTTTCAAAGACGGCGCGGCGTATGTGGCGATCAAGGCGGGCGTGCCTGTGATTCCGATGGGAATCATTGGATCGGACCGCGTGCTGGGCGTGGGTAAACTGAAAATCACGCCTCAAAACCTCACGTTGCGATTCGGTAAACCAATTCCTACGATCGATCTGCCATTGGCCGAGCGGGCCCGGCTGACGCAGACTTTGTGGGTGAAGGTGGCTGAGTTGATCGACTATCCGGTGCCGGCCGAGAAGGCGCGGGATTTGGTTGCGGCGGATTAAGCGCGACCGTAAGGATTATTTCTCGATTGGTGCAGACCGCATGCTGGCGCATGGCGGCTCAGAACCGAATGGCAACACGACGAAAAGCGTTAATTTAGCTCAAGATTCCTTTGACCACTTCCCCATGCACATCGGTTAGGCGGAAGTCGCGCCCGGCATACCGGTAGGTGAGCTTCTCGTGATTGAGGCCCATCCGATTGAGAATCGTGGCGTGGAGGTCATGCACGGAGACTCGATTCTCCACGGCCTTGAAACCGAATTCGTCGGTCGCGCCATAGGCGATGCCGCCTTGCACGCCGCCGCCGGCGAGCCACATTGTGAAGCCGTAGGGATTATGATCGCGGCCATCGCCGCTTTCGGAAACCGGAGTGCGGCCGAACTCTCCACCCCAGACGACGAGCGTTTCATCGAGTAAGCCGCGTTGTTTGAGATCGGCGATCAGAGCGGCCGAAGCCCGGTCCATATCGGGGCAACGGCCACGCAGGTTTTTATCGATCTTGGTATGGTCATCCCACGGTTGCCCGGCGCCGTAATAGACAAACACGCTTCGCACGCCGCGCTCCACGCAGCGGCGGGCCAGCAGGCATTGGTTGCCAAATTCGGTGGCGCCGTACAACTCGCGCACCTTCTCCGATTCGCCTTTCAGTTCGAAGGCGTCGGTTGCGGCATACTGCATGCGGAACGCGGTTTCCATGGCCTGAATGCGGCCTTCGAGAAATTCGTCACCGCCGAAGCCATCAGCGTGGCGGCGGTTGAGCGTCTGCATGAAATCGAGTTGGCGGCGTTGCGCTTCGGTATCCAGTTCGGTGTTGCGCAGGTACCGGATCATTTTTTCCGGTGTGGGCTCGACCTTGGCAATTTGGGCGCCTTGATGTTCGGCGGGCAGAAAGCCGGATCGCCAGAGCGACCCGCCCGCTCCGCCACTGAAAACAACGAAACCAGGCAGATTCGTATTTTCCGTGCCGAGCCCGTAGGAGATCCACGCGCCCATGGAAGGCCGCACCGCCGAGATGTTCCCGGAGTGGATCAGGCTGCGCGCGGGCGTGTGCGTCGGGTTGAAGGTGTGCATGGAGCGCACCACGCAGACGTCGTCGATCACGGCGGCCAAGCGCGGCAGAAGCTCACTTACTTCCACGCCGTTGCGCCCGTGCGGTTTGAAAGCGAACGGCGAAGGGAGGAGTCCTCCAGTTACGCGTTCGGTGCGCAAGTCCACGCCGGGCGGCCGCTGTCCTGCATACTTCAACAGTGCGGGCTTCGGGTCGAACATATCGAGTTGCGACGGCCCGCCCGTCATGAACAGCACGATGAGATGTTTGGCGCGCGGGGCAAAATGCGGACGCACGGTTTCTCCTTGCAACATGCCCTGCAAGCCCACCGTGCCTAAGCCGGCACACACCGATTGGAAAAACGCTCGTCGATTCATCATGGCCAAAATATGAACTCATTTGAGCCTAGCAGCGCCTGCGTGTAGCTGGCCCAGTCGGCTTTGTCGAGATAGCTGAGAGCGAGGTCGATTTCCGCCGCATCGGCTTCGCGACCAAGGATGGTTGTATAGAGGAAGCCGATCCGTTCCTTCAGATCGCCGGATGCCGCGACGGCCTTGTCCGATAGGCGCCGGGCCTGTTCCTGCGCGAAGCCGCTGTTCATCACGAATAGCTGCTGAAGCGGCGTGGTGGTTAGCTCACGATTGGGCGCATGTTGATTGGGATCCGGGAAGTCGTACAGCTTCAGGAGCGTATTCAGTCGCGACCGGCTGACGCGGGCGTAGGCTGTGCGGCGAGTATTGCCTTTTGCGTCAAGATCGACTGAAGGTCCGCCCATGCGCGAATCGAGGGCGCCCGTCGTGGCGAGGATCGTGTCGCGCCACGCTTCAAAGTCCACCCTACGGGGGTTCATGCGCCACAATAGACGATTCGTCGGATCCTGGAGCTTCGCATCTTCGCGTGGGTGGCTGGCTTGTTGGTAGCTCGATGAGAGCATGATTTCGCGATGTAGCCATTTGAGCGACCATCCGTTCGCGATGAACCTTGCCGTTAGATCGTCGAGTAGCTGGGGATGCGTGGGTGTGTCGCCTTGGGTGCCGAAGTCGCTTGGGGTTCCGACCAAAGGCTTGCCGAAGTGCCAGCCCCAGACACGATTCACGATGACACGCGCGGTCAGGTTTGCGGCGGAGCCTTCGAAAATTTTCGCGGCGAGTTCGAGCCGGCCCGAGCCGTTGCGAAACGGTTCGGCGGCCGCACCTGTTTCGAGCACGGTCAGGAAATGGCGTGGGGACAAGGCGCCAGGGTTGGCCGGATTGCCTCGTAGGAAGATGGGCAGGTCGCGATGTTGCCCCATGCGGAAGTCCAGGTCGGTCAAGTCGGCGTCGCTGCCATCAACCCACAGGCCCGCGTCGATAACGGCGTGCGTGTAGTCACCCTTCATTTCGGGCGTCGCCTTTTTGAGGGCGGTCAATTCGGCCTGGAACTTCTCAATCTTCTTCTCCGGCTCGCGCACCGTCGAGGCTTCCCCTTTCATCAGCTTGATAAGGTATTCGAGGAAGAAACCACGAACTTGCCCGAAGGCGATCTTCTTTTCGGTCTCAGCGTCGACTTCGCTGAGCGGTCGGCGGACGGACATCGAGCTAGCGAAGACACCGGCCATGGCGTAGTAGTCGTCGTTCGAGATAGGGTCGAATTTGTGATCGTGGCAGCGAGCGCAGGCGACGGTGAGGCCGAGCAAACCGCGGCTGACCGCGTCCACGCGCTCATCCCAATCGTCGGAGGCCAGCGTCTCGATGACATCGCGCGAAAGCCGCAGGTCCTTGTGATAGGTGGGCGCGGCACCCAGAAATCCTAACGCGCGCAAGTCGTCGCGCTGGAAGCCGGGGAGTTGGTCAGCGGCGAGTTGCATTTTCACGAATCGATCGTAGGGGAGGTCGCGATTCAGCGCTTCGATCACCCAGTCGCGATAACGCCAGGCGAATTGGTAGCCGGGATTGGTTGCCTCCGACGTCGGATTGTCCTCGCCCCAGCGCGCGACGTCCAGCCAGTAACGGCCCCAGCGCTCGCCGTACCGCGAAGAAGCGAGGAGCCGCTCGATCAGTTCGGTGTAGGCGTTGGGCGACACGTCTTTGACGAAAGCTTCCGTCTCGGCGAACGTGGGCGCAATGCCGGTGAGATCCAGCATCGCGCGGCGAATCAGCGTGCGGCGGTCCGCCTCCGCGGAGGGCGAGAGGTTGTTTTTTTCCAATTCGCCCAGGATGAAGCCATCGATCTTGCGGCGCGCCCAGGCGGTATTCGGGCTGGCAAATTCCTTGACGGGTTGAAAGGCCCACCACTGGCGGCCCTTGGCAAAGTCGATTCCCGCTGGCTTCGCCGCATTCGCAGCCGAGGGCGTCATTGCTTCGCGCGGGTCAGTTGCGCCGGCGGCCACCCAGCTTGCGAAATCGGCGATCACCGGATCGGGCAGTTTGCCGCCCGGAGGCATTTGTAGCGCTGGATCGGCGTAGCGCAGGGCGCTCAGCAGTTTGCCAGCCACGGCGCGATGAGTGCCCTCGCGGGTGTCGAGCGCCAACCCGCCCATCGGCGATTTCGCCTTCGACGAGTGGCACGCATAACACCGTGTGGCGAAGACGGGGCGAATCTTCTTTTCGAAAAACTCGACGTTCGACGGCTCTTGGGCACACAGCGGCAGAACCATAGCGGGCAGCAAGCAAACAACCGCAGCTTGGAATCTCATGGGGTATCGGTGAACGCCTACCATTCTCTCACGCCGTTTAGAATAAGAGAATGTCCGTATCCGCCGAGACCATGGCGAAATACGAGGCCGTGATCGGCCTCGAAGTTCACGTTCAACTCGCCACCAAAACCAAGATTTTCTGCGCCTGCCCGACCGGCTTCGGTGCGCAGCCTAACACCAATGTGTGTCCGGTCTGCCTGGGGATGCCCGGCGCGTTGCCCGTGCTGAATCGGCGAGTGGTGGAGATGGCGGTGCAGGCCGCGACCGCGCTGAATTGCGAAGTGCGCGAGTCTTCCATCTTCGCGCGCAAGAATTATTTTTATCCGGACCTGCCCAAGGGCTACCAGATCTCGCAGTACGACAAGCCCGTGGCCGAGCATGGGTTTATCAACGCGACGCTGCCCGACGGCTCCGTCAAGCGGTTCGGCATCACACGCGCGCACCTGGAAGACGATGCCGGCAAGAGTATTCACGATGGCTTCCGCGACTCGGATCGCTACACCTACGTCGACCTCAACCGCTGTGGCACGCCGTTAGTCGAGATCGTCAGTGAGCCGGATATGAGGAGCGCCGACGAGGCCTATGCGTATCTGACTGAGTTGAAACTTCTCATGCAGTTTTGCGACGTTTCCACGTGCGATATGGAGAAGGGCCATCTGCGATGCGACGCGAATGTTTCGGTCCGCTTGAAGGGCGTAGACACCCTCGGCACCAAGGCTGAGGTGAAGAACCTGAATTCGTTCCGCTTCCTGAAGCTGGCGATCGATTATGAAATCGCGCGCCAAATCGAAGTGATCGAAGGCGGCGGGCGCGTCATGCAGGAATCGCGGAATTTTAACTCCGACACCGGTGAGACGGCCAGCATGCGCAGCAAAGAATCCGCGCACGACTATCGTTATTTCCCCGAGCCGGATCTGTTGCCTTTGAGGATCAGTCAGGCTTGGATGAGCGATATCCTTTCGACGATGCCCGAGTTGCCTCCGGCGAAACGCGAGCGCTTCACACGGGATTATGGTTTGCGCGACTACGATACGCAGGTGTTGACGCAGACGCGGGAACTGAGCGAGTTTTTTGAGCGTGTGGTGAAAGCCTCAGGCGGCGAGGGACGTCTGGCGGCTAATTGGGTAACCGGCGATCTGGCAGGCGCACTCAAGGCGGACGGCAAGGAAGTCGGTGAATCGCCGCTTGAGGCCGAGCGGCTTGGCGAATTGGTTAAGCTGATCGCCTCTGGCGAAATCTCGGGCAAGTTGGCGAAAGATATTTTTGCGAAGATGTGGACCACCAACGACACTGCCGGCGCGATCATGGACCGCGATGGCCTGCGGCAGATTAGCGACACAGGCGCGCTCGGCAAGATTATCGACGACGTGATTGCGAGCAATCCGAAGCAGGTGGAACAGTACCGAAGCGGCAAGACCACGGTGGCGGGTTTTCTGGTCGGGCAGATTATGAAGGCGTCGCGGGGGCAAGCCAATCCTCAGATGGTGCAGGATCTGTTGAAGGCGAAACTCGGCTAGTACTGGCAGGGACCGATAGTCTTACCGTCCGGTACCCTACGTTTCCCTACTCCAGTTCCATGGGACGATTCGAAAGAGAGGCCTATTCTGAGAGTGTGATGGCGAGCTTGCAAGTGAAAGCGAAACAAGCGGAGGCCGTCAAACCTATCTGAAAATTAGGTTTTGTTCTTCTCGTTCTCTTCTCCTTCTTTCTTTCTTAACACCCCGGGGCGATTTGCTCCGGGGTTTTTTTCGTCGCCAGGAAGGGCAGGTGCATTTTCACAGCTACTGTAATGTTGGCGGTCACCCCAAACATGGCTGGAGGTTAGACACTTTCAATGGAGCGGCGCGGGCGGGCGGAAGCCGCGAGCAGGTACGCATCGGGCCATGGTAATGGTTTGCGGATCGCAGCGCCGGTCATCCGCTGAGTGTGCCTCCCTAAGCAGATCCCAAGTGCTGGCACGAATGCGAGATACTGGCATTAATGGTCCATGCCAGTATCCTTACCGACGACTTTGTCGAGGCTGCATCACAGGCTGGTTGGCACGCTCGTCAAGCGGCCTTAGCTGCAGGTTATCCGGTCGTCTTCGTCGACGCTGCCGGACGCTGCGTTGAGGAATGGCCGGACGGCAAGCGCTTCGAGATCCGTCTGGACCCTACACAACCGAGGGAATCACACCGTATCGTGCTGCGGGAACTGGCGTCGAACGCCACGTAAGGTGGCAACTCTGACTTTGGTCGCTGGTCCCAATGGCTCGGGTAAGAGCACCCTAACCGCGTCGATTCGCTTTCGAGGGCCCGACGGGCGTTGTCGATCCAGACGCCATTGCCAGGACCCTTGATGCCGAACAGCCATTCCGCGCAGCGATCCCTGCCGCCCGTCAAGCCGTGGTGCGCTGCCGCTTCCTGCTTGCAAACCGGGAGAGCTTTATTCTGGAGAGCACTCTCGCCGGCCATGGCGCCCTCTCGCGCATGCGTGAGGCAAGGCGAGCCGGCTATCGAGCACATCTGATCTATGTGGCGCTGGGTGATCCAGAACTCCATATCGAGCGCGTCCGTCTTCGCGCATCCCAGGGTGGCCACGAGATACCCGACTCGGATATTCGGCGACGATACGGACGCAGTCTGCACCGCGCTCCTGAGGCGATGCGGCTGGCCGATGAGACTGTGGTTCTCGATAACTCCGGGTCGCGGCCGCAAGGCATGCTCATGCTGAAGGGTGGCCGGATTATTTGGAGGGCGGACGCTCTTCCACCGTGGGTTCAGGCCCTCGCCCTTCGGTTGGAGTAGCCGCGCCGCGCTCCTAAAAATCGAGGGCCACTCCTCGGGCGGGCTATAGCCAGCGAGCTTCCGATTTCGCTAACTAACTAAGCGCCAGTGGATTGGCCCAACATGGTTGTGGCAGTCAAGCGTCGGCCGCAGATCCAGAGAGACGCTCCGTAAGCGAAAGCGCACAATGCCAGACATGGGATCCCGAATTGTGCGACGGCCCCGAATCCGAAGAGCGCCAAGAGGATTTGCACCTAGCTGTACCCAAATTGACTGCTCGTCCGGGAACGCCAACGCGATTGCGAGTCCCCCCGACAAGTCCTATGCTGGGCCACAGGGGCGCCGTGACCGTTGCACTGTCAGGGGGCCAGTTCGCCTCAGTGAACCAAATGATCCCGAACAACACCAGCCGCAGATAAGCGATGCCTTTTGCGCCAAGTACCTGCCATCCCGAGAGAGGCATTGGCGGCAACGCGCGAAGCCGCTCTCGCCATCGAGTCCGAAGAGCGTGAGCGCAATCGTCGACCTGATAACGGCCACCAAACCCGTCAGCGGGACATGGGCATCTGCCGCTGGATCGCCGGTCAACCAGAGGTAAAGCGCAGGTACCGCGATCAAGAGCGCGCAGTAAACGTCGAGCGCCGTGAGGAACTGGCGTAGATCCTTGCGCACTATTTGTGTTAGCCTCCCACAGGAATCGGTGGAACCTAAACACCTGGTGTGCGCAGCGACGAGCCGATGAATCCCGCAAGAACGAGCTCGCGACCGAAGCCCTGAGGCCGCTCTACGTGCGGAAGAGAACGCGAACAGCAAACCCGGCGCTCAGTATGGCCAAGCCGAACACGCCGAATAGAATTGAGTCGAACCATAGCGCGCCGAAGGCAGCGACCTTGCCGCGATGCGGCCGTTCGAGGTTGTAGTAGACATGCACGGGCGCGTTGGGCGGTTGGTTTCTGGCATCAAGGTTGAAGTCGGTGATCAGTACTTTGCCGCCGGTTGTGGTGACGAAGGAGATTTCGGCCGGGGTCGCCTGGTAGCCGCTGTCCTTGATTAGCCGCCATCGCTCGCCCCGGCCGTTGGTAACCGTGCCGACCGTGTGAAGGCTGCGCCGCAGTTCCAGCCATTGAGAGACGCCGGTCAGGATCGCGGTTGCGAGCAGCAAACCGCCGATCCCTCGAAACGCCAGCGAAAAAATCAGCGGCTCACTGACGCCCCGCATGGCCTTGCCGACCAGCCAGGCCGCGGCAAACAGTGCGAGCGCAAGACAGATTACGACGACGGGGCGCTGCCACATTTGCTCGAAATCGGCCACTACGAAGCGCTCAGGCGTGGCCGGGGCGTAGTAGAGCGGCACGCGATCGCCTTTGAGGTAGACGGGATCGGAAGAGGCTTTCAGTTGACCGCGGACGATGCGCGGGCCAGCCCGGAATTGGACCAGGGGCGCGTGGAGATCGCGGCCGGATCCGCGACTGGGAAGGACGCGAATGTCGACGATTTCTCCGGTGGCGATCGCTCCTGACTGGATCAATATGATCGAAGGTCCAGCCAGCCAACCGGCCACGATGATGAGCGTGACGCCCAAGCCCGTCAGAATGCCAAGCGCCCACTTCATGCCCGCGTCCTTTTAGCGGCGAAAAATCGCTGCAGCGGCGCCAGGCACTCGGCTCCGAGTACACCCTCGGTGATGGCGAGGCGGTGGTTAAGCAATTCGGAATCGGCGATTTGAAACTTGCTGCCTGCGCCGCCGAACCGCAGATCGCGGGCGCCGAACACGAGGCGGCTCAATCGGGCGTTGACCAAGGCTCCGGCGCACATGGCACAAGGTTCAAGGGTGACATAAATCGTTGCGCCTTCGAGCCGGTAGTTGCCTGACGCCGCGCAGGCGTAACGGAGCGAATTGATCTCGGCGTGGGCCGTTGGGTCGTTGGCCGCGATTGGTGAATTGCTTCCGGCCGCCAGCAATTTTCCGTCGCGGACGATCACCGCCCCGACGGGAACTTCACCGCAGCGCTCGGCTTCCTGCGCCTTTTCGAGCGCGGCGAGCATCCAAAGTTCGTCAGAACTTTTCGCCGAATCTTCTCGTCCCATACTAATGACGTCCCGAATCTGGCATTCTATCTGAGAGCAGCCCAACCATGGTCCAGCATCTCCCGCTGATTTTCAAGAACAGTCTCCGCAACAAACGCCGCACGATCCTGACACTCTTCAGTATCGCCGCATCGCTTTGCCTGCTGGGCCTGCTGATGGCGATTTACTACTCGTTCTATTTCAGCGAGGCTACCAAGGAACAGTCGCTGCGGCTGATCACTCGCAACAAAGTTTCACTCGCCAATCCATTGCCGCTTTCCTATCTCCCGAAGATTCGCCAGGTGCCTGGGGTGCAAGAGGCGATGGTGTTTCAGTGGTTCGGCGGCACGTACAAGGATACGAGCCCGGAGAATTTCTTTGGCCGCTTTGCGATCGAGCCAGATCGGCTGTTTACGGTCTACCCCGAGTATCGGTTGTCCGCCGAAGAGCGAAAGGCATTTCAGTCCGAGCGTGTCGCGTGCATCGTCGGTGTGAAAACCGCGACACGGCACAACATGAAGATCGGCGACCGGATCACTTTGGTCGGCGATATTTTTCCGGTCAAGCTCGAATTGGTGGTGCGAGGAATTTATGCGTCCGACGCCGATAACGAAAACATGTTTTTCCACTACGCCTACTTGAACGAGTCAATGCCAGTGGGGCGGAGAGATTCGGTGGGGACGTTTGGCATCCGCATGGATAAACCCGAGAGCGTCAACGGGATCGTGCAGGGGATCGACGATCAATTCCGCAACTCGCCCCAGCAAACCAAGACGGAAACCGAGAAGGCGTTCCAGTTGAGTTTCCTGGCATTCCTGGGCAATGTGAAGGCTTTCCTGATTGCGATTTGCGCGGCGGTGACGTTCACGATTCTTTTGGTGACCGGCAACACCATGGCGATGTCGGTGCGCGAGCGCGTCAAGGAAGTGGGGGTTCTGAAGACGCTGGGCTATACGCCGGGCATCATTCTTTCTTTGCTGGTGGGCGAATCGATGGTGATCTCGCTGGTCGGCGGCTTGATGGGCCTGGGTCTGGCGGCGTTGTTGTGTACGGTGCTGCGCAACATGCCTTCCACTTTCGCCGACATGAGCGGCATCGGCATCGTTCCGCCGATTTTTGCGATCGGGATGGCGGTTTCATTGGTGATCGGATTTATCAGTTCGTTGATTCCAGCCTATGGCGCCTCACGGCGCCCCATTCTTGAAGCCCTGCGAGTGAACGACTAGCTGTGGATATACCTCTTTCCTACAATTTGCGAAATCTGGTGGCGCGCCGCACCACGACGATTATGACCGCGCTGGGCATCGCCTTGACGGTGGCGGTGCTGCTCAGCATCTTTGCGCTGGTGGAAGGGCTGAATTCCGCGCTGGCATCGACCGGGCATCCACTGAATGTGATGGTGATGCGCAAGGGTTCAACCGCTGAACTGAATTCGACAGTGACCCAGGAGACTTTCCAGATCGTCAAGGTCAAGCCTGGGATCGCTAAGAACGCCAAAGGTGAGCCGGCGGCTTCGCTCGAAGTGGTGACCGTGATCGTGCTGGAGAGTCCTGAATTGCCTTCCGGCATCAACATCACTTTGCGCGGTTTAACGGCTGGTGGTTTTGCGATGCGCGGCTCCGATATCAAGATCATCGAAGGGCGTATGTTCACTCCCGGCCGGCGTGAGGTGGTGGTGGGGCAGGGCATCGCAAATCGCTATCCGATGGCGCGCCTGGGCAAGACCCTGACGTTCGGAAAAGGCCAGTGGGAAGTGGTGGGTGTGATGGATGCGGGCCGCTCGGCTGCGAATAGCGAACTGTTCTGCGACCTGTTTCAACTCTCGTCGGATCAGAATCGCGAGACGACGTTGAGCTCGGCGTTGCTGCGCGCTACCGACGAAGTGTCGATGCAGGCGTTGATGAACAACCTGGCCAACGACCGGCAGCTTAATGTCGACGCCGTTACCGAGCGCTCCTACTACGCCAGCCAGACAAGCGCCGCAGCGCCTGTGCAGGCGCTGGCGATTTTCGTGTCCATCATCATGGCGGTGGGTTCGAGTTTCGCGGCGATGAACACAATGTATGCCGCCGTGGCGCGCCGCTCAGCTGAGATCGGCACGTTACGAGTGCTGGGTTTTTCGAAGGTGGGAATTCTGATCAGCTTCTTTCTTGAATCGCTGTTGCTTAGTTTGCTCGGTGGTTTGCTGGGCTGCCTGCTGGTCTTGCCTCTTAATAACCTGCAGACAGGTATGGGTAGTTTTGTCACCTTCAGCGAAATCACTTTCAACTTTCGAGTCACGCCCGCCATCATGGCCGCCGGTATCGCCTTCGCGCTGGTGATGGGCGCAATCGGCGGACTGTTTCCCGCCGCCTCGGCTGCGCGCAAGGAAATCCTGACAGCGCTAAGACAGGCCTGAAGGGGCCACCTGAGATTAACGGAGAATCATGGAGAAAGACCTCCAAAGCTTGACGATCGACAAGTCGCTGAAGAGCGGCGCGCATCGCGAATCCAATTGGGCGACGAAGTGGATTGTGGGCGGGGTGCTGTTATTTCTCCTGCTAGGCGCGGCGCGATACCTGTACGATGCCGCGAACAAGGAAATCGAAGTTCAAACGATGCGCGTCGTTGCGGCGCAGGCAGGCTCGGCAGGTGCGCCCTCGGGCAGCATCATTCTCAACGCCACGGGTTATATCGTTGCGCATCACAAGATCCAGGTGGCTTCGAAAGTAGTCGGCAAGGTGGCGTGGATCGGTGTCGAAAAAGGCGACAAGGTCAGAGAGGGCCAAGTCATCGTACGGCTTGAAAACGACGAATATCGCGCGCAACTCAAGCAGGCCACCGGCAATCTAGCGGCGCTCGAAGCGCGATTGCTTGAGTTGAACAATGGCTCACGGCCTGAAGAGATTCAGGTGGCTAGCGCGAATCTGAATTCGGCGCAAGCGGAATTGGTGAACGCCAAGATCAATTTGGATCGGATGCAGAAACTGGTGGACGAAAAGGTCGGCGCGCGGCAGCAACTGGACGACGCCAAGGCGCAGTACGATTCCCGGTTGGCGCGCGTCGCTTCGCTTGAGCGCACGCTGGAACTGGTCCGCATCGGCCCGCGCAAAGAGATCGCTCAGCAGGTGCAGGGGCAGATCATGCAGGCCAAGGGACAGGTGGATTTTTACCAGACGCAACTGAACAACACCGTGATCAAGGCTCCGACCACGGGAACGATTCTCGAACGAATTGTCGAGAAGGGCGAGTTTGTGACCACGGGTTTTGTGGGAGATCGCGGGGCCAAAGGCTTCGTCGTTTCGATGGCCGACCTGACGGACCTGCAAGTGGAGTTGGATATCAATCAAGCGGATTTTGCGCGACTGGATCGCCGGCAAAAGGGCGTCCTGACGACGGACGCATATCCGGACAAGAAGTACGACGGCGTGATTGACGAGATCGCGCCCGAAGCGAATCGGCAGAAAGCCACCGTGCAGGTGAAGGTGAAAGTTCTCAATCCGGACGACTATCTTCGTCCGGAGATGAATGCCAGCGTCGCGTTCATGAGCGAGGACAAGCCGGCCGGGCAAGCGGGCTCGGCCGGTTCGGCTTCCAAGCCCATGATCTATGTGCCTGCCGGAGCGGTGCGGGACGGTGCGGTCTGGATCGTGCTGAATGGCAAGGTGGTGCGGCGCGCGGTGAAGACGGCAGGCATTACCGCTCAAGGGTTGCGCGTCGAAGACGGGCTGATCGGCGGTGAGGAGATCATCGCGGCGCCCGTTGCGGAAATCAAAGAAGGAGTGCGCGTGAAAGCGCGTCCCTGATGAAGGATCGGACATGAGCGAGATAGTCATTGAAACGCGCAATTTGACCAAAGAATTCATTCGCGATGAGTTCCATGTGGTGGCCCTCAAAGATGCCAACCTTCAGGTGAATAAGGGCGACTTCGTGGCGCTGATGGGGCCGTCCGGTTCCGGCAAGTCTACGCTGCTGCACCTTATCGCGGCGATGGACCGGGCTTCGAAAGGCGACATTCGAGTGCTGGGTGAGGATTTGCGAAGTCTAAGCGATGGAGCGATTGCGCGCTGGCGTAATGCGCATATCGGGTTCATTTTTCAATCCTTCAATTTGATCCCGGTGCTGACGGCGCTGGAAAACGTCGAGCTGCCATTGAAGCTGACCAAGCTCGGGCGGAGCGAACGGAATGCGCATGCGAAAAAGGCTCTGGAGTTGGTAGGGTTGGGCGACCGGCTTTCCCATACACCGCGCCAGCTTTCAGGCGGTCAGGAGCAGCGCGTGGCGATTGCGCGTGCGATTGTGACGGACCCGGACCTGATACTGGCCGACGAACCAACCGGCAATCTGGATGCCGCCTCCGCGCGCGATGTTCTGGATATGTTGGGCCGGCTGAATCGCGAGTTCGGCAAGACGATCATCATGGTGACGCATGACCCGCATGCGGCTAAGTCGGCTTCAACGGTGCGGTATCTGGAGAAAGGCGAGTTACTTCCGCTGGGCCAGAAACCGACAGATTGGGAGATGTAGCTTATGCCTGCTTCGAAGGGGAAACTTTGGGCCAGCTACGCGATGAGCGCGCTGCCAGCGCTGGCTCTTTTGGCGAGTGCGGGGATGAAGTTGGCGAATATTCCCGCCGTGCAAGAGGGCTTCGTTCATTTGGGATGGCCAGTGAGTGTCATGTTCTGGCTTGGATTAGTGGAGCTTGGGTGCGTGGTTCTGTATTTGATCCCGGCGACTTCGGTGCTTGGCGCGATCTTGGTAACTGGCTATCTGGGCGGGGCGATAGCCACACACCTACGTATTGGTGAGCCTTTCGCCGGCCCGCTGATATTAGGGATGCTTGCCTGGGGCGGACTCTACTTGAGAAGCCCCCAACTCCAGGCGTTAATTCCGCGGCTACTTAGATAACTCGCGAATCCGCTTTTCGCTGAGCGCGCGGTTGTGGATCGACAACTCATCGAACAGGCCCACGTAGTTCACGCCCAACCGAATCGCCGCCTTCGATAGATCCCACTGTAGCTTTTCTGCGATTGCGGGCGATTCGCCAATCGGCTTGCCGTCAAGATACAAGCGCGCCGAACCCTTGCCCGAACCCACGGCGGAGTAAGTGATGGCAACGTGTGTCCACTTATCCGCGCGGAACGGCGGCTTTTCGATGACGACTAACCTTGAATTGAACTTTGGATTCTTGTCTGGGGCAAGGTTCTCCGGGTTCCAGGCGGCGAGCGCGCCGAAGACACCGAGGCGGAAATGCCGGGGAGTGTCGTCCTTGGTGAAGTCGACCCAGATCGCCGAATCATTGTAGCCTTTGTCGGTCACTTGAATCGGGTCACAGAAGCCGGGCTCCAGTTCCTTGTCGGGGTCAAGACGCAGCCAGAAGGAAATCGTGCCGGTCCAATTGCCCTCGT
>JAYUSQ010000321.1:0-9138 GCA_043755595.1 Acidobacteriota bacterium | reverse complement strand
TGATCGCCTCTCGTACGTTTTCGATCGCGGCCACCTCGGTTTCGCCTTGCGAAATACATCCCGGCAGGGACGGGCACTCCGCGACAATCATGCCAGTTTCGTCCCTTTCGAGTGTGATGAGCAGCCGCATGTCTTCATAGTATCCGAATCTTGTAAAGGTAAACGGCCAGCCGCTCTGGCAGCTATCTTGCGACCTGAATGCCGTTGCGTAGCGATCAATGGCGTAGTCGGCAATAGACTAGCACTGCCCTGGGATCGGTACCCGGGAACCCCGGCGAGCAGCGCATCGGCCGCTTCGACCGCGCGCCGAGTTCCAGTTTGCGGCCGCTATTGCGACAAAATTCGCTCCGTTAACGAGCGAAGCGACTTCTCGGCGCGTTCGTTCTGGAGAGCCTTCAACTCTTTCTGAACGCGCTGCCAGGTCCTTTGTGACGTGTAAGTGGTGAGGGTCTTGAGGGCGGCGCGCGTTTCAGAATCGAGGAAAGGATCAGGCCCGGACGCCGGCAAGTTGGCTTCGTTCATTCGACAGCGGCGCAGGTTCCATTGCGCGTGAAGAATCGCTTCGAAGTGAAGGAGCTCAAGTTCGCCAGCCGGCTGGAGCTCGCCGGAGAGTGCGGCGCGGAGGGATTCGAAGATCGCAGCCTCTTCTTCTTCATCGGCGATGTGGAGTTGGCGCGAGCAGAGCCCGGTTCATGATTTGTAGTTACGCGGCTCCTTTTTGACCGCTGCGATTGAAACGGTAGCAGGCGGGGCGAACGGGACGGCGGGGTGTGGATGAGTAACTGGTGGCGAATGAGGGAGAAGAAAAATGTTGGTTTGGTGTCACCGGATTACTGGCCAATCTGCGGTGTTGGAAGCCCCATCGCGGTTCGGGGCCCGCCGAAGGCGAGGCGGTATCATCGCGCCCGCAGGGCGTCCATTCTCATCCCGGACGGATTGAAGCAGGCTAACAGTGCGTTGGGAAACAGGGGGCCAAGCCGTAACGACCGGCGTGGCCCCGCGGCGATCCAGGACGGATCGCCATCTTTTCGAAGATGATTTCAGCCTGCCATGACCGGTAGACCCGTTGTCCAGCGCCGTGGTGAGCCATGGCCTGCGATGGACAACTCGTTCTGTCTCGGCGCCGATGCGGCAACCCGGGATGTTATTGTGGCCGCAAGTGCCGCAGCCAAGCCGGAGACCTTAGTCATCGACAGGCCAATCGGCGCTACCAAGGCAGCCAACTGGGCCGGCGCCAACACCCATGGATCGAGCCGAACCCCAAACTGAGCGAGGCCCGCTGTCGAATGGGCGCCAAGCGCGGACGCTCCGCGCTGTCTCCAATGCGGCCGGCTAGGCGTGTCGAGCGGCGACCGTGGCGCCGGTCAGGAACGGTAATGACACCCATGATGACTCCGGAAACCCAGTCCAGCCCTGCCAAGGTGACGGCCAACTGCATGACTGCGAGTACGTACGTACGTCATGTGGGTGCTCGGCCTTTACTTGAAGTACGCCAGTGTTGCTCTTGGCATTGCGACCGTGTTCGCTCCCTCGGCCGATCTGGCTGGTTGTGTGCAAACGGCCCGCAGAACTGAATAGCAATTGCAGCCCAAGGCGATTCAAGCGCCGGAGCGATCGGCAGCGCTTCGCGGCCGTCGGCCAATTCCGTTAGAATATGATGGCGTCAGTCACGGGGTTCCACCTTGGGTTCGCCAATCGCACGTCCAGCCGCAGCCACAGTCACTCACTCCGATCCGCGGGAGGCCGCCGTCCTCGCCGCCGCCGAGAGCGCAACCTTTCGGAAAGCGCCTGCCGTCCGGGCTTTGCTCCTCTACCTCTGGACCAATCGCGACGAGGTGCTGAACGAGTACCGGATCGCCACCGAGTGTCTGGGTAAGGGGCCGGATTTCGATCCCAAGCTCGACGCCACAGTGCGCGTCCACATCTCCAGGCTTCGACAAAAGTTAAAGGAACATGCCGATGCCGCCGGGGCCGGCGATACTCTGACGCTTTATCGCGTGACGCTGCCGCAGGGTGGCTATCACATGGAAGTGGTGGCAGCGTCCGTCCCGGAATCAGTCGCGCTGTCATTGCAGCCGGACAAAGCGCCTTCCGCTGAATTGCTACCAACCGGCGGCTACTCCCTCCGCCGGCTCGGCGCCTGGGCGGCCTTCGGGCTTTTGCTGATCGCTTGCGGGTTGCTAGCGTGGGAGAACAGGCGGCTGGCAGCCAGGCAAGTTCCGGCTGTCAGCCCACTGCCCCGATTCTGGGCGGACTTGTTTCGCAACGGGAAGCCAACCAGCGTCGTACTGCCGACACCAGTCTTCTTTGAGTGGGGCGACGGCCCGCTCAAGGTGCGCGATACTCGCATCAACGATTTCGAACGGTCCGCCGATTCGCCCCTCCTCCAGCCGTTGATCCGAAAATTCGGCCCGCCGAAACTGATGCAAAACTACACCGTGGTCTCCGACACTTTCGCCGCGGTCAAGCTGGCGCAGTATCTGCAGGCGCGCGGGGTGACCGTCTCTTTCAGCGGCACCAGCGACTTCTCGTTTGACCAATTCGGAGATCGCAACGTGATCCTGATCGGCCTCTCATCCTCAAGCTTCCACATTCGGCAACTGATGGAGCGCACAAATTTCTATTCAAAGCCTGAGGTGGCCTCTACGGTTTATAACCGCGCGCCCGCTCCCGGCGAAGCAGCCGAGTATAAGATGGTGCAGCAATCCGGCTCACGGCGCAGCGTTCCGGGCGTGGTCGCGATGCTGCCGGGTTCCGCTCCCAACTCCAGGGTGCTGATGGTAGCGAGTTGGGCGAGTTCGGCGGTAGTATCGTTCCTCACCAGCAACCCGTCTCTCGACCAACTCGACGCGGCGTGGAGCCAGTCCGGGGCGCCTTCATATTTTGAGCTGTTGGTCCAAAGCGATATCGAAGGGAACGCTGTGCTGCGAGCGGGCGTCCTTGGACTGCGCGAGTTTGTGCCGCCGCGCGCTGGAAAATAATTAGCGGTCTTCCTCTGGACGGCGCCCGGAAACTCGGCGATACTGGGGTCCTCATGAAACCACTCCTTGTCGTAGTTGTTCTCGCCACCGCCTTCGCCGCCAGTGCGCAGGAACCGGCTGTCTTTCCGGCCAAGATGACTCAAGTTTACCGCATCCGGATCGATAAGGGCGCCATGCTGCTGGAGACGATTTCCTCCGTCATCCAGAAGAACGGTATCAAAGATGGCGCCGTACTCACTGCCGCAGGTGCGCTGGGCGCGTGCACCTTTCACGGAGTGGGTGGCTCCAAGCAAACCGTCGCTGAGGAAATGGAGATCAACCATCTTGGCGGCGTCATTGCCGACGGCCAGCCCCACCTCCATGTTGTGCTCAGCACCGCCAAGCGGGGAGCTTTCGGCGGGCACCTCGAGGAAGGCTGCCAGGTAAGCAATCATGTTGAACTGACCATCGCCCAGTTCACCGGTCAACCTTTGGAGCGCGCCAAGGGATCGCTAGGTAAGAAGGCAGGCAAGTAGTTGAATCTACGACGTAACAGTCGTGTAACAGACCCCTTGCAACTTTTTCCAACGAATCGACTACTGTAGAGTTCATTAATGCGCCGTGCGTGGAGGCGCTAAGGAGAACCATGTCTCGCGTTCTTAAGTTGCTAATGAGCGCTTTGCTGATCGCCCCAGCCGGTTGGGCACAAATCGGGCGGGCTTCGATTCAGGGTACGGTGAGCGATCCTCAACAGACGGTGATCCAAGGCGTCGCCGTACGGGTGACGCAAACAGAAACAAATGCGGTCTTCCGAACAATCACCAACGAGGCAGGATACTTCCTGGTGCCGGGCGTACCGGTCGGCAGTTACACCGTCGTAGCCGAGCAGCAAGGGTTCAAACGTGGCGTGCGCTCCGGCATCGTGGTTCAGGTCGGCGATCAGGCTCGGGTGGACTTCCAGCTTGAGATCGGCACCGTCACCGAATCGGTGGAAGTGACGGCAGCCTTGCCGCTGGTCGACACCTCGTCGGCCACCCTGGGTAAGGTGATCGAGAATGCGCGAATGCTTGGCCTCCCACTCAACGGACGCAGCGCTTTGGCGCTGGTGGTATTGACTCCTAATGTGCGATCTCACGCCGAGTCTCCACACGGGTTCGGAGACCGCGGCGTGCTGGTTTCCGGATTCAGCGTGAACGGCGGACCCAGCGGCGCCAACAATCTGATGCTGGACGGCAGTTCCAACGTGAACCCGCGTGGAGGAGACGTCAATGTGAATCCGGCCGTGGACGCGATTCAGGAGTTCAAGGTGCAATCGGGCGTCATGTCGGCCGAGTTCGGCTACACGGCGGGAGGCGTGGTGAATATGGTGACCAAGTCGGGGACCAACCAATTCCACGGCTCGCTCTACGAATTCCTACGCAACGACAAGCTGGATGCGCGCAACGCCTTCGCGGCCGTCAAGGCGCCGTTCCGCTACAACCAGTTTGGCGGCGTAATCGGCGGGCCGGTTCGCAAGGACAAGACGTTCTTCTTCTATAACTACGAGCAATGGCGCTTCCGCCGCCAGTACACCGTAATTGGCACCACGCCGACCAACGAACAACGCACCGGCGATCTCTCGGGACTTGCCGATGCCCGGGGCAACCCGATCCCGGTCTACGACCCCCAGACGACAGCCGCCAACACCGCCGGCGGCGGCTTCACGCGGCAGGTGTTCCCCGGCAACCGCATCCCAACCAACCGGCTGGATCCGGTTTCGCAGAAAATTCTGCCCTTCTACCCCACGCCCAATCGCACGCCGAGCGACCCGTTCACCAACTCCAACAACTTCATCGGCAATCTTGGGGCCAACAAAGACGCTGTCCAGATGAGCGGCAAAGCCGACCACAGCTTCAGCGGCAAGAACCGTCTGTCGGTTCGTTACACCTCGTGGACTCATAAAGACGACAACGGCAGCACCGGCAGCGGCTACTATCCGGATCGCCTGCCGCGCGTGCGGAACGACAACTACGGCAACAAGAACTTCAACCTGACAGACTCGCACTTCTTCAATTCGTCTCTGATCAACGAATTTCGCGTGGGCGTCGTGCGCAACGCGTTTCCATTCATTCCGGCGAGCGTGGGTACGAATCCGACCAGCAAGCTAGGGCTCCCGTCGAGCGTTCCCGAAGTCACGCTCCCCGGCGTCAACTTCGCCGGCACGCCGAACCTGCAAGGTTTCCCTTCGGGCTTCGGCACCATCCGTGGCTATATCACGATGGATGTCCGCCAGATGTTCGACAGCATCACGTGGATCAAGGGCAAGCACACGTTGAAGATCGGCGGCGAATTGCGCCAGAACATGTACAGCATCAACGCCTGCTTCCAATGCTCGGGCGTGTTCAACTTCAACACGCGCCTCACCGGCAATCCGCAAGGTCTCGCCGGAACCGGTTCGGGTCTCGCCAGCTTCCTGCTCGGCGCGGTGGCCGACGCCAACATCGATTCCAACGTGGGAACCACGAATCCGAGCTTCACGCAAGCCTACTTTGTGCAGGACGACTGGAAGGTGACACGCCGGCTGACGGTGAACCTCGGCCTGCGCTACGACTATCAGCAGGTGCCCGGTGAGCGCCACAATGGGCTGTCCAACTTTAACCCTGGCGCCACCAATCCTCTGACCAACCTGCCGGGCCGGCTGGAGTTCGCCGGTGTCGATTTCGGGCGCACCGTGATCGATCCGGACTTCAATGACTTCGGCCCGCGCGTGGGCTTTGCACTCGACGTGTTCGGTTCCGGCCGCACGGTGATCCGCGGCGGCTATGGCCTCTACTATCCGCTCACCCATAACTATGCGACCGACTTCGGCTCGCTGGGTTTCCGAGGCAACTCGACTGTCTACACGGCCCCGGGCGGGAATCTCGATTTCCCGGCGTTCCTTTTTAAGGACGGATTCCCCACTCCTGTGGTGCTGCCGATCGGAAGCAAGCTCGGCCCCAGCGCTTTCCTGAGCGGCAACGTCACTATCGATGAGCGGGCCAATCGCACGCCCTACTCACAGCAGTTCACCTTCACGCTGCAGCATCAATTGCCCGGCCAGATCCTGATGGAGACTTCTTATTCGGGTAACCGCGGCACCAAGCTGCGCGGCGGCGGCTATGACTACAACCAGCTTGACCCGGTCAATCTCTCGCTCGGTACTCGCTTGAATGAAGTGGTGCCAAATCCGTACGCCGGCCGCGTCACCGGCGCCTTTGGCGGCGCTACGATTACGCGCCAGCAATCGCTGCGGCCGTTCCCCTACTACAATCGCGTCGGCATCGCCAATCCCCACATGGCGAGCTCCAACTACCATTCCTTCCTGCTCAACTTTGAGAAGCGCATGTCGCGCGGCTTCGTGATGCTGGCGTCGTACTCGTTTGGCAAGCTGATCTCGGACGGTATCAATGGCTTCGGCTTCGCCGGTTCGGAGCTGGTCAACCAGTTTGACTATCAGAACGGCAAGTTCGACCGGCGGTCTGAGCGCTCCATCGAAGCTACCGATTCGGCCGGCCGGTTCGTCTTCAGCTCGATCTATGAGCTGCCGTTCGGAAAAGGAAAACGCTACAACTCGTCGAACGGCGCCATGAATCGCGTGATTGGCGGCTGGCAGGTGGACGGCGTCCTGACGTTTCAGAGCGGCACGCCCTTGCCGATACGTGGAGCCAACAACTTTCTGGCCAACCGCCCGAACTCGACTGGGACCAGCGCCGCGCTGCCTGGTTCCGAACGCTCGGCAGCTCGCTGGTTTGACACCACGCAATTTGTCAATCCAGCCAATTTCACCTTCGGCAACGTCTCGCGGCTGATGCCGGATGTGCGCGGGCCAGGCATCCGCAATGTCGATCTGTCGGTGATTAAGACCACCCAGGTGACCGAGAAGGTGGGCCTGCAGTTCCGCGCCGAGAGTTTCAACTTTGCCAATAGAGTGAACCTCCTTGGCCCCAACAATACTTTCGTCGCGGGGCCGGATGGGCGCAACCAGAGCGGCACGTTCGGCACGATCACCCGATCGCGCGACGCCCGCGTAGTGCAGTTGGCTTTGAAGCTAATCTTCTAAACTTAGGATGAGGAAAACCACCATGCGCTTGGGCATCCTGGCTTTAAGCCTGACTATCCCGCTCGTCGCTGCGGAAGTGCAGAAGACGGAGCGCCGTAACCTGATCGACGATCACATCTTCGGCAGGATGGAGCGCGACGGCGTGCCAGCCGCACCCCGCGCCTCCGACGAAGAGTTCCTGCGCCGGATCACGCTGGATCTCAGCGGCCGGCTGCCCACTCCGGAAGTTATTTCCGCCTTTGTTGCAGATAAGTCCGCCGGCAAGCGCGACAAGTATATTGAGACGCTGTTCCCCAAGCTGCCAACGATGGGCGTTGGCCGGCGGCCCACGCGCGTTGGGCCGTACCTCGATCGCTGGTCCACGTTTTTCAGCGACATGTTCCGTAACAACGAACAGCTTCGCGAGGGCATCAACAGCTTCCATGACTACATCTACAAGGTGCTTGAGCTGAACGTCCCCTACGACGAATTCGTCCGCGACATGATCACTTCGAACGCCGTGTCTACTTGGACCACGGGCCCCGCTAACTTTGTGGCACGTCATCGTGTCATGGCCGGTGACGGTTACTCGGAATTGAATCACGAGGACACCGCCGACGAGCTTGCCATCTGGAGCACGCGCCTGTTTCTCGGCGTGGACCTGGAGTGTTTCTCCTGCCATGACGGGAAAGGGCATCTTGAGAAAGTGAACCTCTGGAGCACCAGACAGAAGCGCGCCGGCGTCTGGCGTCAAGCCGCCTTCTTTGGCAAAACTTTCGTCGCGCCCGTCTATGGCCGTATCCCCGAGTTCCGTGTCAACGACAGCGAAAAGGGTTACAGCCTAAAAACCAAGAGCGTCGTCAGGTTGCCGCGTTATCCGGCCGATCTCACGCCGACCTTCATTCTTGACGGCGCTAAGTTTGAGGCGCGGGCTGGCGAGAACGAGCGCGAGCAATATGCGCGGCTGCTCACCTCGCACCCGCAGTTCGCCCGCGCCGCGGTCAATCTGTTCTGGGCCGAACTGATGGGCAAAGGCATCGTCGATCCGCCATTTTCATTCGATCTTGACCGGCAGGATCCCGCCAACCCGCCGCCCGCGCCGTGGACGATTCAGCCCAGCCACCCCGAACTGCTGAACGCTCTCGCCGAAGATTTCCGCCAACATAACTACGACCTGCGCCACCTGATGCGCACCATTGTCCAGTCCAACGCCTACCAGCTTTCGTCCTACTTTCCCGGCGATTGGAAGCCGAAATACGACACGTATTTTGCCCGCCACGCCACGCGCCGCCTGTCTGCCGAAGAATTCTGGGACGCCGTGCAGGACGCGACTGGAATCTATGATTCGTACAAGGTGAAGGACCTGGACCGCAAATTTAAATACGTGATGGAAGCGTCGTTCAATCAGGACTTCGCCGCCAGTCACGCCGGCCTTTGGAACATGCTACAGGACTGGGGCCAGACCGACCGTGAGGACCCGCCCACCGACCGCGCCAGTATGGTGCAAGCGGCCAGTCTGTTGAACCACGAACTCATTCTGAGTCGCGTCAAAGTAACTAAGGGCGGGCGGCTTGAAAAGCTCCTCACGAAGAAAGACGGCGAATTGGTGGAGGAGTTGTTTCTCTCCACCATCGGGCGTCAGCCGACCAGCGGCGAACTCGCCAAGTCCAGCCAACTCCTCGCGGCGAATCGAGAACGCGGGGCCGAAGACCTGTTGTGGGCGTTGCTCAACCGGCTCGATTTCATTCTTGTGCAGTGAGTCAGTAAGAAAGAGAGATGGCGATATGTTCCCCACGCTAACCCGGCGGAAATTCTGGCAGTATGGCGCGGTCTCGGTAACTGGCGGGCTGCTCTCGCCCCTCGAGCAGCGCCTCAACGCCGCGGCCACCGCCAAGGTGGAGCCGCGCGGCACGGCCGACACGGTCATCTTCCTCAACCTCGTCGGCGGTCCGTCGCAGATGGACACGTTCGACTTCAAGCCGTACAAATTCACACCGGAGGATCTGGACGCGCGCACGCACAAGCTCGGCATCCAGTGGCCGCACGGCTTGCTGCCCAAGACCGCCGGCATTCTGGATGATGCGGTGCTGGTCCGCTCGATGGCCGCCTGGGAAACGCTCC
>JAYUSQ010000320.1:0-9178 GCA_043755595.1 Acidobacteriota bacterium | reverse complement strand
CCGAGCATCAAGCCCTTCCGGCGCTTCCTGCGGCGGCGATCGAACAATTGAGACAGGGTAACAAAATTGCGGCGATCAAGATCCTGCGCGAGGCGAGCGGGCTGGGTCTCAAGGATTGCAAAGACAAGATTGACAGGTATGCCGCTCTGCAGCCAGACATCGCCGGTAAGGTTGAGCAAGACTTGAAACCTTTCGACCGGCTATCGCTGCTTGTTGGGTTATTGTGTGCCGGAGTGATTCTCTATTTCTTAGTAAGACTTATGGCCGACCGCTTCTGAATGATATCAGCCAAGCAATTCCAGTTCGAGTTGACGCTGTTCGTAACCAGGCGGCGTCGAGGGATTCGCGTCGAAATCCCGCACGAGGCTCGGCAGACAACTATCGAGCGGGGTGTAGGTCAGACCCAGCGCGGCTTTGCCCAGCGTATTATCAAGCGACGACATCCATGGCTCGCTGAAGTGGGAGCAGGCCGGCATCAGTCCGCGTTCCCAAAGTAGCTGAGCGGGCCGCCGGACGATCTCCAAGCGCGTAGCAGCCAGCGTGGCGAGCCGGGAAAGGAAATCGTCAATCGTTACGGTCTCATCCTGCCCAACGTTAAACCGTCCATCGATACCCGCTTCTATCGCACGTAGAATCGCGCGCACGACATCCCCACCGTAGACATGACGCAACGGCAAATGAGGACCATCGGGGATGAAGATTGGACCCCCGTCGCGAAGGCGCGCCAGGTAATTGCGGATACGATGAAAATGGTCTAGTTCGCTGTTCACCATCGGGAGCCGAAGGACCGTAACGGGGAAAGCCGCCGCGTCAACCAAGGCATCTTCGGCAGCGCGTTTGTGGATGCCGTAGGACCAGTTATCGAGATCGAATTTGGACGAGGGCTCGGGAATAGCAGGGCCTGCATAATCTCGTTCGGTAAACGGCCGCTCCAGCCCGACGCGCACTAAATACACCTGGCCGGTACTGAGCATGATGTATCGCCCCGCGCGCCCGGCGAAGATTCGTCCAACCGCTTCACCGTCCGCGCCATTGTACAGCGTCGTATCGATCACGATATCGAAAGCCCGAGAGCCAAGCGCGCCCGCCAACGCCCCCGCATCGCTCCGGTCGCAAAGCAGCCGCTCGACCGAATCCGGCAGAGCGGCTGATTTAGTTAGTCCTCGATGTAATACCGTGACGCGAAAGCCAGCCTCGAGCAACGCGGCGGCGATGCCGGGGCCCAGATTGCGTGTCCCGCCAATAATAAGCGCGGTCCGCAACTTACTTACTTGAGCCGCTTGATCCGAATATTCCTGTAGGCGATGACGCTGTTAGGGTCGTGCGCTTGTAAGGCGATGGTGCCTGAACCGATCGCGCGCCCCGGCATGTTGTTGGCGCCTTTCCAGTCGTTCGGTTGATCCCACTCGGAGGTCTTCTTGCCGTCGACGAAAATGGTGATCTTCTGGTCCTTGACGACGATATGTTCGGTGAACCACTTCCCGTCCTGAGCTACCTGCTCTTTGTTGTCGGCCACGGCATAAAGACCGCCGGTACGGCGCCAGTCGGTATGGCTGTTATTCACCTGAATCTCGAAGCCCTTGTCCGGCCAATTCTTTTCTTGATAGGCAGTGTGAATGTAGATCCCACCGTTCGATTTCGGCTGCGTCATCACGTCCACCTTCAACTCGAAGTTCTTGAAGTCGGCATTCTTCCCGGTGTAGTAGATGTGGCAGCGCGAGCCTTTGGCGACGATGGCGCCGTCTTGGACCGAGAAGGAATCTTCGTTTTCCTTGGCCTTGGTCCAGTCCGTGAGATCCTTGCCGTTGAAGAGCGGTTTGAAGCCTTTTTCCGGCTTGTCGGCGGCCAGGGCCAACGCCGATGCGAGAGCAAACAGGGTCAGTGTACGCATAGTGCTTCCTAAGATTGTGTCACATGGCGGCGGGGTCGGACCACTGCAATAGTTCCGAACGCAATGCCTCGACCCGCGGCCGATGCAAGGCGCTGGCGGCGACGTTGTTCATCTCCTGCGGATCGTCGCGCAGGTTGTACAGTTCCGGCGTGTCGTTGGCATAGTGCGAGTACTTCCAGATACCCTTGCGGATCATCGCCCTGGCGTTCTTCGTCCGTAAGGCAAACTGCGAAAAGACCGGTTGGGCCGAAGCCTTGCCGGGATCGTAAAGGAACGGAGTCAGCGGTGCGCCGTCGAGTCCTTCGGGCACGGGAATGCCGCAGAGATCGAGCAAGGTCGCCATCATGGACACCTGGCTCACTGGAGCGTGGCATACCGCGCCGGCCTGGGTCATGCCCGGCACACGGATGACTAACGGTACGCCGGCGCTTGGCTCGTAAAAGACAAACTTGTGCCAAAGCCCATGTTCGCCCAGCATCTCGCCATGATCGGACGAGTAGATGACGATCGTGTCATCCTCAATACCCAGTTCTTTCAGCGTCCCGAGAACCCGGCCCAGGCAGTCGTCGAGAAACGCGACATTGGCATAGTACATCGCAATGCGTTGGCGTGCATTAGCTGGATCCTTGATCTCTGGATTGGGCGGATCGGACTCGATGCGCCGCCTGATCTCGGCGGGTACGCGATCAAGATTCACCTTGCCGTAGGTGGCGGGCAGTTTCATGTCTTCCGCGCGGAACATCCGGGCGTGGCGCTCGGGCGGCATGAACGGATCATGCGGCTTCAGGTAGGAACTGACCAGGAAAAACGGATGCTGCGGGCTGAAGCGCTTGATGAAGCGGCTGCTCTCGCGCGATACAAAGGACTCAAAGTGATCGCGTTCCGGGATAAGCGAAGCGCGGCCCACGTGGACCGAGCCCTTGCGTTCATCGGGCGTACGTTGGCCAGACCAGGGATCTCCGGAGTCGCGCCATAGGTCGTCGATAATCGGGAGCCCAGAGCCCGAATTCGCACGTCCCAATTCGTCGGCGTACAGCTTGGTCTTTGGCCCGAGATACTGGAACCAGTCGTTGAAATCCAGCCGATAATCGAACCCGTGCGTTTGCGCGTCGACGAAATGCATCTTGCCTACCAAACCGCTGACGTAACCAGCCCGCGAAAAATGGTGCGCCATGGTTTTGATCTCGAATGGCCACGGTGTTTGGTTGTCCCACGTGCGGTGGTGATGTGTGTAAAGGCCCGTTAGAATCGACGCGCGAGAGGGTGTGCAGACGGGGTTGGCGCAATAGGCGTTCGAGAAACGCGTACCGGTTGCGGCAATGGAATCGATCGCCGGCGTTCGCGCGTGTGAGTCGTTGAGATGGCCAACCGACGACGGGCGATGCTGATCGGATAAAAAAAACAGCACATTTTTTCGCTTGCGCGATGGGGCAACCAGTGGAGCTTGTGCTGCGAAAGCGAGCGAAGGAGAGGCGACGAATTCTTTACGTGTCATGGTTACTAGAACTTCCACCGGGGCATACCTCATGGGCTTTGCCTCTCCCCAGTCTATCCGCGCAGAGGGCGCGCCTGGGCCTCTTACGATGGCGGCAGCGGAGGCGGCTGCAGTCTCCCCGCCGTGCGGAACTGCTCGCTCCACTTGATTCGCCCTGTCGCTTGCATCACGACGAACAGCGTCACGATGGCGCCGATCGTCACTGCTAGTCCTGTGTAGCCGCGTAAGAAGAAGGCGTACGAGAACAGCACCAGATATACGATCTGCGCTAGCGCCGCCTCCCTATACGCGAACTTGTCGCCCACCACCAGGCGCATGTAACTTGCCACCAGTCCCACTGACACGAGCGACGCCACGACAAACGACGCGTGGATATCGAAATGGTCCACCATGTAAGCCAGCAATAAGTGGAAAGCAAAGAACGCAGCCGCCAGGAAAGAGTAATTCATCGGATGCAGATCGATGCCGCGCAACGTCGTAATAATGAACATCAGGAAAAAGAAAAAGAGTAACGAAACCGGTGCGAAGAAACTTATTTCCGCCGCCAGCGGCCCAGGCTGCAACTTCTCAGGCATGGCCAGCGCGATCTGGTAGCCCGAGAGCAGGTTCGTGTAATTCCAATCCAATTCCCAACCTTTCGCGGTCGCGCGCTTCGCCGTCGGCGCGAGCGTGTTATCCGGGAAATCGATATCGGGGAAGTTAGTTGTCATTTTCATCTGAAAATCGCGGACCTGATTTACCTTCTCGCCAAAGCCATAACGCCAGTGGTTCAACCCCTGCGAACCATAGCGTACGCCGATCCGTACCGTCTCACCCGGCCCGAATGGCGCGGTGACGATCACCGAGTTAGAAGAGATTACCACCGGCTTCGTCGCGCCATTCACGGTCACCGTGAGGTTGTCGTAAATCGCCTGTTCGGCCGGCAACGGGAACGTGATCGTGCTATTGTGTGACGCCACTGCATCAGGATTCTGGAAGCCGTACTCACCGGCGAAGCCGACTTTGTAAGTGCTGTACCAGAGCAGGCCTTTCTTTCGGTGCTCTAAGTCCAGGTTCACTTGCAGCCTACTTGATACCGGCGTCAATGGCAGCGTTTTCTGACGCTTTCGTTTCACCATTCGCGTCTTGCCGTTCTCGGTGACAGCCTCTTCCTCTTCGTGCGGCTCTTCGTAGTGGCCGCGCGGCGCCGCTTGCTGCTGCTCGCTCCCCCACACAGACTGGACGCGTGAAGCCAGCCGCTCGCCGCTCTTGTTAGTCCGGTTCCAAATCGTGCCGCCTAACACCATCCACGCGACCGAGGTCCCGACGAAAATTACACATATCGCAACTATTCTTCCGATCACGTTTCGATCATGTCATTTGTACTTTGCATTGTCAAGTACTTTATATATCGCCCAGGAGGCGCTCGTAAAGCTCCCGCTGCCGCGCCGAAATCGCGTCCCAACTGTACCAGCGCTCAGCCGCCGCCCGCGCCAGCTTCTCGATCTCCCGGCGCCGCGGCGAATCGCGAAACAGGTCCACGATCGCAGCAGCGATCGCTTCGCCAGACTCTCGCACCACTACCTCTTGCCCATCGCGCAACTCATCAAGGCCGTTGATCCCACCGGGCGTCGAAACAATGGCGCGTCCCATCGCCATCGCTTCCATGATCTTGATGTTGGTGCCGGCCGACGCCAGCAGAGGCGCGATGACAACCTCGGCGCGGCGGTAAGCGATGCGAGGGTCCGAAACGAAATCCTCGATTTCAATACCGGGCTGATCGAGATTCGGTCGCGCCTTGTCGCTCGCCCGCTCCAAGGAATACCGGTGGTTCTTGCCTGCGATGATGTGCAACCGCGCATGGGGCTCAGCGGCCAGCACATGCGGCCAAGCATCGCGCAGGAAAAATTCCAGCGCCAGGATATTGGGCAAATGCGAAAAAGCCCCAATGAACAATACGCGGCGAGGTTCTGGCGCCAGATCAGGTGAAGGAGTGAAACGTTCCAGGTCCACGCCGTTGGCCAGCGTGACGGCGTTTGCCAAATTCACCGCATTCCGGTCCTTCTCCGACATCACCACCACCGCATCGGCATCCTTCCAAGCCTGCTTTTCAAAGCTCACCCAACGCTCAAACTGCTGCCGCGTTTCCCAATCTTCGCCTTGCTTCAGGAACTGCGCGTAGAGATCGAACGTCACGTCGTGTTCCACCAAAATCGTCCGCGCCGGCCGGCAGTCCTTCGAATAGACCGCCATCTGCGTGTATTCAAGCTGCGCCAAAGCGGGCCGCCATTTGCGCATCGTCTGCTGGAGCGCCGCGCGAAATGGCGCGGTGTCGAATTCTTCGACTGTATCGGGCCGTTCTGTCAGTGGCCGGTCATGACGGCCCGAGCGATGAACCTGCACCAATTCAACGCAAAGCTCTAATACCTCCGCCGGCGGCGTGGCTAGCTGCTCGGCGAAACAAAGCAGCACAAGATCGAAGTCACGCGCCGCGCGGCGCAGCAAGTTATACATCCTCACCGCGCCGCCGTGAGTCAGTGGAAACGGCAGATACGGGCTTGCGACCAACACCACGGGCTTCCCGGTGCGTCGCGCTGCGCGCCCAGGAAATACTGCCACCTCACCGCTGCCGATCGCGAAAATCATCCCTTCATCGGCGCAGCCTGCGGGTGTGGGGCGAACCCATTCCAGCCCTTTGCGCCCGGCCAGCCCGATCGCTTCGAGCGCCGCCGGATCCCCCTGCATCGTGGCCGCGCGAAGGTTCAAACGGTGCAGCGTATGCAGCCACAATCGCTTGGACTCGGCGCCTGCCGTCACCGTGCCCGCAATGAATTTCAGCAGATTCACTTCCAGCACGCGCGCCAGCATCTCTTCGCTGTAGTAGCGTGACGTCGTCGAGCGGTGCCGGTGCTCGACGCGCGCACCCGCCACAAACACGGTCGGCCAACCGCGCTGCCAGCCGCGAAAACCGAGATCCAGGTCTTCGACGTAAGCGGGCTCATATGTTTCAAGCAATCCGCCGAGCCGGCGAAGCTTGCCGGTGTCGAAGAGTGAACAACCGCCGCTGCCGTACATGACGTACGTGTGGTCTTCGCCTTCGATCGGCTCCAGGCAGGTGACCGGGAATTGGTCCGCCCTCGGATCGGGCGGCATCACCGCCTTGCCCGTTTCCTGCCGCCGCGCGCCCGCTGGAAAGAAGATCTGCGCGGTGGAACAAAACAGATCGGGCACCGAGTCAAACGGTGCGCGCAGTGATGAGAGGAAGTCCCGCTCCACCACCATGTCGTTATTCAGCATCAACACGTGCGAGAATCGCGCGGCGGCGATGCCGCGATTGACGGCTCGTGCAAACGAGAGCGGCTCAGCGTTCAACTCGACGCGCAAGCCTGATGCTCCCCACTCTGTCATGAGCCAATCCGCCGTGCCGTCGTCCGAACCGTTGTCGACCACGACGATCTCGTCCGGCTTCTGCGCCACCAGCCCTGGCAGCAATCGCGCCAGCAGTTCACGCCCATTGCGCGAAGGGATCACCACGGAGATACCAAACGGGAGAGCGGTCGTCTCTGGCCGCGGGTCATCGGCGGCCGCCAATAAGCGCCGCTGTACAATGATCCGATTCGCCATGTCACGCGCCGTGCGATACCGCC
The DNA here is from genome assembly GCA_043755595.1 of Acidobacteriota bacterium. GTDB lineage: Bacteria > Acidobacteriota > Terriglobia > Bryobacterales > Bryobacteraceae > VFZP01. The sequence goes on along the minus strand of JAYUSQ010000320.1, from coordinate 2,166 downwards.
ACGGGCGCACGAAAGCGCTCGGATGGACCAGCCGCCAGATTAACGTATAAGTTGCGCCGCCGGGCCGCGACTCCCACCGCACAAAATTCTTCGTCCGCCACCAGAAATGCCGCGCAATCGTCTGCAGCGAACGCGGGCGCAGCATGAAGTGGTCCAGATTCTCGTTGAAGAAAATCGTGTTCCAGCCGCCGAGTTTCCATCCCAACGCCCGCATCGTCCAATACGGCATCCGCGGCTGCAGAATCAGGCCTGTATAGACGATAGTTTTCCCGGTCAGCGCCGAGCGCACGGCAGCGAGATTCTGTTCCAGCGTGCGGCCCGGACGATACTGGATCCAGTTGACGCCGGGCTCTTGAAACTCAGCGACCAGATACAGCGGCAACTCCGGACGGATCGCGCGCAGCTTCTCAATCAGCGTGGAGATGAGATCCTCGGACCCCGATGCGATGGCGACGAGAACCGGCTCGCTCATTGGTCTACTTCAGATCAAATCGGCGAGATCGGGTTGCCCGAGCGTGCCCGCTTCATATCGCTCCCACATATCGAGAGCTTGCAGGCAGAAGCCGGTCGAAACGGGGTTAACGAATGGCAGCAGTTCCCCGCCGCGTCTGCCAAAGCAAAAGCCGCCATCAAGGACGGGATCGCCCGGCGTCGAGTATTGAAACGCAGCGACGGCCGCGGCTTCTTCTTCAGCGGCAGCTCTGTCCAGCGGAACAACGCCAAGCTCATCGGCATAGAGCCTCACCCGCAGCAGTTGCGCGTAGACATCGGAGCGCACAAAGTCTGGCGCAATCTCGCGCAGGAATCCGGCGACGCGCGGAATCGCGGTGGCAAGGCGCGGCGAACGTTCGGCTAGCAGCGCTTCCATATAGTAAGAGTACGCGTGCAGCCGATCCATTACCCCGAGGCGGTCATCCGTCCCAGGCAGGAACATCGGATCGTTCGCACAAGCCTGCGCGAAGGCCTGTCGCCAGAATTCGTCGAGCGAAAGATCGCGCCACGCCAGCGCGCTCTTTAGCAGGAAGCAGCCGGGCTCGCGCGACCACCGCTTGGCGTACGGCATCGGCTCTCGGCTTGGCAACGCGATAATCGGGTGGATCGCCGCCGGCGTCAGAAATTCCCGCGCCATCGATCGCGCGGCCAACAGTGCGATGTCATGCAGGCGCCGTTCGCCCGTCAGCCGCCATACGGCCAGCAACCCGCGCACGATTATGCCGCAATCGAAGAAGTAGCTGGGTGAGCCGGGAGCCAGTTCGAAGGGGAAAATTGCCAGCTCAGGATTCCAGGCCCGCTCCACGAGGAACCGCGCCGTGAGCCGGGCGCGATCCAGGTAAACCCGTTCGCCGGTCCGTTTATATAGATACGCGAAGGTGCTGGCTGCGTAGCCCGTGATTTCAGTGGAGACCGCCAACGGACGCCGCTCCGCGTTGAGGTAGTAGCGCGCCACACCGCCGCCGGGATTCTGGATGCCGGACTCGATGAACCACCGGCCGGACGAGGGCAAAACAGCCAAGAGAAGATTAGTGTAACATTGCGTCCAGGGATACATGTGCGGCGGCATTCGGTTTGTGACCATCACGGCTGCGTTGGCGGTTTCGCCCGGCGTCTTCGCTCAATCATTGCCCTCGCCCGCGATTCTGAGTGACGCGAACATCGCTCCCGCCCTGCAGATCGTCAAAGGCGAACTGCTTGAGTGGAATGTGCGGGGGCTCTCGGGCGACCTGCTGGTGGATACCTTGGAGGGCGGACGCCGCTGGCGCTGTCAGGTGACTACCGATACCTTTCTGAGCCGCGCGTCGATTCGCATCCATCCGGCAGGAGTCCGCGTAGGCGACAACGTGGAAATTGTGGCGCAAGGTGCGCCAATGTCCTGCGTGGCTCGTACCGTTTACATCCGGCCGCCCGATCCGCGCCGCGCTAGCGCCAGAGCGGCGATTGCGATATCGAGGGGCGGGCACGACAGCCTGTGGCCGCGCGGCATGCTGACGTTCACCGGGATGGTGAACCGCGTCGAAGGCAACCGGCTGTATCTGCAGACTCGCAAGTTCGGGTCGAAGTCATTCATGTTGCGCGACGACACGCTTTTTTCGAGCTCAGGCCGCAATGTCGCAGCCAAGGATCTGTCGTCTCAGACCCGCGTCTTTGTTCGCGCCAACCGCACGTTTG
>JAYUSQ010000319.1:0-70101 GCA_043755595.1 Acidobacteriota bacterium | reverse complement strand
ACCGGAGCAGCCCATCTTCGCCGGTCGCAATCTCGCGATACCGCCCGCGAACCAACTGGCGCCAGATCACCTGCCGTGGCTTCAACAACACCGTGAGGTATTCGCGCACACCCGCTCGCCGATACAGATCAAGCTTGATGCCAAGATCGCGCGACGAACTCGACCCGCTGATTTCAACGATCAGTTCTGGCGCACCCGCGCAGTATTCACCCTTGTCGAGCGACTGCCCGCCAAACTCCGGCAATATCCTCAAAGCAACATCGGGCTGAGGGACCTCGTTCTGGCCCATTAACCAGGTCGCATCTGAGCCGCCGCTGCATCCTGGCGTCTGCTCCAAGTAGCACCCCAGCCAGAGGCACAGTCGAAAGTGTTGGTCGGCATGCGACCGGCTTACTGGAGAAGGCATGAAAACAATTCCATCGATTAACTCCGCCCTTTTCAATTCCGGCATTGCTTCCCAGCGGCTAAGGAACTCGTCAGCGTTTAGACGATCTCCTTCCCGAAGCACGGGCGGGAGGATGGCGGCAGCCGTGGACATATGGGTGCGTTACACGACCATCATAGCGCCCAGTCCAAGTCGCTAATTAGTTCCGGGTCCGCGCCGCGCCAAGCCGCTTGACGAACGCAGCATGCTCCCGCGAACCGATGCCTTGCTCCACCGCAGCACGCAGCGACAGTTTGGAATCCCACAACGCCGCCGGGTTAAGCCACAAGCCAGGAAAAACCACCGGCCGGAGCAGCGCATCTTCGCCAATCGCAATCTCGCGATACCGCCCGCGAACCAACTGGCGCCAGATCACCTGCCGTGGCTTCAACAACACCGTGAGGTATTCGCGCACACCCGCTCGCCGGTACAGGTCAAGCTTAATGCCAAGGTCGCGCGACGAACTGGACCCGCTGATTTCCACGATCAGTTCCGGCGCGCCCACCGGGTACTTAGTGTCGTAGCTCGACTGCCCCCCGTACTCGGGGAGAACTCTGAGTGCAAGATCCGGCTGCGGGATGTCGTTCTCGCCCATCCGCCATGTGCCATCCGCCCCTGCTTTACAGCCGGGGGTCATGTCCCGGTACAGCCAGATCCAACCGTCCATCAAATGGCTGAGTTCGCTGTGTAGATCGCTTACGGGAGAAGGCATGAAGACAATTCCATCGATCAACTCCGCCCGTTTCAATTCCGGCATCGCTTCCCAGCGGCGCAGAAATTCGTCACCGTTTAGACGATCTCCTTCCCGAAGCACGGGCGGGAGGATGACGGCGGCCGTAGACATAGCAGTGATACGGAACCATCATAAACGCCCAGTCCAATTCGCGGGGCCAACCGTATGTTTTCGCGCGAGCCCGATAGTCTGCCGCCTCGCCGGGACTCGTCTCAATCAGGACGCTAGCAAGAGTGACGCAAGCCTGTGGGCTCTGAGCATCCGCCGCTTTGCGAAGCCAATGTTCAGCCTTCGCAAGGTCGGTCAGGAAATAGCAGTGACCCAAAATAGATTGAGCATGCTTGGACCCAGCCTCGGCCAACGGCAATGCCAACTCCCGCGCTTCGGCTGGTTCCGAAGCAAAGTGATGCCTGCACATCCTTTCATAGGATGGATCGAGCCGCATGCCAAGACCTTCCTCATCCATCCGCACGTGACCAAAGGCGATGTTGTAGTAGATGATGTCCTCCACCGCCGCCGGCATCGCCTTGCTCAACGCGCCCCAGCTATCACGCCCGATAGCAGTCCGGTTCGCGAGCGCAGTAGCCCCTCAACATCGAATTCGCACGCGAACCTGGCGTCGCTGGCGCCAATCGGTTGGCCGATGAGAATCGTCAAATCGGCTGGCTCTCCCACGCCGCTAAAGCCGCGCACCGTCCGTTGCGCCACCAGTTCCGTTTCCATGCTCCCATGATAGAAAGTTACAATAGGCGTCAATGCGAACTCGCGCTTTGACCACAGACGATTTCCGCGGCGTATTTCCGGTGCCGTCGCTCTGCCGCAACAATGACACCCGCCGCACGATCAATTTCGCGGAAACCGAAAAGATCGCCCGGCACATCGCCGCCGGCGGCATCCGCAATTTTCTCTACGGCGGCAATGCATTCCTCTACCATCTCACCCTGGCGGAATTCGACGCGTTGCTTGGGTGGTCGAACGGATTGGACAACGACTTCCTCATGATCCCGAGCGCTGGACCCTCCTTCGGCCGAGCCATGGACCAAGCTCCCCTCCTGCGCCGCTACTCGTTCCCCACGGTGATGCTGCTTCCCTGTGCCGACCCGCGCGATGCCGCCGGGCTGGAATCCGGCTACCGCGAATTCGCCGAAGCCTGCGGCATGCCGATCGTCGTGTATCTCAAAGAGGAAAATAATTTCGGCGCCGATAAAGACGCCGGACTCGACGCCGTAGGCCGTCTGGTGCGCGACGGCGTTTGTATCGGTATCAAATACGCGGTTGTGCGCAAGGATCCCAGTCAGGACACCTATCTCGACGGTTTGTTGCAGCGGGTCGATCGCCGGCACGTGATCAGCGGCATCGGGGAGCGGCCAGCCATCACGCACATGCGCGATTTCAAGCTACCGGGATTCACCACCGGCTCGGGTTGCGTTGCACCGGCGATGTCGCAGGCTTTGTTCGAAGCGAACGTAAAGGGCGACTATGCCGAGGCCGCTTCGATCCGCGAACGATTCATTCCGCTCGAAGATCTGCGCGATGCTTGGGGCCCTGCGCGAGTGCTCCACGCCGCGATGGAACTGGCTGGCATCGCCAAGTCAGGCGCGATCGCACCCTATGTCACACCAATAAACGAAGCGCAGCGCACTGAACTGGAACCGGTTGCGAGCCAATTGGCGGCTCAGGCGGTGGTGGCTTGACGGCAAGCGGCGAGTTCGATGTCAAGCTTACGGCGCAACCCTCGCAGGAAAAATCGCTTGGCCGCCTCCTCATCGACAAGCAATTCCGCGGAGAATTGACGGGCTCAAGCAAAGGTGAGATGCTCAGCGCAGCCACCAACATCAAGGGCTCGGCCGGTTACGTCGCCATTGAATTGGTAACCGGCGCCCTACACGGCCGCGCCGGCAGTTTTGTCCTCCAACATAACGGCACGATGAATCGCGGAGAAGGTCAGTTGTCGGTGACCGTTGTGCCCGACTCGGGAACGGGCGAATTGCAAGGGCTAACGGGGCGAATGACGATTCGGATTACCGGCGGTAAACACTTTTACGAATTTGAGTATTCGATCGCGTAGTAGAAGTAATAACGAAGCGCAATGGTCGGGAAGCAGTTTCGGCACTATCGGATCGACGAACAGATTGGAGCCGGTGGTATGGGCGTCGTCTATCGCGCCACCGACCTTCACCTGGACCGCCGTGTCGCCATCAAGGTTCTGCCCGCCCAACTGGTCTCCAGCCCCGAGCGTAAAAAGCGGTTCGTGCAGGAAGCCAAAGCCGCGTCGGCGCTCAACCATCCGAACATTGTCACCATCTACGACGTGGACGCCGCCGAAGTGGACGGACATATCGTCGCGTTCATTGCGATGGAATTCATCGCCGGCGAAACGCTCGACAGGATAATCGCCAGCGGTGGTGGAGCCAAGACGAAAGACGCACTCTCCTGGGGTATTCAAATCGCCGGAGCACTCGCCGCCGCGCATGCGATTGGCATCGTCCATCGCGACCTCAAGCCGTCGAACGTGATGGTCACGCCCGAGGGCTTGGCCAAGCTTCTCGACTTCGGCCTTGCCAAAGCCACTGAGCCCGCGCCGCAATCGGTCGACGTCGGAGCCGCCACCGAATTGCTCAACCCCAGCCAAATGGCGGCGTTGACCGAAGAGGGCATGATCCTCGGCACAGTGGCCTACATGTCGCCTGAGCAAGCCGAAGGAAAACGAGTCGACGGCCGCTCCGATATTTTTTCCTTGGGCGCTGTCTTATATGAGCTCTTCAGCGGGCGCAAACCATTCCCGGGCGATAGCAAGATCGCCGTCCTCGCGGCGGTGTTGCACAAAGATCCAGCCCCGCTCATCGAAGCCATTCCGGACTTCCGCGAAGACCTTGAGCGCGCCATCCTTCGTTGCCTCCGCAAAGAGCCCGACCGCCGATGGCAGCATGTTTCGGATCTTCGCATTGCGCTCGAAGAGATTCGCGACGACGTTCTCGCCGGTCTCACGCTGCCACGGCGGATGGCGATCCCCCCCCAACGTTCGACGCTCCCAGCGCGCCGGATGGTTCTGCCGCTACTCGGCGCGGCGGCTGCCGGCGGTGTGGCCGGCGTTCTGGCCCACCGCTCGATTACGCGCCGCGAACCGGTTACTTTCACTCGGCTCACCTACCGCCGCGGCGATGTCGATGCCGCGCGCTTCGCGCCGGATGGTTCGGTCATCTACAGCGCCAACTGGGAAGGCTCACCGTATGCGGTCTACTCGCTACGCCCCGGCAATCGCGAATCCCGCCCGCTTGGACTTGAACCTTCGGCGCACCTCGCTGCCGTTTCTTCCACAAACGAATTGGCAATCATCATCGCCGCCAAGAGAACTCTCGCGCGAGTGCCGGTCTCCGGTGGAGCCCCGCGCGAGCTGCTTGAAGATGCGCTCGAAGCGGATTGGAGTCCGGATGGCCGGCAGCTAGCTGTCGTGCGCCGGTCGGGAAGACGTTACCGGCTCGAGTATCCGGTGGGAACCGTACTGCATGAGACTTCTCGCCCGCCGATGCGCCCTCGAATTGCTCCCAATTCGCGCACCGTGGCGTTCTTTGAAGTGGACGGCGCTGCTGGAGACATATCCTTGAAAGTGGCGCAGGCGGGGGCGCCGGCGCGCGTTTTGGCGACGGGGATGCGGGCGGTGGCCGGTCTGGCGTGGGCGCGTTCGGGTGAGGAAGTTTGGATTTCCGCTATTCGATATGCCAGCGACAATCCGGCGATTTTCGCCGTCCAACTGCAAGGCAAAACCCGCATCCTTACGCAGAGCGCCAATTGGCTTTCGATTCACGATGTCTCTCCCGCTGGAGACCTGCTGGTCGCGTCTACCGTAAGCCGCGTCGGCGTTCGCGGGCGTCTTCCCGGTGAATCGGAATCGCGCGATTTGTCATGGCATGAGAACTCAGTGATCGCGCAGATAGCGTCCGATGGCTCACTATTGATGCTGGAACTCGGAGCGGGCGAAGGCCGCAACAGTGCGATCTACTATCAACGGAAGGGGCAGGGCGCCGTCCGATTGGGCGATGGGAATTACCCCGCCTTGTCGCCGGACGGAAAGCAGGTCGCTTGCGTGAGGCGTAACGACAGTTCCACTGTATTGCACATCATTCCAACCGGCCCCGGTGAGACACGGGTGTTCCCGGATGAAGGGCTACGCTATCAGGCGCCGGAGTGGTTTCCGGACGGCGAGCGGATTCTGTTCAATGCGGCCAAGGCCGATGGCGTGTATCGCGCCCATATCGCGCCAGCGAGCGGAGGCCCCGCCACTCCCTTGACGCCGCCCGGTGTGAGCGGGATGCGAGTTTCGCCCGACGGAAAGTGGATGGTGGCTTCGACGAGCGGCCGGACGCCATGGCTGCAATCTGTTTCAAACCGCAACGAGCAAAAGTCGATTCCTGGGCTAAATGCGGCCGACACCGTGCTGGGGTGGACCTCAGACGGAGGATCGCTGTTGGTGCGGACTTCGATGTCGGTTGAACGAGAACGCGTGGACCGGCTGAATCTAGTCACAGGCGCGCGGACGGCGTTGCATGAAATACCAGCGCCCGAACCTGGTGACGTTTTCCGCCGGGAGTTTGTCGTTGCCGACGATGGCCGCGCCTTCGCGTTTTCCTTCCAGCGCGATTTGGCCAGCCTATACCTTGTGCGCGGGGTCCAGTAAAAAGCGAAAGGCGAACGCACCGGGTAAGTGCGCCCGCCCCTGTCGTGAGCGGATGTCCGGATGACGAACCTACCAACTCGTCCGAAGTCCAAAGCGGACTTGGCGTTCGTCGATACCGTCCCGGCCAAAACCGGCTGTGCTGGTGATCTCGCTATAGCCGCCAAAGCGGCGCAGCGGATCGGCAATCGTGGGATTGTAGGAATCCACGTTCCCGCCCGGATTGTTGAAATGGGGCGTATTGGTGAAGTTGAAGGCTTCGGCGCGGAACTCGAGCTTGAAGCGTTCGGTTAACTGGAAGCGGCGGAAGATGCTGAAGTCCCAGTTGGACGAGCCTGGTCCGCGCAGGACGTTCATAGCGGTGTTGCCGAAACGGCGGTCATTGCGCGCTACCGGAATGAAGGCATCCGGGTCGAAGAACGCCTGGCCGCGGCCCGCGCCGCCCAGCTTGGCGACGCTCGGCTTCACCTGGTCGGCCGTCTGAGTGGAGCCGGGCATGTTGAGCGTGGAGCCGGCGGAAGTTATCGAGAACGGCGTGCCGGTAAAGAAGCTCAAAATGTTATTCACCGTCCATCCGCCCAGCACTTTGGCGGAGGCGCCGGAGGCGGCCCAGCGCTTACCCTTGCCGAACGGCACGTCCCAAGTATTGGAAATCTGCAGGTTGTGGGTGCGGTCGTAGTTGCGCACCGTGCGGTTACGATCGAAATAGGCTGCGGCGTTCACAGCCGCGCCTCCATCATTGTTGTCTACGTAACCGATCACTTTAGACCATGTGTAGGACGAGTTGAAGGCCAAACCGCCGGCGAATCGGCGTCCCAGTGTCGCCTGTAAGGAGTCGTACATCGTCGTGCCGAACGGCTGGACATTTGTCGTGGTTGCGGTGCGACCGAACTTGCTGAAGAACGGTCGTCCGTCCTGGCCGCGGTCGATCACTTGACCCGCGTTCAAGTCGAGATACGCCATTTGGTTGGTTGAGCGGGTGGCTACGTAGCCCGCGCCGCCCGTGAAGCCGCCCCAGAATTGTTTCTGCATGGTGAGATTCCAAGACTGAACGTAGCCTCGCTTGAAGTTCTTGTCTGCGGTGATGACGGCAAAGGTGCCGGGGATCGGGATCGTGCCCTTGCTGGCATCGGGTATCTGAGGGACAGGTATGCCATCGCTCAAAAGCCCCGTGTTTCCGAACGACGTCGGCGCGTCGTAGTTGTCGATCAGCAGGACCGGGTAGTTGGTGCGGAATGGACGTTGCAGCGAGAACGGATCGTTAGTGAGTCCGTAGCCGGCCCGGATGACAAAGGTGTCGGTGACGCGATAGGCGACGCCCAGGCGGGGCGCGAATTTCGTCTTGCTTTCGTTGACGCCGCAGTTTTTCGGCGTGCCGCCCACGCCGCAGATCGTCATCAGGTTCGTGTTGGTGTCGTAACGTTCCAGGCCACGATCCGAACGGGTCGGAAACGGGAAATATTCCCAACGCGCTCCCAGCGACACGGTCAACTTCTTGTTCACGTTCCAACGGTCCCGGATGTACCAGCCCTGCTGGAACGAGCGGGTGTTATAGACGTCGGGCACCATCGTGATTTTGCCCTTCGCGGTGGTGTAACCCAGCAGGAAACTCGAATAGGAATTAAAGGAATCGCCGGCCAGGCCGCCGTTCAATTGCGTGGGGCCGCCGCCGAAGCCAAAGCCTCCCTGCGCGCCATACAACGCCCCGGTGGCCTCGGGTTGCGTGTGATTCATGCCGGTCTTGTACATCTCGACGCCGAAGCGGATTTCGTGGGACTTCTTGTTCAGGTTGAAGTTCGACACCCATTGATATTGCGGGTCGCTCCGGTAGTAGGGCATGAAGTTGTTCGGCACGCCGAGCGAGGCAAAGCCGTTGATGTTGAACTGCGGCCAGCCCCCCTCGAAACGGCGGCTGCCATTGGTTCCCGGAATGGCGAGAAGCCCGGACCCGAGCTTTTCATCGAGGCGGGGCTGCTCAACGTTGGTGTCCATGCGGGTCCAGCCGTAGTAGGAGTCGACGATAAGGTTGGACTTGATGATGTAGGTGCCCGAACCGGTGAAGCTATAGGTGCGGCCCGTGGCCGTGCCCGGGTTGCCGCCCGCGCTGGAGATCTCCGGGCCGCCAAGCTGGCCAAAGAGCGTGGGGTTGTTCATGTCGTAGTGCAGGATGCTGAAGCGCCCGAACACGGTGAGCTTCTGGCTGGGGTTCCAGTTGACCTTCGAGTCCGCCCGGTGCCGGTCGAAATAATAGCTGTCGCCCAGGAAGAAGTTATTCGCGATACCGTCGAGATTAGGATTCGGGACCAGATCGTTTAACTTGCGGCTGACGGAATTGAACCGCGATTGGGGAATCGTGTTGCTCGGAAATGGGATCCGGTCGACTCCGGTTTGCGGTCCGGTTTGCACGCCAGTGGTGGGATCGTACATGATGCGCGTGGTGCCCGACATATCGCCGCGCTTCATAGCCTGCGTGGGCACCGTGCCGAAGCGGGAGGCGAACTCGTGATTGAAATTAGCTTCATAGCTGGCGAAGTAAAACAACTTGTCGCGCTTGATGGCGCCGCCCGCCGCAGCTCCAAACTCATTGAAGACGAGTTTGGGAACATCCTGCCCTTGCGGCAGAAAGAAGTTCTTGGCCTTCAGGTTGTTGTTGGTGTGATAGCTGAACGCTGCGCCGTGAAAGTCATTGGTGCCGCTCTTAATGGAGACGTTGATGGCCGCGCCGCCTGCCAGCCCCTGCTCGGCGTCGAACGAGTTGGTAACGACGACGACGGCATCGATGGATTCGAGGGTGGGAACGAACGCGGTGGCGTGCGGCAGCCAGGGCGCGATCGAACTGGCGCCGTCGATTTTCGTGTTGTTAATCGCGTAGCTGGCGCCGTTCACGTTGAACGTGAGGGCGCGGGCCGGGTTGGTTGGCACGGAGTGCGCATTCGTCGGTGGACGGAAACCCGGTAATGTCTTGAATAACTGCTGATAATTCCGGCCAGGCGCGACGGGCAGGTTTTGAAACTGCTGTGCGGTGATCTCCGAGCGGACCTCCGCGCGGTCGGTCTGCAGGAGCGGCGTGGCGGCCGTGACCTCTACGGTCTCCGAGACCGAGCCTACTTGCAGGGCTAGATCGACGCGCGCCGTGCTATTGACCGAGACTTCGACCCTTGGCCGGCTGAGGACGCGGAAGCCGTCCTTGCTGACACGCAGATCGTAAGCGCCCGGCAACAGGTTCGGCAGGTTATAAGATCCCGCCTCGTCAGTCGTGGTTTCGCGGACCTGGTTCGTCGCCCGGTTCGTTGCGGTTACGGCTGCGCCCGGAATTGCGGCGTCCGTTGCGTCCTTGACGTTCCCAACGAGGGACCCGAAAAGGACTTGTGCGGAAAGGGAGGTTGCGCCGGTCAGGCTGCACAGGACTCCCAGCATAAAAATTCTAAACATGAAACGGCCCCCAGCCAATTTAGTTTTCGCGGTTCGAAAAGCGATGGTCCAGAGTATATCAGAATCGCGGCACGGACGATGTTTCGAATCCACGCCACTTCGCTTGGATCTCCTAAGTAGCGGTTACGGCTGGACGAGGACGCGATTTTCAGGTTCCTGGATGCTCTTCCCGTAAACCCAAACCTGACGCCTGGCCGGTGGACCGAATCGTCTAAACGGCCCCAACGTGGCAGTCGCGCAGCCGCCGCCTGTGTTTCGCTATAGTAGATAACCGTCTGGCCCAACTCTGGGTTCGACGACGATATCGGAGGCGACACTACTATGGCAGTGCGAATCGAAAAGGGCGGCTGGGCGATGATCTTTCTGCTCGGCGCCGGGTTGGTAGGCTACAGTCTGTACGAATACGGCATACTCGACAAGCTGATTCCGTCGGCGAGAGTCCGCGAATCCACGATTCCGGGCAAAATCGATCTGCCTTCGGTCACGCAATCGAGCGCATCCAACGTGCCGGCCGCGTCCCTGCCGTCCAACAAACGCGGCTGCGACGACAAGCCCGAAGTACGGCTCTACTTGTGGGCGTGGAATGCCCAGATGGGCCTGATGTTCGCCAACGGCGGCGCACAGGCCACTTCGGGCAGTTTGATGTGCGGCAAAAACGTCAACCTGCGCTTGATCCGCGAAGACGACGTCACCAAGATGCAAGAGGCGATGGTGTCGTTTGCCAGCGCTCATAAGGGCGGCGATTCGAACCCCTCCAAAGGCGCGCACTTCGTCGCGATCATGGGCGATGGCGGGGCCACCTTCCTCAAAGGCCTCAACGACACGCTCCGCAAACTCGGTCCCGGCTACACGGCCAAAGTCGTCGGCTCGGCCGGCTACTCGCGCGGCGAAGACAAATTCATGGGCCCGGCGGCGTGGCGCCAGAATCCGGCCTCATCTCGCGGCGGACTCGTCGCCGGCTACTTGCGCGACGGCGATTGGAACATCGCGCAAAAATGGCTGGGCGACAACGGTCTCTGCAACAATCCGGACGAAAAGACGTATGACCCGCAATGTTTGAACTGGGTCAACGCCTCCGACTATATCGACGCCGGTGAAAAGTACATCTCCGGTTACTGCGAAAGCCGCGCCGTCGTCGTGGCCGGCAAAAAGACCGGTGAACAGAAGCGCGTGTGCGTGAATGGCGTCGTCACCTGGACCCCCGGCGACGTCAACATCGCGCGTAAAAAGGGCGGCCTCGTCAGCGTCGTTTCCACTCGCGAGTACAGTTCGCAAATGCCCAACACGATCATCGGCGTCGACAAATGGATGCAGGAGCATCGTGCCGAAGTGGAAGGAATGCTCGAAGCGATCTTCGCCGGTGGCGACCAGATCAAGGCTCATCCCGAAGCCCTACGCCACGCCTCCGCCATCAGCGCCTCCGTATATAACGAGTACGCCAACGATCCCGGTTATTGGGAAAAATACTACAAGGGTGTCACTGAACCCGATAAGACCGGCGTACCTGTGGAATTAGGCGGCTCTGCGGTCAACAATCTGGCCGACAACATCTTGCTCTTCGGCATGGCGCCGGGAACTGCGAACATCTTCGCGGCCACGTACACGACCTTCGGCGATATCGTGAAGAAACAGTACCCGGACCTCGTGCCCAGCTACTATCCGGTCGACCAAGTGGTGGATACTTCCTACATTGCCGCGGTGGCTGCGCGCAATCCGCAAATGGCGCCAGCCGCTATGCCGACGTTTTCTAAGGCCGACCGCGTCGACACTGTCGTCAGCCGCCGCGCCTGGAACATCAACTTCGAAACCGGCAGCGCCACTTTCACGCCCGGAGCAAAGGTCGAAATGGAACAGATGGTGCGCGATTTGTTGGTGGCCGGCAACACGCTGGTGGAGGTGCATGGACACACTGACAATGTTGGCGCACCCGACTCCAACATGAACCTGAGCGAGCAGCGCGCCTTCGCCGTCAAGCAGTTCCTGGAAGGTCAGTCTTCAGTGAGCTTCCCCGAAGGCCGAGTCCGTATTTTTGCCCACGGCCAGCAGAATCCGATTGCACCGAACGCATCGCCTGAAGGCCGCGCTAAGAACCGCCGTGTTGAGATCGTTATCGGCACAAGTAAATGAGCGTAACGGCCCCCACGCCACAACAAGTCGAACCGGCCAAAGCGCCTCCCGCTTCCAATTGGTGGGGCATCTTTCAGCCTAATCGCGCGGTTTCGAAATCCACGATGCAAATCGTGGTGGCTGTGCAAGTGGCGCTGGCGTTGCTGATCTGGTGGCTTTCGCCCTGGGCCGTGTTGCCCACTCCGCCGGAGGTCTTTTCCGCGCTCGGCCGGCTCTGGACCGAAGAGGGTCTGGGCCGCGAACTCATCACCAGCTTCTTCATGAACGTCGAAGCGTTGGCGATGACGCTGGTGATTTCGCTCGGTCTCGCCTATCTTTCTGTCGTGCCCGTTATGCGGCCCGTTGTGTCCGCCGTCGCCAAAGGCCGGTTCCTCGGATTGATCGGCCTTACCTTCGTCTTTACGTTGATGGTAGGCGGCGGACGTCCGCTTAAGCTCGCGTTGCTCGTCTTTGGCATGACGGTCTTCTTCGTCACGTCGATGGCGGCGGTGGTGGCCGAAATTCCCAAGTCCGCCTTCGATCACGCGCGCACGTTGCGAATGACCGAATGGCAAGTGGTGTGGGATGTCGTCGTTCGAGGCACCTTCGACAAAGCGATCGAAGTGCTTCGCCAAAACGCCGCCATCGGCTGGATGATGTTGACCATGGTCGAAGGTATCGCGCGCTCGGAAGGCGGCGTCGGCGCCATGCTGCTGAATCAGAATAAACATTTTCACCTCGCTGAAGTGTTCGCGATTCAAATCCTGATCCTGATGGTTGGGCTGCTGCAAGACTACGGGATCGGCGTGTTGAAACGCCTGATCTGCCCCTGGGCCGAACTTACTTTGGAGCGCCGATAGATGGCTACCACCCCGTTTCAATACTCGTACGACGGCTCGGTGCTCCGTGTCGACGATGTCTCGCTCACCCTCGGCGGCAATCTGATTCTCGATAAGGTTGCCTTCGAGATCAGGAACATAACTCGCCCCGATGCGGTCGCCGGTCAAGTGGTTGCATTGCTCGGCCCCTCGGGCATCGGCAAGACGCAGCTTTTTCATATTCTCTCGGGACTGAATAAACCCGACAAAGGCACCGTGCTGATCGGTGAACCTGGCGTACCGGTTGAGCGCGGCATGGTGGGCGTCGTGGCGCAACACTATCCTCTCTTCGCCCATCGCACGGTGATGGGAAACCTGCTTATCGCCGGTGAACGCAGCGGCAAAACCGCCGCCGAATGCGCCGCTAAAGCTAAGTCGTTGCTGGAGCGCTTTCGCCTGGAAGACCGTGGGGAGCTATTCCCATCGCAACTCTCGGGCGGCCAGCGCCAACGCGTCGCCATCGCGCAACAGATCATGTGCAGCGATCAGTTCCTGCTGATGGATGAGCCGTTCAGCGGCCTCGATCTGCTGGCCATCGGGCGCGTTCAGGAACTGATTCACGAGATCGCTTGTGCCCACGAACTCAACACGATCATCGTGGTGACGCACGATTTGGTGGCCGCGATGGAAGTGTGCGACACGCTCATTCTCCTGGGCCGCAACATCGACGAACAAGGCAAGTTCAAACCCGGCGCGCGGATTCAGGCCAGCTACAATCTCATCGACCGTGGCTTGGCCTGGCGCAAGGACATCGCCACCACACCGGAATTTCTTGAGACGCTGCGCGAAGTCCGCCAGCGCTTCTCCCTGCTCTAGCGGCGGCCTCCGCGCTACCATAGGAAATTCCTCATGCCGGACCCGAACGACTCGCGCCGCAGCGAGCCGAACTACATCAAAGAAGCCTTCAAGTGGCAATACAACTTGATCGCCCTCGGCGGCGCGGCGGCATTTTCGGTGATTGCCGGATCTCCCTTGCCCTTGATCCTGGCGGGCGGGGCCGAACTGATGTATCTCGCGTCGGTCCCCAACATGGCCGCATTTCAACGCCTGGTCCGCTCCTGGCGCTACGCCGACGAGAAGCGCGATCACGATGACAACCTGCGTGCGATGCAGTCCGCGCTGCCGCCGGAGATTCGCGACCGTGTTCGCCACCTCGAAAGTTTCGTTGAAGCGATCCGCCGCAACTACGCCCGCCTCTCGTCCACATCGCAGGCTTTCATCGGGCAAATCGAAACGCAGTTACAAGGCTTGATGACCGCTTTTGTCCGTCTCGCTAACTCCGACGTTCAGCATGTGCAGTACCTGCAAACCACCGACGCCGGTGCGATTCGCAACGAAGTGAAGTACCTCAAGGACCGGCTGCCGAAAGACCCGCCTAAGGTACAAGAGATCAACAAAAAGCGCATTGAAATCCTGGACAAGCGCGTCGAAAAATATCAAAGAATCCGCGAGAACCGTCAGGTGATCGACGCGCAGTGCCGCGCCATCGAAGACGTGCTGCAGTTGATTCACGACCAATCGATCACCATGACCGACCCGCAGCAAGTGAGCGATCGTTTGGAGAGTCTGGTCAAAGACGTCGAGCAAACCGAGGGGTCGGTGCGAGAGATGGAAGCGATCTTCCAGATGTCCGATCAACTGTCGCCCTCGCCCGAATCATCCGGCGATTCCTCCGCCAGTGGCCGCGACCGCCTGCGGTATTAAATCGGCGGCAGCCGCATTTCGCTCGAAGGCGGAGCGACGGCCAATCTCCGCCCCGGTAAGGGGAAGCGGGTAGACTGGGGACATGGAAGTGCAGTTGACGTCTGATCAAAAAGCGTTTGCCCGCCGCCCGATCGAAAGCGGGCGGCTCCACACCGAACAAGACGCGGTGCTGGAAGCGCTGGCGATGTGGGAGGATCGCGAGCGCCGGAGGGTGGAAATTCTTGCGGCCGTCGATCAAGCCGAAGCCTCCTTTGCCCGTGGCGAGGGCCGCCGGATCGAGACATCCGCAGAGTTCGTGCAGTTGGCAAACGAAATCAAGCGGCGAGGCATGGCCCGCCTTGGTAGCGAACAAGAACGTCGCTAAATGGGTTTTGTACTTACAGCGGAGGCCGAGGCCGACCTTGACGACATTTGGTTCTACACGGCAGGTCACAGCGGTTCGGACGTTGGCAGCCGTCTAGTCGATACGTTGTTGGACCACTTCTGGCTTCTGACGCGCTATCCGCATATTGGCCGTTCGCGTGAGAACGATTTGCGCCTGGGTCTGCGCAGCTTTCCGGTGGGCGAGTACGTCGTCTTCTACCCCCTTCAAGAGCAAGATGTTCTGATTCTGCGGGTCGTCCATGGGCGACGCGATCTCGGAGCGCTTCTTTCCCATTGAGTAAATCAGTTGCCATTCGTGTGACCGCGAACAGTCGCTGAGCCATGTCTAGGCCACGGAATTAGGCGGCCAGCTAAGTGAAAACGGCTACTCCTCCCGCAATGCCTGCACCGGGTGCAACCCCGCCGCCCTCCGGGCCGGCAGCCAACACGCAAACAACCCGATCCCCACCAAGCAGCGCCGAGACTCACGGAATATTTCCTCGAAGCCGCCACGGGAGTGCGGGAAAACAAGCTTCGCTATGAAACGGCGGAAGCGGCGGCGCAAGCAAGACCACGAGCTCAATCGCGACAATTTCCGGGTTACTATGCCGGACCCGCCGACGACGAGTAACTGATATCCTAACGGACCATATGACGCGCCGTGAATTCGTCCAATCCGCCTCAGCCGCCGCCGCTGCGGGGCTCGCCGCTCTCTCTTCACCGCAAGGCCTCCTCGCCCAAGCCCGTGAAAAGGCGAAGCCATTGAACCTTAAGATCACGGACGTGAAGACGTTCATCGTGAATCGGGGCGGACCGAACGCGATCAACTACGTCTTCGTGAAAATCTACACGAACCAGGGCATCACAGGGCTCGGCGAAGGCTCCGTCACCAGCAAGGAAGCCACTGTCGCTGCGGCGATTGACGAGCACAAGCGCTACCTCGTGGGTCTCGATCCCACCGATATTGAAATGCACTGGCAGGCCATGTACCGCTGGCCGCGCTGGCGCAGCGGGCCGATTCTGAATTCGGCGATTAGCGCGGTAGAGATCGCATTATGGGATATCCTCGGCCAGGCGCTGGGCCAGCCCATCTGGCGGCTGATTGGTGGCCGCGCGCGCAACCGCGTTCAGATGTACGTTCACGCAGGCGGCAACTCACCCCAGCAGTATGCCGAGAATTGGATGAAGGCGAAACAGGAGGGCTGGACCGGTTGCAAAGCCGCCTTCATCACCACCAATGGCGACGAGATTGAGCCGGTACGTTCGGTGCGCGAGGGAATCGCTAATCTCAAGGCTGTCCGGCAAGCTGTTGGCGAGGACTTCCGGATCTGTATCGACCTGCACGGTAAGACTACGCCAGTGATGGCCGTAGACTTTTGCCGGCGGGCCGAAGAGTACAGTCCCTTCTTCGTTGAGGAAGCCACGCAAGTCGAAGATCTTGACGAACTCGCGCTGCTGCGCGGCAAAACCCGCATCCCGCTGGCCACCGGAGAACGCCTCACTACCAAGTACGGCTTCAGCCAGATCTGCCAGCGCCACTTAGTGGACTACGTGCAGCCCGACGTCGTCCACTGCGGCGGTATCTTGGAGATGAAAAAGATCGCGACGATTGCCGAGGCCTACCGCATCGAACTTGCGCCCCACAATCCGCAAAGTGAGGTGAGCACGCTGGCCTCGCTCCACGTCGATTTCTCCACCCCGAATTTCGGCATCCAGGAGATCACGCATCGCGGGAACGAGCAGTATTGGAAAGATCTCTTCTACGGCGGCGGAATCACTTACGCGCAAGGCTATGCGACTCCGCCGGACCGGCCCGGGCTTGGGGTGGATCTTGACGAGAAGGTAGCGGCCCTGCGGCCGTACCAGCCTCACACACGGCAGCAGCTCCGTTTTCCCGACGGCGGCATCGCCGACCACTGATCATATGGAACCCTCAGTTCGCTTCATTGTGGCGTGTCACATACTCTCTGAAGTAGGCATGCGCGAAGTAAACCATCGGTAATTGATAAGCCAATGCCCAGAGCCCGAGCGGAGCCGAGTATTGAAGCACCAGTGCAATGATCGTGCCCGCCACGTAGTAAGGAAACGCCCAATAGTTGACTTCGCGGAACATCGAGGTCGGCGATTTGTTTTCGATCAGACATAGTACGATCGAAACCCCCGCGATGTTAGCGAAGAATAAGACAACCAAAGCCGCTGCCACGCGCCCCAGTCCATCGGCCGCGGTGGAACCGGGCAACAGCGAGTGGGCGGCCAGATGCGCCAGCGCCCCGCTTACTGTGATGGTTGCGGCGTTGAAAGCCACTTGAATCGGCGCCGGCTTCCTCTTCGGCCTCCAGAGAGTCTGGACCAAACCCGCCAGCAGGCAGATCAAGCTCGTTTCGGCCAATGAAAAATCGGCGACGGCCAGTAACACAAAGAGAAATCCTGGAGTAACCGAACTGGTTAGTTTCGGCAGCCGGATCTTCAGCGTCGAGGTCACCGCGGTCAGTGCGAGGTACGCCGCCAACCGGATTGGATCGTCCGTTTGTAGGTTGGTGGCGGACAGGGCGGTTATTGCGCCTGCTGCGACCACCATCGCGTAGATGTAGATTTTAGCTCTAATGGGCATAGTGAGTGTCACCAATGGCGCCTACATACAACTAGCCGTGGCTAGTTGTCTCCCTTAAACGACAGACTCTCCATAAACTGTGAGCTATCGCCCCAAATAACATTGTCGCCCCAGATTACGTTGTCACCCCAGATGACGTTCTCTCCCCAGATTACGTTGTCACCCCAGATGACATTGCTGCCGGAAAGCACTGAGCCGCCCCAGATGACACTGCTGCCCCACAGGCTATTGGCGCCCCAGATCGTAAGTTCACCGGCCACGATGTTGGCGGTGTCGACCGTCATAACTTTGGTGACCGCGTTGAGCGATACCTTCGGCGAAAGAGCTCGCCGCCCGGCTGGCAGCGCTTCCGTGCTATTGAGCGCCGCCCAAATGTCCACGTAACCGGCGCCCACCGTAAAGATGTCGTAGTTCACCGTATAGATGGCGCCGGTGACTGAGTCGACCACCGTCTCCGTTGTCGGCATCCCTGTCTTACTCGCCGTCTTCATCAGCCGCGCCTTGACCCCGTCGGGCGTGAGCGTCGGGTCCTTCTGAATCAGCAACGCCGCTGCGCCCGCCACCACCGGAGCCGCCATGCTGGTCCCGCTCAGTTTCAGATAGGGACCATTCCCAGCGCCGCTCGTCTTGTAATAGCTCTGGGCGATAATATTCTGAGCGCCCGTGCCGCTCGACAAAGTGCTGCCCGTCGACAAGGCCGCCACGATCCGGTTGCCAGGAGCCACCAGGTCCGGCTTCACGATCCGATCGCCAATCGTCGGCCCTTTTGAACTGAAGGAAGTCATCCGATCGTCGGCTCTCGCATTGCTGCTCTTGTCGTTCATGGCGCCCACCGTGATCACCCACGGGCTGTTGGCCGGTGATCCGATCGTTCCGTAACCCTTGGTGCTGGCCGTGTTATCGCGCCCGCGGTTGCCCGCTGCCACCACCACCACGATGCCGGCTTTCCAGGCGCGTTCCACTGCCTGGCAAAGCGGATCCAGCGTGTACGATTCCGAAACCGGACGGCCCAGCGAAAGGTTCATCACGCGAATGTTGTAAGTATTCTTCAACTGGATCGCGCGGTCAATCGCCGAGATCACCGATATATCCGTACCGCTGCCTGCGTTATCGAGAACGCGCAGGTTCACGATATTGGCCCTGGGCGCTATCCCTTTAAACTTGCGCGTCGTGCCCGTGCCCGTCGACAAGGTTGCATCGCCGGCGACGATGCCAGCCACATGGGTGCCATGCCCATAGCCGTCCGCCGCGCTGGTCGCGCCAGCGACAAAATTCTCTGAGTAGACGACTCGCGACGTGGACCCGTTCATCAGATCACCATGCGCCGTCACGCCGCTGTCGATCACGGCGACGCCCACGCCCACGCCGGTGAAGCCATAGTTGTGGGCGATGTCCGCGTAGCTGGCCGGTTGAGCGTATTCCAGTTTCCGTTTCAACGGCCGATTGGGTGAAACGTATTTGACACCCGGCATCTTTGACAATGCCTCTACGGCGGACCGAGGCAACTTAAGCACCATGCCATCGAAATTCATGAATTCTTTCCGCAGTTCGCCCAATGCCTTGATCGATGAAGCATTGCTCTTGCCGAACTGATCGAACTGAACGATCACTTCCACCAGCTCCATGGACGGACGACCCGCCGGAAAATCATTCGCCAACTTCGAGTCGGCCCCCATCGCCAATTTGCTCCCTAACAAGCCAAGACCCAACGCAATCGCACTCACTTGTCTAATTCGCATTTGTTTCAAATGTAAGCAGTTTGTTTGCCGAACTTCGCGGCTTGGAACTTCTTTCTTTTCAAGGGGCCTGGTCCCTCGCGACGCGTTCTACCAGACAATATGACAGCCGCATCTGTCTGCTGTCTTGCCCACTTTTTGTTGACGCTGGAACCCTACGTTCTCTTGGCCCAGGACCTAGATCGGGTCCGGACTGTTCGCCGTCTAACCCTATGCCAGGAGAGGCGGTTGGGGTTGTGATACTCTAATCCACAACACGGAGTCGCCCATGAACGCGCCTGCGCCGCAACCACACGAAGTGACAGATCTCCTCGACCGCGTCCGCGAAGGCGATAAAGACGCTGAGAATCGACTCTACGAGATTGTCGAGCCTCACCTTCGCAAACTCGCCGGATCGTTCATGAGCCGCGAACGTCCTGGGCATACCTGGCAGGGAACTGAATTAGTCGGTGAAGTTTACCTGCGTCTTTCTGGAGCGAAACTTTCTTTGCGGAACCGCGGCCATTTTTTCGCTATGGCGGCTAGAGCCATGCGCCGGGAACTCATCGACTACGCCCGCAGCCGGCCGAAGGTGAAGTTCGTTCCCGTCGATGGGTTGCCGGAAAAAACGATCGCATCGCCGAACGGATTGGAACTGGCTCTGATCATAGACGAATTGCTCGACCAGATGCCCGACACTATCGACCGTTCCATCGTCGAGTTGAAATATTTTTTCGACATGACCGACGACGATGCGGCGGCGACGTTGGATCTTCCCGTTCGGACGTTGCAAAAACGTTGGCACGACGCCCGCATCTGGCTTTTTGAACGCGCGGAGGGACGCCAGTGGCAACCAGCCAAACCAAAGGCCCGGACAGCGACGACTTAGCCGTGACCATATTCCTCGCGGCCATGTCGCGCCCGGAGGCCGAACGCCGCGACTATCTCGGCGAGGCCTGTACCGGCGACGACATACTCCAAGCCGAGGTCCAACGGCGCGTCGACTGGGAAGAACGCATGGCCGGCTTTCTGCTGACACCGATCTTCCCGCGTGAGCGCCTCGATCGTCCCTATGCTCCCGGCGACGTGGTGCTGCGCGAACGGTACCGGATTCTGCGCGAGGCGGGTGAAGGCGGCATGGGCGTGGTGTTTGAAGCGCTCGACACCAAAGTGGGTTGGCGGGTTGCTTTGAAATGCCCTCGTTACGAATACCGTAAGCGTCTGACGCAGGAA
This sequence comes from Acidobacteriota bacterium, assembly GCA_043755595.1. GTDB lineage: Bacteria > Acidobacteriota > Terriglobia > Bryobacterales > Bryobacteraceae > VFZP01. The sequence goes on along the minus strand of JAYUSQ010000319.1, from coordinate 50,230 downwards.
GCCGCCAAGGCGCTTCGTGTCCACCATCCCAATGTCTGCCGCGTCTTTGAAATTCATACCGACGAAACCGAGGTCGGAGAAGTCGATTTTCTCACGATGGAGTTTGTCGAAGGCGAGACACTGGCGGCCGCTCTCCGCACCGCGCCGCCCCGCTGGCTGGAAACTCCCGGCGGCGCCAAAATCGCCAGACAAATCTGTGCCGGGCTCCAAGCGGTGCATGAGGCCGGCATCGTACACCGCGACTTGAAAACCACCAACGTCATGCTTGCCGCTGAACCCGGCGGAGCCGTACGAGCGGTGATCATGGACTTCGGCATCGCTCATGGCCCGGATCTTTTCACCAGTGCGGCGCGTGGCACTCCGGCCTACCTGGCCCCCGAGATTTGGAAGGGACAGCCGGCCACGATCCGATCCGATATTTACGCGCTCGGCGTGATGTTGTATGAAATGGCGTGCGGCCGGCAGCCCTTCCCCAGCTCTACGGCGTGGCGCGATCGATTGCAGACCTTGCCCCCGCCGCCGTCTGCCGGTGTGAGTGCGAGGCTTCGATCCGCCCTCGAGCGGTGCCTGCATCCTGACCCGGAGCGGCGCTTCGCTAGTGTCACTGAGTTGGAAGCGGCAATCTGGCCTCAATCATCCTCGCGGCGAGGGTTCTTCTATGCCGCTGCGGGGCTCGCGGTGAGTGGGGCGGCCTCCTGGTCGACACGAGAAGCGTTCTGGCCCACCTCGCCGGTGCGGCTCGCGATTCTTCCCCCTGTCATTCCGGCCCAAGCGATGGCTGAAGCCCCGCTGGTCCATGGTTTCTTGCAGGATCTGTCATACCGCTTCAAGACTCTCCGCCGATCCAGGCGGCCAGTATCGGTTTACGCAGCGGACCAGATGACGGCCGCCACTCACGCGCTGTCCACCCAACTCAGGCCCGCCCCCGGAGGCGGCGGTTGGACGTTCGCGGCCACGCTGTCGGAAACCGGAACCGGCGCCTCAGCCATCAAATTGGAAAGTCCCTCAGCGGCAGGTCCCGTACTCGCGGGCGTCTTGTTCTCGTTCCAGTCCGTGCTCGTTGGACAGATCATGAGCGAACTGCAATTGCGCGCCGAGCCCCGCCCGCAGACCCTCAACGGCGAGGCCTATGCGGACTATCTGCGAGGAATGTACTTTGCGCGTGTCGACTACGAGAATGCCGCCAAAGCGATTCCGCATTTTGAGCGAGTGATCGCAGCAGCGCCTAATGAGTCGCTCGGTTACGCTGGACTGGCCGAAGCGCTGCTTGGGCAGCAATATATTACCGGTGACCGTTCCTTCGAAGGCAAGGCTGTGACCGCACTTGCCAAGGCCGAGCAGTTGGATCCGGACAACGCGCATGTGTTCCTGATGTCCGGGCGCCTCAACGCCTTTGCCGGAAAGTACGAGCGCGCATTAGTAGATTTCAGGCGCGCCTCTGAGCTCGACCCGAACGATGCCCAGGCGTTCATCGGAATGGGATACGCACTGCTCTACCTGGGTCGTTACCCGGAGGTTGAAGCCGCTTTCCAATCCGCCTTCGCCGCGCAGCCTGGTTACTACAAACCGCACCTCGAAGCCGGGATTGCCTATTGGGAGCGCAGCCGGCCTGCCGATGCTGAGCGCAATTGGCTGGAAGCGGTTCGTTTGAATCCCACGCATTCCCGGACGAAGCTTAATCTCGCTATTCTCTATCTCAAGGCCAATCGTACGGCAGAGGCGGAGCGACAGATACAGGAGAGTTTAAAACTGCGCCGCGCCCTTCCTGCGCTGCAACTCCTGGGTGACTTCCAGAATCAGATTGGACTCCATCAGGAGGCAATCGCATCCTATGAAGAAGCGATCCGCGTGGGTCCGCCGGAGTACAAAACGTGGGGCGCGTTGGCGGCGATGTACCGCAAGGTGGGTCGCGAGGCCGATGCGTTGAAGACGTTCAGGCAAGGGCTCGACTTGGCGGAGGGCGGTTTGGCGGGAAATCCGCGCGACCCGGATCGTCTCAGTTGGTGTGCTTTTTACCATGCGACTCTGGGTAACTTCGCCCGTGCTCAAGCCCGGGCAGCGGAAGCTGCTGCCGTTGCGAGCTCACCGGTTGCGCGCGTGCGAACCCGCCTGGTGCTGACGTATGACGCGCTCGGAGACGTGGATTCCGCTGTTCGCACGATGGCCGGGGCGCCACGGGAATGGCTGTTGGATTTCGGCCGGACTGAAAGTCTAACCGCAAAATTACGCCAGGACCCGAGGTTCGTCAAATTGGGTCGATGATTCTTTGCGGGGATTGGATTGACGATGCGCTACTACGAGTATGACCAACTTAAACGGCAAATGGAACTATCGCAGCTTCTGCCCTCGCGCCGGAACTGCCACCACACCACCTCAGATCGCCGCCCCGTGGACTCCGCCCGGCGTGCTCAGCGTCACCACCGATGCCAACGGAGCCGTAACTGGCACGCTCGATTTCCCGGCGAATCAGATCAATGTCACTGGCTCAGTGACAGCGGCCTCGAAAGAGCAGGGCCTCCCGCCAGGAATCGATCTGACCGGGGTCTGCGGCTCGGCGATCTACAAAATCCGCGGCTACTTCATCGATGGCAGCGACCACATCGTCGGCGCGCTCGTCTCGACTCAGGATGACCTGGTCAAGCGCCCCGTCGGCACCAGCGGCCCATTCATTCTTTTTCCAGTCAAGTAACAAAAGAAAGGTAACAAAATGGCAAATACCAAAGTAACAATCAACGTCGGCAAGTGGAAGCTTCACGTCGAGCTCGACGACCGCCCCGTTGATTTCGATATCGAATTCCCAAGCGGGAAGAGAGTCAGCTTCAAGCGCACCAAAGGCCCAATCGGCACCGACGAACAGGTCGATCCGTCCGGTGGAGCGATCGAAGGTCCCGCTCTCGTTCTGCCCCCAACCCCCACTACGCCCCCCGGCAAAACAAGGAAACAGCGGTTCTTCAAAGACCCTGTCACCGGAGATGAGATCAGTTACATCAGCGACCCCGGCATGTAGCCGATACCTCAACACTTACTAACCATTCAAGCCGGGCCGGGAGCGCGCATCGCTCCCGTCACCCGGCTCTTTTTGCGTCTTCAACTCGGCGGCCCCAATCCACAAAATTCTGCCGTGGTTTGTGCGGACTTTCCCGGTCCGTGGCGCTAGTGGGGTATGACCGGTCGGAACGCAGCCCATCTCTTGGCGATCACATCAATGATGTTTGGTCAGGAGCTAACTCCACAAAACGAAGCCCTGCAGTTCATCAAACAGGGCCGCTTCCCGGAAGCTCGTGAAGTGGCGGCCCGCCTGATCGCGAACGCCGCTGACACAGGCGCCGGTATTCCTTACCGCGCCGGCCTCCACCACTTGCAGGGGATTGCTGAATACAACCTTGGACGCGACGTCGAAGCCATCCGCGCGTTCGAAACCGGCGTGCAACTGTGTGAACGGAACCAGGGAAGAGCCTCGGAAATACTCGTTTCGACGTTGGTTTCACTCGCGGAAGTGTACACTTCACAGGCGCACTTCAAAGAAGCTGAGCGTACGCTTCGCCGTGCGACCGAAGTAGCCGGTGCTGAACTCTCGCCGGGCCATCCACGTCTCGCCTCGGTGTTCGATGGCTGGGGTCTGCTCTATCTGACCCAAGGACAGATGTCTCGCGCCGAGGCATCTTTTCGCCGCGCACTCGCTATTCTTGAGATCGCCCTAAATCCCTCCGATCCCGCAATTGGCGCAGAGCTGGGAAGCGTGGCCTCGGTCCTCATGTCCATGGGCCGCCGAAAGGAGGCTCTGCCGTTCATTGACCGGAGCCGGCAAATCCTCGCCAACGCATACGGGCCCAACCATCCCGAAACCATTTTCGCCACTTACAATTTTGGCGTCGCTCAACTCGCATCCGCACCGGCTGAGGCGGAGAAGACACTCCGCGGAGCGATGGCCGCGTGGCTAACTATGCGACCCGAGCGGCATGTGACGGTAGCCGACTTGCTAAACGCCATAGCCTGGGCACGGTTGCGCCAGCGCGATCCCAAGGGAGCCGCCTCGCTGAGCGCACAATCATTGGAACTCACGCGCGCATTGCTCGGCCCCGAACATCCGCGAGTCATGATTCTGCTCTATGACCGCGCCAGCCTGCTCAAGGCCGCCAAGCAAGGCCGGGACGCGGCGGCCGCCAGGAAAGAAGCCGATCGCATCCGCCAGGCCAATGGCTATCCGGAACCAAACCGTCAGCAACATAGCATCGACGTTCGCGCCCTGCGCGGGCTGCAATAAGGAGAAACACAAAATGAGAACCGCCATGACCCTGCACCCATTCAACGGTGACCCCGCCTGTTGTCTTCGCAACCGGCTACCCAACGAACTGATATTCACCGCTCAAAGCGACAGCGGCGATAGCTTCAATGCCATCGTGCCCGGCGCGATGCGTATCCGCCTACTCGCGCCCGCTTCCCGCGACTTACCCGTCATCGGCGTGACCCGCGACGGCGACGTATTCCACGCGCAACTAGCTCGTTATGACGACGAGGCGCCAATCCACAGCGGCGTCTACCTCGCATCGATGTTCGTCGTCGTCTTCGTCTTAGGTGGAGAAGACTTCACCGGAACCGCGCTTGCCACCGCTGCGATTGATGAAGACCTGCCCGCGATTCCGCGCCCCGCACAGGAAAGTAACCCACTGACTGCCGAAGAGCGTCTGGCGCTCCAGCCCGCGTTCGAGAAGATCGATGCTGGCTACCGCCAACTGGCCGAGTCGCTTTCCGCAATGGGCCGAAGCATGCCTGATGACGGCGACCTTGCCAGCGGAATCTGCGGACTCGGCTGCGGATGCTCCTCCTTCGTTGGCGGCGGCAGCAATCCCAACATTTGTGCGCGGCCATTTTGCCGTCATCGCCGCTCGGTGCACATGACGTAGACGCAAAGTGCCGGTTGTCCCTACGCAATATGCGCACCGCTGGTCTGCACCGGCACCGCATACAGCGATTGGCTCGCGGTCATGAACAACCGGTTTCGCCGCACGCCTCCAAAGCAAACGTTCGCGCAGTTCTCCGGCAGGCGGATCATGCCAATCCGTTCGCCGTTCGGCGCGATGATTTGCACACCCGGTCGCGCGCCGCCCCAGATGTTGCCGTCCGCGTCGCAGCGGATGCCGTCAAACGCCGACGGTGTGCCCGTGCCAGGAACGTCGAGCAGAATAAATCGCTTGCCGTTCCGCGCGGCCGCTCCATCCACAACCCAAAACTTCGTGTCTCGCCCGCCCGCGCCAGTGTCGGCCACATACAGTTTTTTGTAGTCCGGCGAAAAACATATGCCGTTAGGACCACTTACTTCGTCGGAAATCTTTGCGATCTTCCCGGCCTTGGGATCCACGCGATAGACGGCTTCCTTCAACTCCTTTGGAGCCTGAAAGCCCTCGTAATTGCCATTGATTCCGTAAGGCGGGTCGGTGAACCAGATGCTGCCATCTGGATGCACGACGAGATCATTCGGCGAGTTCAAATGTTTGCCTTCAAACTTATCGGCGATCACTGTCAGCGTGCCGTTCACCTCATACCGCACCACGCGCCGGCCGCCATGCTCGCAAGAAAGTTGACGTCCCTCATAGTCGAACGTATTCCCGTTGCTGTAACCCGCTGGATTGCGGAACGTCGTCACGCGCGCGTCGTCCTCGATCCATCGCAATTGCACGTTAGCCGGGATATCGCTCCAGACCAAAAATTTCCCCGCTCCATTCCAAGCGGGCCCCTCCGCCCACGACGTGCCCGTATAGAGCCGCTTGATGCTGGTGTTGCCAATCATGTACTTGCGAAAGCGCGGGTCCAGCGCAATGATGTCGGGGTCCGGATACTTGATTGGCTGCTGGCCTGACCAGTCGCGCGGCGTGGCGTCGGGTGACACCGGCGGATTCATCGCGGGCGTTTGCGCCAATGCGCCCGCCGCCAAAGCGGCCCCAAGAAAAGCGCGCCGGTTCCATTGAGCGGAATTGTTCATATAGGTGATATCTATACCGCAACTCGCCAGGAAATGCTTGACAGAGCCGTTATTACGTGGCACGAGATATCGTGATACGGAGTAAGCGGCGATGACCGACCCTAACCTGCTGATTCTCTCCAGCTTGGCCGAAGGAGCCAAGCACGGCTACGCCATGATGGAGGACATTGAACAGTTCGCCGGTGTCCGCCTCGGTCCAGGCACGCTCTACGGCGCGATCACGCGTCTGGAGCAGGCCGGCTGGATTAAGCCGGTCCCGTCGAAAGATCGCCGTCAACCCTACCAATTGACCGCGAATGGCCGCACTCATCTTGAGCGGGAACTTGCCGCCGTAGACCGTATGGTCAAGACCGGGCAGCGGAGACTGAAACACGCATGAGACTTCGACTAGCCCGTTGGTTGACCAAACTCTATCCATCAGCCTGGCGCGAGCGCTATGGCGAGGAGTTCGACGCCCTCGTGGAGGATAGCCGCCCAGGGTGGCGCGGATTGGCCGATATCGCGGGGGGAGCGTTAGCGATGCAACTAAAGAACGGACTGAGCCTGAAGTGGACCGTCTTGGTGTGTTCGCTGGCCGGGCTGGCGCTGGCCCTGCCGGCCATTCTGATGATCCCCAAGATCTTCCTGTCGACGGCAGCTCTCAGCATCAAGTCCCCCGCGTCGCCGGCGATGGCCGATGCGGTCAGTCACGCTGCCGAGCGAGTGTTGCGCCGGGACAATCTGATCGCGTTGATTGACCGGCGCCAACTCTACGCCGCCGAGCGCGCCGTCATGCCGATCGAGGACCTGTTGGGGAAACTGCACAGCGATATCTCGATCGGTGGACTCGGCCCGCGTTCGGAGGGGGCGCAATCTGTGTTCCGTGTCGGCTTCAACTACCCGGACCCTGTTAAGGCTCGATTGGTCACGCAAGACCTGACGACGATGCTCATCGACGAATACGCGCGGCAGAATCAGGGAGTCGCCGTGCTCGAGATACTCGACATGGCCTCGTTGCCAGGTCAGCATAAGTCGCCGAATCGGCCAGCCATCGTCTTGGCCGGATTTCTGGCGGGCGCTCTCTTCGGCGCTCTGCTTTCACTAACCAGCCGTGCCGTCCGGCAATGGCGGACCGGCTTGGACATCAGGTCGACGGCCTTGGCGTGTGCGTTCGCGGGGCTATTTCTGGCCGCCCCTCTTTCGCTGCTGATTCCCGATCGGTTCTTATCCCTGGCGGCGATAAAAGTGCCGGCCAATTCCCCGGCCACGGCAACGGCGGCCGCGGTCTCAAAAGCTGTCACCACGACCCTTCGGAGAGAAAATCTTGTCGCACTCGCAGAACGGACCAAAACCGCGCCGGGTACCGCAACCAAGGAACAGTTACTACACGAACTGGAAAAGAACATCTCGGTATCGGGCGTGGGGCGCGTCGCATTTCGAGTAGGCTTCCAAAGCGGCGATCGGCGGCAAGCCCAATTAGTAACTCGAGAAGTCATGACGATGGTTATCGACGAGTATCTTCGGCAGAATCCGGGAATGCCTGGCCTGGAGATCTTAGACCTGCCATCGAGCCCTGAATCGCCTGTTTTCCCGAATCGGCCCGTGATTGCCTTCATGGGCCTGCTGGCCGGAGCGGGATTGGGACTCCTCGTTGCTTTGGTCAAGCTGTTCTTACGCTCCAGCCGCACCGGCGGCTCCGGTCTACAGCCGACCGTTCCCGTCTGACTAACTCTCTCGCTCGGTCAAATTTTAAGAAACAGCTTTCTCTTGTACATCCAATACAGGCAGAGCCAATACACCGCCAACACGGCCAAGCCCAAAACCAGCGGTTCCAATTCCACCCCCGCAAATTGGAAGGCTCGTGCGCCCAGATTAATTCGAAATGAGCTCGTCACGAACCGTTCCCACCAATGCGCGATGAGATAAGCCGCAATCGAATTCGTCCCGATCACAACTAATGGAAATGCCCATTTTCGATAGCCCTTCGCTTCGATAATCCAACAGAAGCCTGCCAAAAACAGGAAACAGATTCCGCCGCTCAACAATGTCCAACTGGGAGTCCAAATCCGTTTCACCACCGGGCAAACTCCAGTAACATGCAGCAGTAACCCGGCGGCGATGCCGATTGCGCCCGCCATCAACAGCTTCTTCATGGGCATTTGTGGAGCACTCTCGCGCAGCCACCGCCCCGCCGCTAACCCAAGAATCATCGTCCCCAGCGTTGGGATAAAACTGAGCGTCAGGTATCCGCCGCGATTGGCCACAAACGGCGCCACACGCGGGAAAAGATTCAGAAACCACTGATCGAAGGCGCTGCCCAGGTTGCTGTTCTTATTCCAGTGCGCCGCGAAACCCGTGTAGTGATGCGCCCAGTCCGGCGGGACGCCCACCGCTTGATAATCGAAACCCGGACCCGCCACCGGATACATTGCCCACGCCAACCAGTAGCCAATCAAGATCACGCTTAGCGCCCCCCATTGCCAGCGAGGCCGCTTCCACGCCAGTAAGAACAGAATTGGATACCCCATCCCGATCTGAGAAAGCGTGTCTTCAAACGTGAAGTTAGTCTGCGTGCCGTTACCCGACCTTAAAAACACACCCAATGCAACCAGCGCAAACGAGCGCCACAACGCGTGTCCCAGCATCCCCGCGAACGCTCCGCCCTTCGCCACCCGGCTTGCGATTGAATACGGAATCGCCACTCCCACCAGGAACGAGAAGCCGGGCTGGATTGTATCGTGCAACGAACAGCCGGCCCAATCCACGTGTGTCTGCTGCGAGGCGAGGAGCGCCCAGAGCCAGTTTCCCGGTGTCGCCTTGGCTACCTGAGCCAACCGGAGCACCTCCGCCATCATCAGCAACATTACGAACCCGCGATAGGCGTCGACCCCAGTATTTCTGGCAGCCGCGACCGTGGAAGACCCAGACTGATTTTGTACGCTCACGCTCCGTAAATATACACCCAAACCGGGCCGGGGAATTTCGGCCAAGCGGATCGAAACCGGACCGTGCCACCGCGCGTCAAGACAAGCGGAAGGCGAGATCGTTATGCCACGTACTCTTTGTGCCGCGCTCTTCACGGTTCTTCGCCTGGCTAGCCCTGCCCATTGGCGCTATCGGCGTTGATCGGCGTTTATCGGCGGCCAGGATTCTTGCGGAGTTTTCCGCTGTCGAACGGTGCCCCTCCGAAAGAACAAGAAGTATGAATATGTTGAGATGAAACGACAAATACTAAGCGGCGGCCTCTGTCATCATTTTCACGATGACTTCTTCCACTTCCTGCGCCACCGCGGCAATCGCAGGCGCGTCGAACGCCTTCATCATTTCAGTGGGCCGCATCGTCGCGAGCGTGTAATGCTGCGGCGTGCCATATACCGAAATCCGGCAAGGCAGCGCGGTCGACATCGCGCCATCGGCGTCCAAAACTTTCTTGGCTTGGTGCGGATTGCACACCTCGTACACGCGGCATTCCTGAGCTAGCTCGACGCCCTTCTTGGCCAGGGTCGCTTTCAGGTCGTGGATCGCGATCACCCCAAACTGGTTCCGCGCGGCCGATTCCTGCAGACCTCGCTCGATTTCTTCCAGAGACTTGACCGATGAGACTTGAAATAGCATATTTGACTCCGTTTCATAGTAGATGCTGCGGCGCGCGACAAGTGACTGCGGGACAATAGAAGGTTCCGCATGAGTGGCCCCGCCGCAGAACAGAATATCGCTATTGTCGCCGAAAAGCCTTCGGTCGCTCGCGATATCGCACGCGTTGTCGGCGCCTCCACCAAAGGCGACGGCTTCTTGCATGGCTCGGGCTACGTCGTCACCTGGGCCATCGGCCATCTGGTCCATCTCGCGCAACCCAATCAGATCCGGCCCGATTGGAAAACCTGGCGGCGCGAATCGTTGCCGATGTTGCCGCGCGAGTGGCCGTTGGTGGTCTACGACAAAACGAGCGATCAGTTTGAAGTGGTTCGCAAGATTCTCACGTCGCCGCGTATCGGGAAGGTCGTATGCGCCACGGACGCTGGACGCGAAGGCGAGCTGATTTTTCGTTACATCTACGAAGCCGCGGCCTGCTCGAAACCGGTCAGCCGGCTGTGGATCTCCTCGCTCACCCCGGAGGCGATCCGCAAAGGGCTCGACACGATGAAGCCTGGCGCGGCTTACGATCCGTTGGCGGACGCGGCGCGCGGAAGGAGCCGCGCCGATTGGCTGGTCGGCATGAATCTGTCACGCGCCTACACACTGGCGCTCGGCGAAGACTTCAGCGTCGGACGCGTGCAGACGCCGACGCTGGCAATCTTGGTGGAGCGCGAACTGGAGATTCGCGCCTTTGTCCCCGAAGATTACGTCGAAGTGATTGCGGCTTTCTCACCGGACCAAGGCAAATCGCAGTATGACGGCACTTGGTTTCGACAAGGCAAAGACTCGCCGCGCGAATCGATGCGGCTTGCCTCCGATGGTGTTGAGGCCGGGCAGATCGTCGAGCGGGCGCGCACGGGCGCCGCGGCCATTGAATCCGTCAAGGGCGAGACGCAGCGGATGGCCCCGCCGTTCCTCTATGACTTGACCGAGTTACAACGCCATGGCAACCGGCTCTTCGGCTTTAGCGCGCAGAAGACTCTTGAAGTGGCGCAGGCCCTGTATGAGCGCCATAAGTTACTCAGTTACCCGCGCACCGATAGCCGCCATCTGTCCAAAGATGTCGCCGCCACGCTGCCCGGCATTGTGGCCGCGATCCAAGGGCCGTATCGGGATAAACTCGCGCCGGGAACCGGCGTCGAGCCGCTGGGGCGCCGTTACGTGGATGATACAAAGGTCAGCGATCATCACGCCATCATTCCCACGACAACGCGCCCCCAGCTCGATCAGTTGACCGCCGATGAGAGGCGCATCTATGACTTGGTTTGCCGGCGCCTGTTACAGGCCTGGCACGACGAACATATCTGGCGGGTTACTACTGTGATCACCGCGATTACCAACCCAGGCGCCGTTGACAAGTATCTTTCGAGCGGGACGGCCGTCGAGCAGATTGGTTGGAAGATACTCGACATCGTTCCTGAGAAGAAGGCGAAAAAAGCGGCCAAAGGCGAAGAGGACGAGAGTAAGTCTTTACCTGGCGGACTACACGAAGCGCAGCCCCAACAAGTAATGGACGTTGAGGCTATCTCTAAAAAGACGCGCCCGCCCAAACGCCTGACTGAAGCTACGCTCCTGACCGCGATGGAAAGCGCCGGCAAATCGCTTGACGATAAAGAACTTTCGGACGCCATGAAAGAGTGTGGTCTGGGCACGCCCGCCACGCGCGCGGCGATCATCGAAGTCCTGCTCACCCGCACCTATGTTGAGCGTCAGGGCAAGAGTCTTGTAGCAACCGACAAGGGCATCCATCTGATTGAAGTGGTCCATCCGGAAGTGAAGAGCCCGGCGATGACGGGCAACTGGGAAGCGGTGTTGCAGCGCATCCATCGCGGCAAGGCGGAACTCGGCCCGTTCCTAGACGGCATTGAGGAGTATGTGGCCGACGTTGTCGGCAAGGTGTTCACGGGAATCCCCGCCACCGCTGCGGCGCCGCGCCGCCAACAACAACAACAGGGCGCGCCGCAACTCGCCACTCCGCCATCGCAGCCGTTACCGCCCAGGATTGACAGTGCCGGCCGTCCCATCGAAGAGATCCTCCATGAGCGCTTCGGCTTCGCCAAATTCCGGCCCGGCCAAGCCGAAGTCTGCCGGGCCATCGTCGAAGGCAATGACGGGCTCGTCGTGATGCCGACAGGCGCGGGCAAGTCGCTCTGTTACCAGATCCCCGGCCTTGCGCGCGGCGGCACAACGTTGGTCGTCAGCCCGTTAATCGCGCTGATGGAAGATCAGGTGTCGAAGCTCCGAGCCAATGGTTTGCGCGCCGAACGCATTCACTCCGGGCTCAATCGCGCGGCCTCGCGGCAGGTCTGTATCGACTACCTGCAAGGTAACCTCGACTTCCTCTTCATCGCCCCGGAGCGCTTCCGCGTGCCCGGCTTTCCTGAGATGCTGACCAAGCGCAAGCCCGCGCTCGTGGCCATCGATGAAGCCCACTGCATCTCGCAATGGGGGCATGACTTCCGTCCGGATTACCGGCGCATCGGGCCGTATCTCGAATCTTTCCGCCCCGCGCCCGTACTGGCGCTGACCGCGACCGCCACGCCCCGTGTGCAGTCCGACATCGTCGAGCAACTCGGTCTCAAAGGCCCGCGTTTCATTCAAGGTTTCCGTCGCGACAATCTCGCCATTGAAGTAGTCGAAGTGCCTCCCTCAAAACGTGGTGAACTCGCGGCCAGCCTGCTCGCCAAAGACGGCCGGCTTCCCGCCATCGTCTACACACCGTCGCGCAAGGAAGCCGAATCGGTCGCATCGTTACTCAGCGGGCAGTTCCGCGCGGCGGCCTATCACGCCGGGCTGGACGCGCAGCGCCGGTCCGACGTACAGGCGCGTTTTCTGGGCGACGGGCTCGACGTAATCGTCGCCACCATCGCCTTCGGCATGGGCATCGACAAGGCGAACATTCGCACCGTCATTCATACTTCGACGCCAGGCTCAATGGAGGCCTACTATCAGGAGATTGGGCGCGCCGGGCGCGACGGACAGACTTCGCGCGCGATCCTCATGCAGTCCTACGCGGACCGCCGCACGCACGACTTCTTCTTTGAGCGCGATTATCCCGAACCCAACGCGCTCGCCGAGATCTACCGCAAGCTGGAAGACCAGCCGCAACCCAAGGAAGAACTCCGCCTCCGCTGCAAGTTGAAAGAGGAGTTCGATACCGCGCTTGAAAAGCTTTGGACCCATGGCGGCGCCATTGTCGACTTTGAAGAGAACGTCTCGCGCGGCGAACCCACTTGGCGCGATGGCTATGAGGCGCAGCGCGATCAGAAGGCTGGTCAGCTCGAAGAGATGCTGCGGTTTGCCGACAACAAGCAATGCCGCATGGCCACGCTGGTTCGCCACTTCGGCGACATCCTGGATGGCCGGACCAACTGCGGCATCTGCGACTTCTGCGCGCCAGACGATTGCTTGACTCAACTCTTTCGCGAGCCCACCGCGACCGAACGCAAGCTGGCCGGCAGGATTCTGGAGTTGCTCACCAAAGCCGGGACGCTCGCCGCTGGGCGGCTTCATACCGACGTGGGCGGAGAAGGTGCGATGCCGCGCCGGGACTTCGAGCGGCTTCTCGGTGGTCTCGCGCGCGCGGCGCTGGTGCGCTTGGAAGACGCAAGCTTTGAGAAGGACGGCCGGTCGATCAGCTTCCGCAAAGTCCACATCACGCTCGATGGGCGCGCCGAAGCGAAGGCGGGCAGCCTGGATTTCGCCATCACCGAAATCATCGAAGGCGACGAACGTCCGGCTCGCAACAGGAGCCGCAAGCCGACCGCCGCGAAGAAGAAGGCGCCATCCGCCAAAGCCCCGGCTGCTGCCAAACCTCAGCCCCCTCTTTACTCACTACCGCCCGAGACTAGCGAAGCGGAGAAGGCCCTGAAAGCTTGGCGCCTCGCCGAGGCCAAGCGTCAGGGCGTGCCAGCTTTCCGAGTCATGACGGATCGGTCTCTGCGCGCGATCGCCGAAGAACGCCCGCAAACCACCAACGCTTTGTTGGCGATTCAAGGCATGGGATTGCACAGCGTCGAGAAGTACGGCGCCGCGATCTTCCGGGTGCTGAGGAAGTCCGGGTAGCTCAATCGCGCCCGTATGTGCTAATACAGAGGGAGTGAATCCAGCCGAAATCTTGGATAGAATGCTGCGGCCAGGCGGAGCCGTGGCCGGCGCGCCCGACATCGTTGGCCTGATCGGAACGACCTTGGGTCTCGGTTTTCTGTCCGGCTTTCGGCTCTACGCCACCGTCGTCGCGCTCGGCATGGCGATCCGGTTTCACTGGTTCACGCCGAACGAAACCATGGCCGCGATGACCGTGCTCGCCGATGGCCGCGTGATGGCCGTGGCCGGGTTCCTTGGCTTGGTTGAATTTTTAGCCGACAAGATTCCTTGGATCGACAGCGCGTGGGATTCGGTACACACGTTCATCCGTCCGCTGGCCGCTATGGCGATGGCTGCCACGGCGCTGGGCGGCGGAGTCGATCCGGTTTGGAAGGCCTTGCTTGCGATCCTTTCGGGCGGCGTCGCGTTGACTACGCACTCGGCCAAAGCGGCCACGCGTTTTGCCGTCAACCATAGCCCGGAGCCCTACTCGAATTGGATGCTGAGCGCGGCTGAGGATCTCGCTGCGCCGCTCGCGCTCTGGTTCATCAGCGCGCATCCCGGCATCTTTCTTGGCTTCCTGGCCGTGTTCCTCGGCGGCTTCGCCTATGTCGCGCCTGGCCTGATGCGCCAGATCCGCGTGGAAGTCTCCGCGTTGTGGACGCTCATGAATCGCTGGGCTGGTATGGGACCCGCGGCGGCTGCGGCGTTGCCGAAAGCTGCGCTCGCCGACGTCCATGCTCGCGCCGCGTGGAACGTGCTGCATCCATATATAGACTCGATTCCTCAGGAGATCGCCAACAAAGCGGGCGTGACGGTGGGCGTACGTTCGGTTGCCACTAAGTCCTCGATTGGCCTCAATCGCTCGATCGGCTACTTGTGTTTCCGAGAGAAGAAGCTTACGTTCATGGCTCGCCGCTGGTTCCGCACCATGGCGCACTCGATCCCGTATGCCGAGATCAAAGAGATCAGCCACAAGTCCGGCTACTTCATGGATCAGGTGGTGGTTGAAGATATCCGGGGACAATCGGTGGCGTTCGATCTCTTTCGATCGGCTCCGAATCGAATGACGGCGTCGGTCCCGGTTTCGGTGGGCGTTCCGTCTGTGTGAAGCGGCTGCGCTACTCTAGACGTTTATGGCTAAGTTCTCTCCAACGGCGACGTTCGACGACGCTAATCTGATTCTGCGCCTGTACGACATGCGGCGCGAAGAGCGCATGCGCGAGGCGCGGGCCTGGTTCACGGCCAACTTCCAGGCGTCGACCATGGAAGAATTCCTGACGCTCTGCCCGCTGGGCTCCAAGGAAAACGCCAACTACCGGCAGGTGGTTTCCTACTGGGATATGGCCGCTTCGTTCGTGACGGCTGGTGTACTGAGCGAAGAGCTATTCTTTGAGAGCAACCGGGAACTGCTGCTGATCTATACGCGAATCTCGAAGCTCCTCCCGTCGATCCGCGAAGCCTACAAAGACCCTTGCGCGATGAAGAACCTGGAGACGGTCGCCAAGGATTTCATCGAGTGGATGAACAAGCGCGCGCCGGGCTCGTACGACTCTTTCGCTGCCCGCATTTCGCTTAACAAATAGCCGCCCGCTCCCGATACCATGGGAGCCATGACCGAATTCACTATAACCGTCGATCAGGTCGAGGACTTCGAGTTCCGCGTCCGCTTCGACAACCCGCAACATTCCGATTTGACGCTCGACGAAGCGCCGCCATTGGGTAAGGATGCCGGGCCGACCGCCGCGCGTCTGCTGTCGGCCGCCATCGGCAATTGCTTGAGCGCGAGCCTGCTCATGTGCGCCAGAAAGAGCCGGGTTGAGCTGGGCCTGATGAAGACCCGTGTCACGACGCGGATCGATCGCACCGAAAAGGGCCGGCTCCGCATCAAGGGCGTAGATGTGGAATTGGATCCTGCTATCGCCGAGGCGGATCGCGAAAAGGCTCAACGGTGCTTAAGCTTGTTCGAAGACTATTGCACTGTGACGCAGAGCGTGCGCGAGGGATTCCCGATCAACGTCACCGTGGCTGGCTTTTGACCACGAGGTTTGCGAAGTGCGCGATGGTCGAACCTTCGAACCAGATCGCGACGCCGCCTTTCGCCGATGCGCCCGACTTCACGTCGTTGACAATCAAGACCGGCTGAACGCCGCCGTTCACATAGAGCCGGGCCTTGTCGCCGTTGACTTCGATCTTTAAATGGATCCATTCGCCGGGCTGAATGTCGGCATAGGATTCGTAGCGCGAAGGTGTTTCCTGGCGAAGCTTCGACCAAGTGAATTGCGGGTGCGAGATGTATTGGACGGAGTGATTGCGGCGTTCCTGATCTTCTGCGCGGCCATTGGTGGGCCGGACGTAAAAGCAGTCATAGATTGACCGGTCCGGCTGGATGCGGAAAGCGACGCCCACAAATCCCCGAGCGGCGGCTCCGGCGCTTGGGGCTGGCTCTCCGGCGATGTCGACTTCAATGGTTCCGTTCGAGAATTCGATGCCAGGCGCGATGGCGAGGTAGTCGGCTCCGGCGATCGTGGACGCAGGGGCGGTCAGCCGAGTCGCCTGCTTTCCCTTGTAGGAAATCGCTGAAGCCAATGGGTTTTGGAGCGTCACGGGTTGGGCGATGGCTATCGCGCTCAACGTTAGGAACATTGGAGCGAGTCTCAAGGTCATTTTCTCAAGATATCCGATAGACGTACGCATCCTGCAGAAATCGATCGCCAATCATCTGCCCGCCCAATCGCATTCCTTCAACACTTTTGGCTTTACGGAAGATTCGGCGCAGGTCTCGAATAGAAGGGTCGGTCATTGGCAGGATCAACATGGTAGGAATTTTATGAGGCTCCAGGCCTGCCGCTGTCAAAGAATGCCGGAGTAACCCGTAACCCGAGCGCGGGCCGGGCGAATCGAATAGACGCGCCGATACCACCAGGCGCCAATCCTCATACTCAGACAAGAACATCCACGCGGCCACGCAAACCTTCAGTTTCGCGGCGTCGAGAATCTTTAAGATTTCCGCGCCACGATCGATATCTATACTTACCAATGTTTCTGTAACCATGAGAAAACTCCATGCTTGCGGTTGCTGACCGCGTTCAGCATCGCGCGTGCGGACTCTGGCGGATGCCGGCGGTATCGGCTTTGTTCGGACCAGGATTGAACACGGGTCCAACTGTCTCCAAATTCCGTATCGCTCGCCACCTGCCTCTGGACGTCTTCATCAAGGCCCGCGATTCGGCTCAATTGGAGCAAGTTATGGGTATGGCTGGATTCGACTTTTTTCTTGTCTGGAAACTCGCCTCGCCGCGTTCCTTTGGCGATGCACGCCTTCAAGCCGCACTCAACCGCGTATCCAGCCAAATAGAAGGCGCCATCGAATAGCCCAAGTTTGAGCAGAGCGTTCGCCTCCCTTAGCCGAATCCTTGAAAGATTCTGGAGTTCCTTTCGGTCCACAAGATCAATGATAGCGCCGGTTCTCAGGACTGGGGCCGACCGGAACGATGAAAAGAGAGGGCGTCATCCTTTCAACGCCAACACCGCGTCTAAAGGCAATCCGGTCATTTGCCTTTGCATTCCGGTGAAGCCCGCTTCGCTTAACAATTCTGAATATTGGCCGAAGCTGCGTTCGCGCCCTTCGGTGGCGAGTAACATGTTGAGCGACTGCATGTGAGTCGATACCGGGCCTAGTAAGTCGTCGTGCAAGAGCCGTTCGGCGATGAGGAGGCCGCCGCCCTTTGGCAACGCCTCGTAGATGCGAGCGAGCAGTAAGCGTACCTTCTCGTCGCCCCAGTCGTGCAGAATGAGGCCGAGCGAATAAAGGTCTGCAGACGGCAGTTGGCCGGTGAAGAAGTCGCCGGCGATCAACTCGACTCTCGTGCCTTGTGTGAACTGGCGCGCCGATGCGATTACCTGCGGGAGGTCGAACACCGCCGCTTCCATGGCGGGATAGCGTTCCAGGATCGCGACCGGCAAGTGGCCCGTGGCTCCGCCGAGGTCCACCACGCGCCGGAAGCGGCTCAGGTCGAAAGCAGCGGCGATGCCCGGGCTCGACATCCGCCCGTGGCCATGCATGCCCAGGAGGAACTCGCGCTTTCGCTCTTCGGTGCTGTAGTAGGCGGAGAACAGTGGCCCGTCCAGGTTGAAGGCTTGCTTCCAGCGGTTGGTTCCTTCGCGGATACCGTCTTCAAGGTGCGTCCAGATTTGCCAAAGAACGTCATTGGAATAGTTGATGTAGCCGGTCAATGTGTTTGGGCTGTCGCGGCGCAGATAGGCGTCGGCTACGGGTGAGTTGGCGTAGAGTCCGCCGTGTTTCTCCAGCAAGCCGAGTGATACGCAGGCGTCGAGAAAGCGGTCAAACGCGCTGGGATCCTCTCCGGGTCTTCGCAGTTGTTGCGCCGAGGCCGGCCCTGCCGACAGCCGGTCGAACACACCCATAGAGACCGCCGCGAACATTGTCTTTGAGCGTCGGAACGCTTCGATGAGGTCAAGCACCGGGCCGGGATCGGGGAGAGCCATCCCCGTGATTATCGCTGGTTAGCCCGATGCCCGCCGATCTTGCGGATGAAGTCCATCTCGATGGTGAGCGATTCGAGGCCGAGACGCGCTTCGCGAATCAGGGTGAGGCTGCCATAGAGCAGGCAAAGCGTGCCGAAGATTCCGATCATGACCGGCACCCAGTCTGCGCCCTTGAGTCCGGCGAAGGCCATCACGCCGATGGCGACGCTCGAAGCGATGAAGCTCCCGAGCGCCAGATACAACGACATCATGCCGCGCTGCAACATGTGAGCCCGGCGTGAAAGGCGGTTAAGCTGCTCGTAAAATATCTCGATTTTCTCTTCGACGTGCTCTTCGTCGCTCTTGCCGTGGATCAGTTTTTCCAGACGATCGGACAACTCTCGTGCGCGATCGACGATGCGTCCAAAGCGGATCGTCGTGGATAACAGCAGAGGTCCGCAGGCGGAGATCAGCACGGCCGGCGCGATCATGCCAGTGAGTACGGCGAGGCCCAGACCTTGCGGATTCATTTTCGGCTGCGCTCCTTGGGGCTCCCCAAATGATCGTAGCCCTTGGGTGTGTGGCGGCGGCCGAATAACTCAAGGCGCCCGGCGGGTCCTTTCACGATGGAGCCGATGCGCGTGAGGGCGAGGCCACGATAGGAGCGCGGCGGTTCCTCGCGTGCGGTGAACAGCAGTTCGTAGTCGTCACCAGCGTGCAACGCTTGTTCGAGTGTCGCGCCATGAACTACGGGCAGGGGATGATCGATCACCGCCGCCACTCCCGATTCAACGCAGAGGCGATGCAGATCGAGCGACAGCCCATCGGTGATGTCCATGCAGGCCGTCGCTCTTTTCTTGCGCAAGAACCGGCCGAGCGCGAGACGCGGTTCAATCTTCACCGGCGCGTAGTTGCGGGCTCCAGCGCCGCCCAGCGCTCCACTTACATAGATGCCATCGCCCGGCCGCGCTCCGCTCCGGCGAAGTTCTTCGCCCCGTGGCGCCTCGCCGATCACGACAATATCGGCGACGGCTTGTCTGGCGTGGGATGTGTCGCCGCCGACGAGAGGAGTCTTGTGTAACTTGGCGAGATCGAGCAAGCCAGCGAAGAATCGTTTGGTCCACGCAGCCGAAGCCCACTCCGGAACGGCGAGCGACAGTAGGCACCAACGCGGCACGCCACCCATGGCCGCGATGTCGCTCAAACCGCGCGCCAACGCTCGATGTCCCACCAGCGCCGGCGGATCGGCCCGGCGGAAGTGGACATCTTCGATCAACATGTCCGTAGTCACGAGCATGTTGTTTCCGCGCCCGCCGGGCAAAACCGCGCAATCGTCGCCGATGCCTCGGCCACGAGCGCGGATCCAGCGGACGAGGTCGAGCTCGGTCACCCCGATTGTTCCCCCACCGCCGCCATCACCTGCAAGCCGCTGGGCAACTCTTCGCCAAAGATCCGGCTGAGCGATTCGGCATCGCGTCCCGCCTTGCCGTCCAGTAGAGCCGATAACTTCGCCGCATCCTTATGCTGGTCGATCACGCGGCGCGCCACGGCCACGGCTGCCGGCGGAAGATCGCGATACCCATCTCCTGTCCGGCGCGCCATCGACGCCAGCGCTTCGGCCGCGATTGGCGTTTTGCCGAGAGATTCGACCCAGCGCGAAACCGTGCCGGCTGACAGCACCTGATTCGTTGGCCCGTAGAATAACTCACGAGCGCCCAATCGCGCCAGGCACCACAATTCGGACTCGCGTCCTTCGCCCGACACAACGCGTTTCACCAGCGCTTCGCCGAGATCGTTCCGTGTGCCGGCGGGCAGCAACTCCAGGCTGGAGGCACAGCGCCACATTTCGCGCTGCAGGCTCGTGTTGGTGCGCACCTTCTCGCCGCGTTTGGGCAAGAGAGTACCGGACACACGCTGGTAGATATCGGTCTGTTGATTCCGCGTGAGTCCGCCCGCGACTCGGCCCCAGAAAATCCACCATTCGCTTTCGTTCTGTACGGCATTGGCGAAGGTGAGGCCGCTGGCAAAGATGCGGCGCGCCTGCTCAATGCGATAGTCGTCTCCGGGGTAACCGAAGCCAGGGCGCAGGCACAAGCCTGCGAGATTGAGCCAACGCAGTTCGTACGCGGCGGAGCGTTTGCGACTGGCGGCGAGTTCGAGAAAGAGGTCGGCAAATTTGCGGATCGCGCCGAGCGGCCACGACGCGCGTCCGAGTCCAAGAGTCTGTTCAAGCCGCGCCGGCAGTTGTTCGGGTTCCAACGTGAAGCGCTCGAAAGTATCGCGAATCAGGGCTACGGCTGCGTTGACGGCATCCTCGCTTAACACCGCTGCGGGACGCCCTGCCGATTCCGCGGCGGCCTGTTTGCGCAGTTCAAATTGCAGACGCCAACGATTCTCGCTCACCTTCGAGTCCGCCCAAAGTTCGAGCGTGCCCACTTCGGTGAGCTTCGAAATCAACTTCACGGGCACGCTGCGCTCAGCGCCCGCCTTACCGAAGCGGATGACCGCTTGGAGCGGCGCATGTTGATGAAGCCGCGCTTCGGCCACGTCGGTCTTGTCGAATTCCACGATGGAGCCGAGCGCGTCGTCCATGCGCGTGAGCGACGAATACAGCTTGAAAGCGACAGGCCTATTGGCTACCAGTTGGAGCCCATCGAGATCGAGCTCCAATTGCGAGCCCTCTTCAGTCCCGCGCGGCATCACCGTGACGGCGCGAATCTTGTCGCCCTTGGCGTCGAGCTCGACGTAGTACGATCGCGGCAAGCCGCCTTGCACGACCAAGCCCGCGCCCGTTGAACGCACATAGCTGTAGTAGGCGGCGCCGACGGCCACGGCGAGATCGAGATCGCGATTCTCAAACACCTGAGGGCGTTTGCCATGCCATTTCTCCAGCACGTCCGCCACGCGATCGCGCAGCAAATCGGGAATGAAGAAGCCGCCGTTGAAGAGAATCGCATCGGGCTTGGCCCCGCCCGCATCGGCGAGGAACGTTGCCAGATGCTTGGTGATGGCCGGGTCGGTTTCGTAGGGCAGGCCGACTTCGCGGAACGGGCTCATCTCCTCGTGTGCCGGACGGTCCGTCGCTTCGCAGAAAGGCAGGAAGCCGTCGAGCGCCAATTCCAAGGCTTCGGTGCGCGTGATCTCAGTGCGCAGCGTGCCGCCGATGAGCGACGAGCCGCCACCCAGCACGGTGATCGGAACCGATTCCAACGTCGCGTCGGCCAGCATCTTTTCTTTCGCCGCCGAACATTGCCGCCGTAACGCGGTGCGCTGGCGCGTGGAAAGCTGTGCGTTGAGTTTAGACTCAGCCAGCCACGCGAGCGTGAGGTCGAGATTGTCACCGCCCAGCAACAAGTGCCGGCCGACGGCTGTGCGCGTGAATTCAATCTTGTCGCCAGTGCGGCCGACGCGGATCAGGGTGAAATCGCTGGTGCCGCCGCCCACGTCGCACACCAGCACAATCTGCCCGTCGAAGAGATCCTTGCGCGATTGCGTGAGATGGTTCGCGATCCAGGAATAGAACGCCGCGGCGGGCTCTTCAAGTAGCGTCAAACGCGTGATGCCTGCCAGTTTAGCGGCTTCAACGGTGAGCTCGCGCGCCTCTTCATCGAACGACGCGGGCACGGTCAGCACGGTGTCGTGTTCGGCGAGCACCAGGCCCGTGGACTTTTCCCAGGCTTCGCGCATCGTCGCGATGTAGCGCGCCGAGGCTTCCACCGGGCTCATCACGCGGCCGCCTTCTTGCGCGTCGAACGGCAGGATCTTCGCGGTGCGGTCCACTTGTGGATTCGACAGCCAGCTCTTGGCCGAATGGATCAACTTGGTTGGCGTCAAGGCGCCTTGCTCGCGCGCGTGTGCGCCGGCGATTGGGGGCTCGCTCAGAAACAGGAAGGACGGAAGCGTGCGCCGCCCTTCCACGCGCCCTTCGGCTACCGCTTGCGGGATATCAACCACATGAACCGGGGGGAACGCCGCGTCTTCGGCTTCTCCTTCGCGCGCAAATGCTAGCGCGGAGTTGGTGGTGCCCAGATCGATGCCGACGAAATGTCTCGCCATATCGGTGAGCTACTCGACTTCGATTTCGGCCGGGGCCAGAATCGCGGCTTTCTTGCCCATCGGCGTGGTGGGCAGGTCGATCTTTTCGACGCGCCAGCCACGATGGCGGAGCAAGCCCGAGTCCACTTTGCCGTCAGCCGGAACTTTGCCGACGATGCGCAGGCGCGTGGTGTCCTTGGCATCGAGGCCGGCGCTGGCCAGATTCGTATTGGTCCCTTCGACGCCATCGACCACGGGCCTAAGCGTGACATGGCGTTCCAGCGCGGCGCGCGAATTTTTATGGATGTCGCGGACGGCGGCGCCCACTTGTTCATCCGTGTAGGGGCCGATATCTTCTTCGAGGAAGTCGATCAGGCGCGCCTCCCTTTGCAGGATCGCCAGGATCTGCACGGCTCCGTCGGATGCCTTGGCCGACTCGACGGCTTTGGACGCTTCAGTTGGAGCAGCCGCCGCTGCCGGTTTCGACGCCTGTGGCATGACGACGCGGCGCGTGAGATTCAACGCGATCAGGACATCTTCGGGAAGCTTACCGCTAAACAACAGAGAAAAAAAGCTCTTAAATGCGAGAGAGAATTTCGACAAACACTACCTGCCTATCACTTTAGGATACAATGCAAGTTCGAAAGGCAAAACGAGCAGGCTTGCTGGCCTGCTCTTTTGTTTTGGGGTGATGGACAACAAGATCGTTATTGTAGGCCCGCAAGGAGCGGGTAAAGGCACGCAGGCGCAGCTTTTGTGCAAGGACTACGATTTCGTACATATCTCGATCGGCGACGTTTTCCGGTGGAACATGCAGCACCATACCAAGCTGGCCGCCAAGATCACCCGCATCATGAACGAGGGCCGGCTGGTGCCGGACGAGATCGTAGAAGAAGTGGTGGCCAAGCGGCTGGAAGAGCACGATTGGAATTTTGGGTTTGTGCTGGATGGATTCCCGCGCACGCGCTCGCAAGCGGAGTATCTGTTTGAGGGCTGGAATCTCGATCATGCCATCTATTTGGATATCCCCGACGATGTGGTGTTTCAGCGGGTGATGTCGCGCGCCGCGGTTGGGCAAGGCTCCGGTTTTACCAAGCGGGCCGACGACAACCCGACGGCACTGCGCGTGCGGCTGCAGGAGTACCACGAGAAGACCGCGCCATTGCTTGAGTTGTTTCAACGCAAGCATATGCTGCTGACCGTGGATGCCAATTGCGGGCTGGCCGAGGTCTATCAGAGTATTTGCGAAGGGCTGCACCTGCCGCCTCCGGGCACGAAGCGATAGCGCGATAATCGGAGCAGGATGTCTACTGCCGTCACATTGCCGTTTCCTAGAGTCTTGACGCGCCAGGATTGTGAGCGGATGGCTGGCGAGGGTTCTCTCGACTACGATCGCTTCGAGTTGATTGAAGGAGCCTTGATTCCCAAAGTGCCCAAAAACCATCGCCACACCGTTACGATTGTGTTGCTCGTGAAGTGGCTCGTTGGGCGCTTTGGCGCTGAGCGAGCGATTCAGGAGGGGGCGATCGACCTTCGGTCTGAGGACAATCCCATCAACGCGCCGGAACCGGACTTCATTCTTCTGAATGAAAGCATCGTTCGCCTAGGGCGGCGTCCGCGATCCGGAGATGTTTCCCTGTTAGTTGAAGTATCCGATTCGACGTTGGCCTTCGACCTGGGCGTGAAAGCACGACTCTACGCACGGGCTGGAATCGCCGATTACTGGGTCGTCGACATCAACGGCTGCCGCATCATCTCGCATCGGGACCCCATGGCAGTCGGATTTCGCTCGATCAGGACTTACTCGGCCGATGAACGCATCGCTCCTCTTGCCGTGCCCGACGCGGAGATCCGGGTGGAAGAACTGCTCCCTCCAGTCATTCACGACTTACGTGAGGACCCGAGCGTCTGAAGATCAGGCCGGGTGCGATCAGAGCGGCGGAATTCTGACAAAAATGAAGTACGTTCTTGCGGCAATCCCCTGTTGCTTTTTGATCCAGCCAGTCTTGCGCGCGCAGGACGATCTGATCGCCAATCAACGTTGGGGCTACAATCGCCCGCTTGAGACCATTGCCGCAGAGGGCTCGCCGGGCGGTTTCGAGAGCGGTCTTCGGGCGGCGACACCTACGGCGACGCCCGCCACGCCGTGGTCCAGTCAATTGACCGTCACCGTGCCTGCGGCGATTCCCGCGGGGCGATTCCTGCGCTTCCACTTGTGGGCTCGTTCAGCCAGCAACAGCCGCATTGAGTTGGTGCATGAGTTGAATCGCGATCCGTACAGTAAGTCGCTTTCCTATCTGATCCGGCTGACGGGCGAATGGAAAGAGATTGCGCTACCGTATCAATCGGCGGCCTACGCAGGCAGCGATTCGGCGCTGCGCATTCGCACGGGATATGACGAAGGCGTGGTGGAGTTGGCTGGGATTCGCCTGGAAGATTCGGGTCCGGCGAACGCGCCGTTGCCCGCGATCAACTTCGACCCATTCGGCGGGCAGACGCGCGACGATACCTGGCGTGAGCCTGCGGCGGAGCGCATCCGCCGGATCCGCATGGGGCCGCTCGTGGTGCGCGTGGTGGATGCGGCGGGCAAGCCGGTGAGCGGAGCGAAGGTCAAGGTCGAGCAACGGAGCGCCGCTTTTTTGTTTGGCACGGCGATCGCCAACACTCCGCTTTTTGCCAACACCCGCGACGGCGAAGAATACCGTGTGCAGTTTCAGAAACTGTTCAACTACGCTGTGCTGGAGAATCAGCTGAAGTGGGACTGGTCCAACGGGAACGATTTTGCGACGGCGGACCGGATGCTGACCTGGTGCGCGGAGCGGGGGATTCCCGTTCGCGGGCATAACCTGCTTTGGCCCAGCTATCGTTATCTGCCCGCGCGCTTGCGCGATTTGCGCGGCCAACCCATGCGCGCCGCGATTGAAAGCCACGTACGCGACTATGTGACTCGCACTCGCGGCCGCGTGCCGGTGTGGGACGTGGTGAACGAAGCCTATACGAACAACGAAGTTTTTCGCGATAACGGGCGCGAACTGCTGTGGCAGGTATTCCAATGGGCACGCGAGACGGATCCGTTCGTGGACCTGGCGTATAACGACTACAACATCTCAAACAATCGCGCCGGGGCGAACAATGCGCATAACGCTGGCGCGATCGCGGTCGTAAAGGAGTTGCTGGCCAACGGAGCGCCGGTCACTGTGTTGGGCGATCAGGGCCATATGAACACGCCTCTCACGCCGATCGGGAAGGTGCTCGAAATCTGGGAAGAATGGGCGCAGTTCGGGCTGCCGATCGAGATCACTGAGTTCGACGTGGTGTTCGGCGGATTTCGGGACGAAGCGCAGCAAGGCGAGTATCTGGCGGACTACCTCACCGCGGCGTTCTCCCAGCCTTCGATCAAATCATTCCTGCTGTGGGGCTTTTGGGATGGTGCGCATTGGCTGGGCGACCAAGGCGCCGGGCTTTTTCGCCGCGATTGGTCTCGCCGGGCGATGGGCGATGTCTGGGAGAGGTTGGTGCTCAACGAGTGGCGCACTAACGTTGAAGCGGAGACGGGCGAGGACGGCGCCTACTCGACACGCGCCTTCCTGGGCGAATTCGTGGTCACAGCCGTGGCAGGTGGAAAGACCGCTAGCGCGGAGATCGGCGTGACACGCAATCGGGACGATCCGAACGAAGTAACGGTCAGGCTGCCGGAGTAGACTTTGACTGCGAAGGCCACAGTGCCGTCATGGCATCTCTAAGCTTGGAGATGGCGAGGACGGCAGTGGTCGCGCCACCGAAGCTGGCGGTGAGGCCCGATTGAAAGCCCGGTTGCGTGGCGATCACAAACAGGAACAGGATCGCCAAACCTGCGATGAGGATCCGGCGGGCATGCTTCCATCCGTGTTCGGAGTCGCCTTGTTCCCATGTCTCCAATTGCGTCCGTTGGGTTTCGTTCGTGGTTTTCGACTTCAGGAACCGGGCGAACTCTCCGGTGGCGAGCCGCAGATCCGGATTCAACTTCAAGTAACCTTCGCCGAGCAGTTTCTTGACGGTTTCGGTTTGTCTGGGATTCGCTAAGTTCTCTTCGGAAATCTGGATCAGGAGATTGCGCTCGTCAATCGGAAGGCGCTCCCATTGCATCCGCCAGTACTCGGCGTCATTCTGCGAACTCTCTCCGGCCGGAGGGTTTTCGCAGTCAATCAGGAACACGCGCCGCGCGCTCCAGCGGGTCCACCAATGACCGGCCAGGAAGAGCGCCCCAACCAACAAGGCGGCCCACCAGTTCAAAAGGAGGGGAGAAGTGAAATAGGCGTCTTTCGATTGTTGCGCCCGCAGCCGGATCGCAGTTTCAGTGTGGATCGGCAGCGAGTCTCCGACCCGCTCTAATAGACCCACTACCGCTTGCTTCAACGGCTGCTGTATCGGTTCGGAGCCCGTTCGGAACGGTTCCGGCGCTGGGCTTTGATAGCGCTTCGCAATTTCTTTCACCCGCAACTGAACGGATTCCGGATACCCTTCGGCGCGCACCTCTTGTTCGATTACCTGGCCTATGTCGAATTTTCTTTGTTCCAGCCAATTGTTCTCGGTTTCAACGAGGGTGCCAAACTCGTGGCCCAGCGTCATGCGAAACAGCACAACGGCCGGCGCGAAAATTACCCATACGACCAGCAAAGCCCACATCGCGTAATACCAACGCGGATCGTGGAGACGCTCACGGCGGCCTCCCGTCTGCTGTGTCCATGCGTGACCCGCCAAGCCCAACGGGATCGTCGCCAGCGGTGCGAAGAGGAATACCAATTGGCCAACTTCCCGGAACAGGACGAATGTCAGTGAGGCTAGGGCTACGATGATCAGCCCGCCGATGGCGAACCATCGGTAAAAACCAGCCATCGACTGCTGGGGCCACATCCAGGTGCCATAGCGGTTCACGCCGGGGCTTCTGGCCGATACATAATCCAGCAGGAACAGCGCCAGCCGCCATCCGCCGAGTAGCGCCAGGATTACGAAGAGGCTGGTTTCAAAGACTTGGGCGGCTGTGGCAATTTCGGCTGAGACGTCGCGGAAAGAAACGATAAAGAATCGCCCGCCCGTATGAGGCGGCGCCCCTGCCGATTGGAGAGCTTTGAACGGGAGAACATAAAAGCGATGAGGCTTCTCGCGGTAGGAAGTGGCGATGGTTCCCGGTTCCCTGGCGAGCACGAGAGACTTGAGCGCGGACGAACCGCCCAGTTCCGCAAAGAGATTCTGCCGCAGGGCGAGGCGCGAATCGGAATGGAAGAGCACCGCTCCTTCGCGATTCATGACGGCAAAGCCATAGCCATTCGGCAAGGCCTGCCGTGCAGACATCAGCCGGGTGGTAAGGACTGCGGTCAGCGGCTCACCGTCGGACCGGGACCCATCGGCGGCAGTGCATCCACTTTGCTTGATGCGCGACGGCATGGAGAAGAAGGTGTAGAACTTTCCGTCGGTGATCGAGAGACTCGGCGCCATGAAAAAATCGTTGGGCAGCCCTTCGATGCGATAGAGACTCCTTTGCCGCACGGATTTAAAATAGAGCCGGTGGCCGACCGGTTGGTTTGAACCTTGCGCATCCGCAGTTACTTTGAAAAGTTGTTTTCCGTTGGAGCCTACCCAGGCCACTTGTTCGGTAAAAATATTCCTGGAGGGGGCCTCCAACTTGGGCGCCTTCAGATCGAACCAGTTGTGAACCGTCGGCAGTTCGGCGCAACCAAGCAACTGGGGCGTTGCGGCCGCAGTCTCGTCGTATTTGGCTAACTGCGCGACCCCCTCGCGAATTTCCTCGCCGAGACTGCTGGCGAGGCTGGTTGCCAACTGCTCTAACCCAGCGTCGGCTTTCTGGCGGAAACGGCAATAGCCGTCGATCGCCAAAACCGCGAATAAGCCAAGTAACAAGAGAGCCCCGGAACTTAGATACAGCCCGCGCAGATCTTTTAGCCGGAAGCGCTCGCGCGGGTCGAGGGCAAAGAATTTTACGAACGGCTTGCCCAGCACGCCGGCAAAGAATGCGAACACGAGCAGCGCGATGAGGTAGGTGTCGACCTGCAACGCGCGGCGCAACAACTCTCCGGTTGGCGCCACTCCGCCGATGACGGCTTTCTGCCCGCCGAAATTGACTGGCTGGAGATAAATCTCCTGACGCGCTCCGCCCAAGGTGAGCGAGAAATGAGAGCCCGCCGAGCTCAACTGAGCGAAAGAAGGCTTGGCATCGGAACCGAGTAAGTCTTTGAGGTTCGCGATCACGATGTCTTCGTCTTCGCCTGGAGTAGGTTCGCGCAACTTCTCTTCCTGCCAACTCAAATTGTGCCGCCATCGACTGCTGGCTTGCGATTCCTGGTGGATCACTTGGCCCTCGGCTGTGGTGACGAACACGAGCTGAAAGGCTTCGGGAAATGCCAGCTGATCGAGAATGCGGTCCAACTGCACCTGAAATTCGGGGGACGGCTTCGCACCCTTGGCCCGCGCTTCTGCAGTCTTGGGGCCGGTCTTAATGAAGAGCCCATTGCCGACTTCGATCCTGACATCCTCGGCCTTCAGTCCACCGACTTCCTTGCACTTCTGTGCTGAGATTAGCTCGATTTGAGGCTGATCGGTGTCGAAACCGCAGATGTCCTCGTCAGCCTTTCGAACCGTCCCAACCGCGTTGTTGACGATCGATTCCAACTCGCGCCCTTGGAGGGCCAATTCGTGTTGATTGAGATTGTGAAGCGCGTCATATTGCTGGTACAGATAGACGAGATAAGTTAACACCAGGAGGATCGCCACCCAGGTGGTCCAACGATACGAGAATGTCTTTGAGGCAGCGGGCATAGACGGACGCGATCAAGAAGATAGTGTACGTCAAGACCGGAGCGTTACAACAAAATTCATCACGGCCTTGTCGCGGCTGCCCGGGACTGGTCCACTACAATGGTCACTTGACGATCAGGCGGCGGCGACTATGGATAGGCACGATTCTCGGCCTCGGTCTGCTCATCCGCCTGGGTTATGCCGTTTTCGGAACTCCTCTGGAATCGAACGTCTTTTCCGACATGGGCGGATATGTTCAAA
This sequence comes from Acidobacteriota bacterium, assembly GCA_043755595.1. GTDB lineage: Bacteria > Acidobacteriota > Terriglobia > Bryobacterales > Bryobacteraceae > VFZP01. Next base: position 20,973 of record JAYUSQ010000319.1, on the reverse strand, counting down.
CCGCCGAGCTAATCAACGACCAGATCTGGCAGCCCCATCACTTCCTGCAGCCGATCGGCTTCCCGCTCATCTTGCACCTGATGAAGGCGAGGATTTTCGAGTGGGGCATGGCGCTGTCGCTGGCACACGCTCTTTTATCGTTCGCTTCGCTCGTGCTGATGTGGAGGCTGACCGAAGAGTGGTTTGGATTCAAAGCGGGCATCGTCGCCTTGGCCTTGGGCTCGATTCATTTGCCTTGGATTTACCTGACCAACTACGCTCTCCCGGAGACCGCCTTCACCTTCCTGCTATCGGCGGGCGCCTGGGTAGCCGGACGGATCGTGAAGAGTGGACCCACCCCCCGCCTGCTCTCGTTTCTGTGGGGAATCCTGTTTGCCGGGGCGCTTTGGCTGAAGGGCACCCACATATTTTTGCTCCCGCTCTTTGCCTGCGGGCTGTTGGTCCTTCACCGAAGGAAGTCGGCTACCGCGATTGCCGCGCTTGCCGTTTCGGTGGGGGCCGGACTTGCCCTCCACGGCGTCCTCACTTACAGTAAGATCGGCGTGGTCAGACTAACTGCCACCGGCGGCGGACTAAACTTCCTGGAAGGAAAGTGCCCGGAGAAGAGGAATTTCGACAGCCTTGGCTACTCGGCACTTTCCCCACTCTATTACCAGCTTGATCTGGTGGCGGAAAAGCGGTGGGGCAGGCCCTTCACCGACGCGGGATACTTCTGGCGTCAAGGCCTGAAGTGCATTGCCAAAGATCCTTTCGTGTTGGTCCAGTCATTTGAAAGCATTCCTTATCTGTTTCTTGGGAACACGATTTGGCCGCTCAATGTCCGTCCGGAAAGCGGCAAAATCAGGTTATACGAATTGTTCTTCACCGCCTTTCTTCTGTGCGGTTTGACGATCCGGCTGCACGACGGACTGCGGGCGTATTCGCTGGCGGAGTTTCTGGTGTGGGGCGTTCCGATCGTGTCGCTGTTCGCCTGCGCGTATGTGTTCAAGAGCGAGGCCAGATACCGGGTTCCATTTGACTTCTGGTTGATTCCGTTGGCGACCGTGGGTTGGATTAGTTTGTTCGAGCGCGCCACCATACAAGAAGAAAGCAGTACTCGCTGATTATCTTTTCGCTCCCTTCGCTTTCGTCTGGGCGATCTTTTTCGCCAGCCTTTCCAATTCCTTCCCGGTCACCACTCCTCCGTCCACCAGCCCCTTGAGCAATCGCTCGAAAGAGCCTTCGCAAAAGCGGTCGAGTATCCCTTGGACGGCCCGAGCCGCCACCCGGTCAGGCTGCTCCGCCGCTTCGTACAAAAATGTCCGGCCCTTCACCGTATGCCGGACGAAGCCCTTTTCTTCGAGCCGCCGAAGCACGGTGCGGACAGTCGACTCCTTCAGCGGCCGGTCGAGCGCTTCCCGGCATTGCTCGGCCGACACCGGCCCCCGCTCCCAGACGAGGCGCAGAATACTATGTTCAAGTTCACCCAGATCTGGCGGAGGCGGGACATCGAAATTGTGCGGCATCGGAGTGCTACGCAGTGTAATGCTACAGTATGTAACATACGCGCACCGGCTTGGCAAGCGAAAATGACAGGGCATGCCAGAAACAAACCAGCGCTTCCTGCTCGCCTCCCGCCCGGCGGAGATGCCGTCCTCTGAAAACTTCCAGCTCGAATCGGTCCCGTTGCCCGAACCCGCCGACGGCGAGATCCTGGTCAAGGTGCTGTACTTGTCGGTCGATCCTTACATGCGAGGGCGCATGAAGGACGCCGCTTCCTATGCCGCTCCGGTGGCGATCGGCGGCTTGATGACGGGCGGGGGAGTGGGGCGCGTCATGGCCTCGCGCAATCCGCGTTTTGAGGTGGGACAGATCGTGGTCGGGGAGACCGGTTGGCAAACTCATTGCGTGACCGATGGCAAGGCGTTTCGCAAGGTGGATCCTACCCTCGCGCCGATTTCCACCTCGCTCGGAATTCTTGGCATGCCAGGTTTGACAGCCTACTTCGGCCTGCTCGATCTTGGCAAGCCCAAGGCCGGCGAAACGGTCTTGGTGTCGGGCGCAGCCGGGGCGGTGGGTTCGCTGGTGGGGCAGATTGCCAAGATCCAAGGGTGCCGCGCCGTGGGAGTGGCTGGCGCCGACGACAAGATTGCCTGGCTGACCGGCGAACTTGGTTTCGACGCCGCGTTCAACTATAAGACCGTCGAACCGAAGGACTACCGCTCCACGCTCGCCGCGCTCTGCCCGCAAGGCATCGACGTGTATTTCGACAACGTCGGCGGCCCTATCACGGACGCCGTCTTTCCGCTGATCAATCAGCGGGCGCGGATCGCTATCTGTGGGCAGATTCACCATTACAACGACGCTAAAGCCGCCGAGGGACCGCGCCATCTATTCCATCTGATCGTCAAGCGCGCGCGTGTCGAAGGCTTTCTGGTGTTCGATTACGCCGAACGCTTCAAAGAGGGCCTGACGCAAATGGCGCAGTGGTTGCGTGAAGGCAAGCTGCACTATCGTGAGCGAATCTACGAGGGCATCGAAAAAATGCCGCAGGCGTTCATCGGGATGTTGAGCGGCGAGAACACCGGCAAGATGCTGGTGAAGGTGGCGGAGTAGCGGGAACTTCAGAGCCAGGGGCGGTGTCTATGGATGCGGGGCACTCATGACACCGTCCGACCTTACTTTCACTTACTTGCTCTTGGCTGGCTACGCTCCCGCGCGTAGCGCCCGCACCATCGCTTGCGAGGCGTCGCGCAAAAACAGCACGTCGGTTCCGCATGTAATGCAACGGAAGCCGAGATCGTAGTATTTCTTGTAGTCCGCCGGCGAGCTCAACAAGATCCCGAGCGCGCGCTGGTTGCGCTTGGCCGCGGCGATCGTCTTCGCCACCGCTTCTACAAACAGCGGGTGATCGTACTGGCGGAACACGCCGAGGCTGGTGCTCAAATCCATCGGCCCCACAAACAACACATCCACGCCGTCCACCGCCGCGATCTCCTCGACATTACGCACGCCTTCAGCGGATTCTATCTGCAAAATCGCGAGCAAAGACTGCCTGGTCTCGTCGCGATAGTCCACATAGCGGGCTCCGTAGTTGGCGGCTCGTACGACCGTCGCCACGCCGCGGTGTCCGTCCGGAGGATAACGCATCGCCTCCACGCACTCCCGCGCCTCTGCCGCCGACTCCACGCGCGGGAACATCACGCCTTGCGCGCCCACGTCCAGCACCCTGTGGACGCGTTGCCGCTGATGCGACTCCACGCGAACCACGGCAGCGGCCGGCGTGCCCGACAGCGCATAGATCTGACCAAGCACGTCGCGCTCACTGCCCATACCGTGTTCCAGATCGACGATCAAAAAATCGAACCCGGCCTGGCCCACCACTTCGGCATTCACCGGATACCCCGTCGACAAAAACGCGCCGAGCGAAACCTCGCCTCCGCGTAACCTGGACCAATCGGCCTTCATGCGATTTTGCGCTCCCTCCAGGGCTCCTTGCCAGGCCCAATTTTCGTCCGGGCAAGAGGTACCATTATCTCTTGACGAAAGCGCGCCACCTAATCTGGATTCCGCTGTCGCTGGTAGCCGCTGCCGCCACACTCGGGGCGCAGGAACGGCTGCTCGAAGCTCCCGTCCACAATCTGCCTTCGCAAAAGATCGGTCCGAACGATCTGTTGCTGTTGACAGTGACCGATGCGCCGGAACTGACGCGGACGTTTCGTGTGGACCCGGACGGATTGCTTCAATTGCCGCTACTCAAGCAACCGGTGCGGGCCGCTGGTGTGTTGCCAGCGGACTTGGAACGTGCAATCGCCCAGCTTTTGAGGGACGCCGAAATGTTGGTCGACCCGGTCGTCAAGGTGAGCGTCGCCGAGTATCACAGCCGGCCCATCTCAGTGGCGGGCGCGGTTCGGAAGCCCGTGACATTTCAGGCGATCGGCGGCACAACACTACTCGAAGCCATCACGCGCGCCGAAGGGCTCAACGAAACCGCAGGCGGCGAGATTTTGGTGTCGCGGCCAAACGAGCCTTTGCCGGTGCGAGTCTCGGTGCGCCGCCTGATTGACGCAGCCGATCCGGCGGTCAATTTCAAACTCGAAGGCGGCGAAGACGTGCGCGTGCCCGAAGCGGTCCGAGTCTACGTCGCGGGGAACGTGCGCAAGCCCGGGGCCGTGCCGGTCCGCGATGGGGATCAACTGACTGTGTTGAAGCTGATCGCCATGGCGGAAGGGCTGGCGCCTTTTGCAGCCAAGCAGGCGTTTATTTACCGCACGCTAGGGGAGGCGGGCGCTAAGTCCGAGATAACTGTCGAACTCGACAAACTCATGAAGCGTCAAACGCCGGACGTCGCCCTGCAGGCGCATGACGTACTCTATGTGCCCGACAATACCCGGCGGCGCGCAGGTATGACCGTGCTTGAGCGCATCACTCTATTTGGCTCGACCGCCGGAGCCACTGCGCTGATCTGGCGAGGCGGCCGATAGCCCATGCAGTTCGATCCGCAGCCCCCGCCGTTGTCGAATCTTCCCGTGCCTCTGGCATCGCCGCGCATCGCGGCTGATCCGCCCGCGCCGCTGCCGCCGGGTTGGGATCTCGATCTGGAATCCACCACTACTCCGCTGTCGCATTACTTATGGACGCTGCGGCGTCAGCGCTGGAAGATACTCTCTTTCGTGGCGGCCTGCGTAGCTTCCACGCTGATCATCTGCGCGCGCCTGACTCCCATCTACGAATCGACGATCACGATCGATATCGACCGTAAGATGCCCACGTCGATCTTAGGAGCCGAGTCCGTTCAATCGGCCGTGAACGATTCCGATCAGTTCCTGTCCACGCAAATCAAATTGATCCAATCGGATTCGGTGTTGCGCCCGATCGCCGGGAAGCATAAGTTACGCGAGTTGGAAGATGAGGATTGGGCCGGCGACAGCAAGCGGGATCCGAACATCGGCGAAACTCCCGTGTTACTCAAGAAGCTACGCGTAACCCGGCCTCCCAACACTTACTTGTTGTTGGTTAGTTATCAATCCAAAGACAAACAACTGGCGGCTGACGTCGCCAACGGCGTGGCGCAATCGTACCTGGAGCACACTTACAATATCCGGTACCGCGCCGCCACGGGGCTCTCGCAGTTCATGGAGCGGCAGCAGGAAGAACTGAAGGCGAAGATGGAGCGTTCGTCGGCCGCGCTGGGCCAGTACGAGCGGGACCTCAACGTTATCAACCCGGAAGAGAAGACCAATATCCTTTCGTCGCGGCTGCTGCAACTCAATACGGAATTCACCAACGCGCAAGCCGACCGGGTCAGGCGTGAAGCTGCGAACCGGTCAATCGCCGGCGGATCCGTCGAGGCCGCCTTTGTCTCGTCGCAGTCCGATGCACTCAAGAAACTGACCGAGACGTTTAACGAAGCCCAGCAGAAGTTCGCCGACATCCGCCTTCGTTTTGGCGCCAATCATCCGGAGTTTAAACGCGCGGCGGGACAAGTGGAAGAGTCGCGCCGTCAACTGGAGCAGACGCGCGACAGCATTCGCCAGCGCGTGGAAATCGAGTACAAAGAAGCCGTCGCGCGCGAAGATATGCTGCGTAAGGCGGTGGCCGAAACCAAGTCGGAATTCGACCGCCTCAATTCCCGATCTTTCGAATACCTGACCTTGCGCCGCGAGGCGGAAACCGACAAGAAACTCTACGAGGAGATCGTGCGAAAAATCAAGGAGGCCGGGATCAACGCGAGCTTCCAGAATTCGTCGATCCGGATTGCCGACCCTGCGCGCCCTGGACGTAAGCCGGTTTTCCCTCGCACCAAACTCTACGCCCTCCTCGCGTTCATCCTGTCGTTACTGAGCGCGGTGGCCGTGGCGCTGGTGGCCGATTCGCTTGACGACACGATTCGCGACCCTGAGCAAGCGGCGCGATCCCTGCGAACGCCGGTCGTAGGCACGCTTCCTCAAGTGAAGACTTGGCGCACCGAGTTGGCCACCGTGCTGCCGCCCGCGCCGGGAGCGTTGGTCACGGCTGAGAAAAGCCGGAGCCTCACCACCTACGAAGAGGCGATCCGCACGCTACGCAACTCGATTCTGCTTTCGGATTTCGATCGTCAATTCAAGACGTTGCTTGTCACCAGTGCGTCGCCTTCGGAAGGCAAGTCGACGATCGCGATTCATCTGGCCGTAGCTCATGCGCAGCATCGACGCACGCTGCTAATCGATGGCGATCTTCGCCGTCCGAGCGTCCACAAGCGTTTTGGTTTCGCGAATACTCACGGGCTTTCGGATGTTCTGTCGGAGGGCCGCCCGTGGCAATCGGCGCTGATGACTCCCGAGGGGATACCGAATCTTGACGTTTTGCCCGCGGGCGCCGTATCGCGCCGCGCCGCCGATCTGATCGGCCGTGGGCTGGAGCGCATCCTTGAGGAAGCGTCGCGCAGTTACGACCTCATCATTCTCGATGCGCCCCCGCTGCTGGGCTTCCCCGAGCCGCTGCAGATGGCGGCCGCCGTCGATGGCGTGATTATCGTGGCGCGCGCGGGTAAGACCAGCCGGCGCGGTGTTTCTGGGGTGATAAGTACGTTGCACCGAGTGCGGGCGAATGTGGTGGGTTTGGTGTTGAACGAAGTGCATCGCGAGATTAGTAACAGCTATTATTATTACGGTTACTACGGTAAGTATTATCGCCACTACAACGCGCCCGGCCCGGAGAAGAGTTAAATAAGTGCGCGGTATACAGCGAGAAGTTCGCCGGCCATCCGCTCGGCTCGATGGCCGGCCAGTATGGTTTGTTTGCCGGCATGACCGATCCGTTGATACATGGCACAGTCCACAGAAAGCCGCTGAATGAGTTTAGCCGCAGTGGTCGTATCGCCCAAATCGAATAGTAGTCCGTTCTCTTCGTTCCGAATGATGTCGATGTGGCCCGGGACGCGAGTCGCGACCACCGGAATCCCAAGCGACATAGCTTCCAACATAGCCAAACTCATGCCCTCTACCCTTGAGGTTGCAAGAAAGATGACGCCCCCGACCAGAAACGGATTGGTGTCATTCACGGGGCCAACGAACTCGACCATTCCCGCCAATCCGGCTTCATGCACGCTCCTACGCATTTCATTGAGTAGGGATCCCCCGCCCAAAACTTCAGCTCTCAACTCACCGTCCTGTTGGACTAAGCGGCAGATCTCAATGAATTGAGCCGGCTCTTTCTCGGGCTCGATGCGCATGATGCCCACAATCCGCAGACCGGAAAGAGTCGTGGACGGTGTGGCTTCGCGTACGGTGACGCCGTTCAGAATCGTTCTTAGCTTGCCTGGATGCGCCACGCCATGTTTAACCAATCGTTCAGCCTCAGTCGTCGAAACCGCAACAAGCGTATCCGAAAGTTTTCCTAGCCAGCGCTCTTCCAAGGTCCGTATGATTCCGGGTGGATGGTAACCGTGAAATGTATGAACGGAAGGCGCTCCCGTAAATACAGCTAGAAGCCGCCCGAAGACCCCGGCCCCTCTGCCGTGCGAATGTATGATCGCGACCTTTTGCCGTCTGCAGAACAATCCTAGCCGGATCGAAGTTGAAAGCGAAAAACGCCGCGACGGAATCTCGAATACATTTTCCTCTCCGAGCAGAGCTAAATAGCGGTCCCAGAATGGAGCTTCGCGTGGGCAGGCGACGAATAAGTCCACATGAATCTTCAATTGGCTCAGAAGTTCATAGACATGGCGTGGGCCGCCGCTGTGGTCAGCGCGCGAGGTGATATGCAGCACTCGCAACTTCAAATGCTCTCTCCCCTCGGCCGTGGTGCGGCGGCGTGGCCGGTTGTGTTGAGAGCCGGTACCAAATCAAGGTCAGAATCAGAAGCGGAGTGACGCTCCCAAAAAAAGTAAGAATGTCGGCGTTGAGGCTATGAATGAGCTGGCCGATCCACAGAATGAGGAACTTCCTTCCCTCTGCGTCTTTGCGCGTGTACCGGTCGAAGGCCTTCCAGAGAATCAGGCCAAAACAGAATACCAAAGCTCCGAATCCCAGCATACCGGTTTCGCAAAGCGCGAGCACGAAGGTGTTGTCCGGCGGATTCCCCGTCAATGCTAGCGTCTTGTACCCCACGCCGAGCAGCGGACTCCCCGACCAAGCCTCCAGCGCCAGCACCCACGTCGTCAACCGCCCGCCCGATGCCCGCTCAATGTCATCTACTCCGCCCAGGAGCGACGTGAAGCTCTCGATAAGCCGCTGCGCGACGGTATCTCCGGCCGACAGCACGACGTCACTCGCATCCGTGACTACGAGGATGGGTAATGAAGCGAGGAGCCCTGCCGCTAGGCCCAGGGCTACTTTCGGGATGCGCTTGCCCAGGTGCCGGTTCCAGGTCTGCAGTACCGCTGCAGCCACGAGCACCGCGCCAATATTAAGAGCGGCGGACCGGGAAACGGAAGTGTAGAGGCCGAGAGATCCTATCGTAATCATGGAGCCGTAAGCCGCCGCTCTTGACCAGGACCTGAGTTCGGGAGCGAACAATAAGAACCCGCATCCAATCCAAGTAGCGAGTAAGTGTCCAAACGCGCCACTATCGCGAAATACACCGCCCGCCCGATGTAAGTAGGCCCCATTGTCGAAGACGTACGTTTGGGTCGCAACGACAGGCTCCCATTGCAGGAAGAAACCAACGATTCCCGTAACCAACGAGATGGCCCCGCCAAAGAAGAACGCCCGCAAGTAGCCGCTCCAATCTTCGCGTTGGCAGTTCAGTCCCGACAATAGAACCGCCGGAGCCACAATCCCCCAGAGGCGAATCACCTTAAGTACAGTTGACGCCGGGCGGCCCTCCGCCAATGGCGCCACGACTGATATCAATGCGGCGATTGCAAAACAAGCTAGGGCCAGCCCCAGGCCACTCAACTGATGTTTCTTCTGAACGAGCCAAACAAGAAGGCAGCCAGGCAACAGTATGTCGGTACAGGCCACTGGCTGCCCAGTTACATCCAAGAAGCCATAGAACCACGGGGAGGTGAAACAGGCGAGCCAAAGTAACCAGCGGCCCGTCATTCGATCACTCCATGACCGGACTTTAATCTTGAAGCAAAGAGAGCACCCGATAAAGCGATCATCTGTGTCACCGAGATCGCCACCGCCGTCCAAGCGGCCCCGGCGATGTGATATTCGGAGATTAAGATCAAGCCAACGGTCGCGCCTACCGCCAAAGCAGGGAGAAGCAAGAGGGGTTGGGTTCTCATTACGCGGCGCGCCGAGAGTGCGATCGACAATATGAGGTTGATGCTCGACAGTCCAGACGCCGCCATCAGAATGACCAGCGTGGGCGCTTCATTGGCGTACGCCGATCCAAAAAGTAATGCCAACAGCCACTTGCCTGTAATCGCGCTAGCAAGAACGCCGGCCAACCCGACAAGAGCGGCCACTCCGCTGACTCTCTGCAAGAGTTGGCGAAAGCCTTGTTCGTTCCCTGAGAGATAGCAGGCTGACAAACGCGGAGCGGCCGTTTGCGCCGCAGCCATAGTCAGCATCGCTCCAGCAAGTTCGAATGAAGCGGCGGCCGCGAACAAGCCAACTGCGGTTCTCCCGGCAACTGCCTCCAAGAGGAATCGTGGCAGGCTTGCCGCCAGCAAGGCTAGTGCCGAACCGCAGGCAAGTGGAAAGCCGAGAGTCAGCAACGGCCACCACTCGATCAGTTGACATGGCGGACCCTCGCCGCCTTCGAATTTCATCGCTGATCGAGCCTGCTCCAACGACAGCAACAAGCGCGACAGAGCCCAGGCGAAAACTGCCGGCAGTGCCGCCGCTGTCCACCAAAGCGTGGCGGCGAATAGGGCGAAAGGAAGGATGCCTTGCGTCATCTGGGCTCTGGCCGCGAGGTCCATACGGCTAGCGCGCTGATAGGCTCCCAAGCTAGCGTCCAACAGCGAATCCGCAAGCTTTGATACGCCCACCCAGGCAAGCATCGCAGTAGCCATCCCATCGAACCCGCTTGCTAACGCATAGATCATTGTGGCCAGCCACGCGAGCGATCCGGTGGTAAACCGGAGGAGCACATGCCGCGTGAGGGGCGTCCCGTTGTCCGCTCCGTTGACCATCAATGTTCGCTGGCCGGCGTGCGATAGAACGAAAAGCGGCGTCGTCACCGCGTTCGCCAAACTATAACTCCCTAGCGAGAAGGGGTCGGTTAAGCGAGCCAACAATGCAATAACGCTCCACTGGCAAAGGCCGTTGACGGCGAGTCCAATTCCAGCCCAAGCGGAGTTGCCCCAAAAGCTGAGATTCATTGACTGGCTACTCTGCTGTTTTACCATGGTCGATGGCACGATGCCGAAAATTGCCATAGTTCACGAGTGGCTCACCAGCTACGCCGGCTCCGAGCGTGTCCTTGAGCAACTGCTACTGCTCTACCCGGACGCCACACTCTTTGCCGTCGCCGATTTCCTCGCGCCTGCCGACCGTCACTTTCTCCACGGCCGCATCCCTCGCACTACTTTCCTGCAGCGCTTCCCATTCGCCCGCCGTCATCTCCGTCAATTCCTTGGGCTGATGCCCTTGGCGATTGAGGGGCTCGACCTGCGCGGCTATGACATCGTTCTTTCGAGTTCGCATGCGGTAGCGAAAGGCGTGTTGACCGGCCCCGGCCAATTCCACTTGTGTTATTGCCATAGTCCGATTCGTTACGCCTGGGACCTGCAAGCCCAGTATCTGGAAGCCAGCGGTCTCACTGGCGGCCCGCGCCGCGCTCTGGCCCGTGTGCTGCTCCACTACTTGCGGCTGTGGGATGTGCGGACGGCGAATGGCGTCGACCGGTTCGTGGCCAACTCCCGCTATATTGGGCGGCGGATTCGCAAGACCTATGGGCGCGACGCCGAAGTTCTCTATCCGCCTGTCGACGTTGACTCCTTCGCCCCTACGCGAGTGAAGGAAGATTACTACATCGCCGTCTCGCGTCTAGTGCCGTATAAGCGTGTCGATCTCATCGTCGACGCTTTCGCGCGCACGCCGAAGCGGCGATTGATTGTCGTAGGCGATGGTCCGCTGGCGGCGCGTTGCCGCGGATTGGCTGGCCCCAATATCGAATTTCGCGGCGCGTTGCCAAATGCCCAACTGCACACGTTGATGGAGAATGCCCGTGCGCTTGTCTTCGCGGCCGAGGAGGATTTCGGCATTACCGTAGCCGAGTCGCTCGCCTGTCAAACTCCGGTGGTTTGCTATGGGCGTGGGGGCGCTACCGAGATTGTCGAGGAGGGCGTCAGCGGCGTCTTCTTCGATGAACAGACAACGGAGAGCCTCAATGACGCCTTGGACCGCTTTGAACGAACCGAGCATTTTCTCGATCGCGATCGCATGAGAGCAAGCGTGCTGCGTTTTCATCCGCGTGAGTTCCGTCGCGCGTTCGACGAATTAATGCTCCGGTCGTATGCCGGGTGGGACGCAGAACGCCATGTGGCGGCGGAGGTGAATCCTGCGAGTAAGTGAAACGACGGGCGAACTTACTTCCGCGACATCACTGGCGTCGCTTCTACCTTCGCGCGGCGCTCGTCTTCTGACGCCGCTTAGCTTCGTCGCCGCCGATCTTGCCGCCGTCTCCGTGTCCGCTGTTTTCGCCGTCGCGCTCTGGTTAGCGGCCGGGCACCCGCTCGATCCTACTTTCTACCTGGCCCAATGGCCGCTTCTATTCGCCTTCCTCGCAGCCTATGCCGCTTCCGGTTTGTACACTTCGATAGCCCTCCACCCGGCCGAGGAACTTCGCCGGTTGACCGTCTCGACATCTCTGGTCTGTCTCTCTCTCGGCGCTATGACATTCCTGGCGAAGGAAGGCGTGGCATATTCGCGAGCCGTTTTTCTGATCGCCTGGCTAGGCAGTCTCGCCGCGGTTCCGGCCTTGCGCACTCTAGTGCGGCATGTATGCGGGCGCCGGCGTTGGTGGGGGCACGCGGCGGTCATAGTCGGCGATGCCGATTCGTCGGCGTACTTACTCATTCAGCTCCGCGCGAAACCTTCGCTTGGTCTGAAGCCGGTGGGCATTGCCGCTCCCGAAGCGTGTGCACGCTACCGGACGCGGTTCGGCGTCCGCTGGGCCATTGTCAGTGCGGCGGCCTGTCGCGTGTCCGGTGACTTGCCGGGGTTACTCTTTGAGTTACAGCAAATTTTCTCGCGCGTGATCCTGGTGCCGGACGTCGCAGGCTTACCTTCGTTGCGTGTGGACTCGACCGATCTCAACGGCATTCTCGGCCTGGAGATGTCGCATCGCCTCCTGCGACCTTCGTCGGTGCGTATCAAGCAGGCGTCGGATTTAGCACTCGCGGCCTTGTTCTTTTTGGCGGCCTTACCATTGTTGGGCATTATCGCGATGGCCATCAAGTGGACTTCGCCGGGTCCGATTTTTTATGGCCATCCGCGCCGCGGCCGGGCTAATCGGCCATTCCAGGCGTGGAAGTTTAGGACGATGGCCGGCGATGCCGATGCCGTGCTGGCCCGCCATCTGAGCGAAGATGAGGAGGCGCGCGAAGAGTGGCGCGCGACGCAAAAGCTCGCCCGTGACCCTCGTATCACGCCGGTGGGCCGCTGGCTTCGCCGTACTTCGCTGGATGAATTGCCTCAGCTCTGGAATGTATTGCGCCGTGAGATGAGTCTGGTTGGCCCGCGCCCCATCGTCGACGCCGAGATCGAACGCTACGGCCGTGGTTACGCTCTCTATCAGCGTGTGCTTCCCGGCCTCACGGGTTTGTGGCAGGTGTCCGGCCGCAATCGGCTGCCGTATGAGGAGCGCGTGAAACTGGATCTTTACTATGTCACGAATTGGTCGTTCTGGCTGGACCTGTATATCCTCGCCCGCACGCTACGCGCGGTAGCTCAGGGTGAGGGGGCGTGGTGAGTGGTGCATACTTATATGAGTATCCGATGGACTCGTTCCCAACGCCCTACCTGCGTAGCGTGACGCTGCGTAATTACAAGAGCATAGCCGCCTGTAAAATAAAGCTGCCGGCGCTTGGGTTCTTCGTGGGGCCCAATGGATCGGGCAAGAGCAATTTTCTCGATAGCTTAAGTTTCGTGGCGGACGCGCTTGAGACGTCGCTGGACCATGCCCTACGGGAACGAGGCACGATTCGGGAGGTGCGGCGGCGCTCCGGCGGGCATCCGAATCACTTTTCGATTCGCCTTGATTTCCAGCTTCCCGATTCTTCGAATGGACATTTTTCATTCAGGGTTGGGGGCTAAGGAGAAAGGTGGATTCGAGGTTCAGCATGAAGAGTGCAAGATTGAAAAGCCAGGCGGGTTAGGCGCGCCGGATTTCTACGTAGCCAAGGCGGGGCAACTAATCGATGCCTCCTTTGCCCTTGGGCCGGTGACAGTTTCCGACCGGTTGTATCTCGTCGCAGTCTCCGGGCTACCGGAGTTCCGGCCCGCATTCGACGCGCTCACGCGGATCGAGATCTACAACCTGAATCCGAAGGAAATCGCGACTATGCAGAAGCCCGATCCCGGTGAAGTACTGCGGCGGGATGCGAGCAATCTCGCGAGCGTGCTGCAGAATCTTCCCGAGCACGCCCGGAAACTCACCAACGAGTAAGCAAATGCTCCGCGAGAAGCTATTTACACCAGGTGAATTGCTCCGGCAGAACCAACTGGCTCCAGACCCGTCGGCCTTGGCCGACGTCGAAAGCGACCGCCAACTTGGATTGTTCGACTTCAATTCAAAATGATCAGGCTCATCGCGCCCATCGTGGAAGGTCACGGAGAAGTGGGGGCAGTTCCAGTGTTGGTGCGCCGTTTGGTGAACGTCGCTCGACCTGACGCTTTTCCTCAAATCAATCCACCGATTCGGGTCAATTCTGGCTCGTTCTTGAACTTGAAGGATCCCGCTTATCTCCGGAGATACGTCGAGCTTGCCGCCAGTAAGGCCGCCCAAGCCGGGCCGGGGTTGATCCTGATCCCGCTCGACTGTGAGGACGATTGCCCCGGACAGTTAGGGCCCAGCCTGCTTGAGCGAGCGCGTCAAGTGCGACCCGACGTGCCCTGTTTGGTTGCGCTCGCTTGTCGAGAATATGAAACGTGGTTCCTGGCAGCCGCCGCATCGCTCAGAAGCCACCGAGGATTACCCGCCGATCTCCAGCCACCCACCGCACCGGAAGCTCTGCGCGACGCCAAGGGCGGCTCAATAGAAACATGAAGGAAGGCTACGATCCCGTGGCCGATCAAGCTGCGCTCACCAGCCTTTTCGATATTCAACAAGCTATGGCCATCCCGTCGTTTAAGCGCCTCGCCGCCCGGCTCGCTACTTACTTCGAAGCTTAACCGGGCTCAGCCCGCGTGGGCCTAACTCAATCGCCTCCATCGCCTTCAACTTTCCCTCTTCCACGCTAAACCGCAGCAGAGTTCGCATCGTGTGCCACCCTTGATGGCCGCAGGCGCCCGGATTCAAGTGGACCAGGTTCAGCGCGGGATCGCGCATTACTTTCAGGATGTGCGAGTGTCCGCAAATGAAAAGCCCAGGTTTCCGCGCCGCCAGTTCCGGTTTCACGCGGCGATCATACGCGCCTGGGTGGCCGCCGATGTGAGTCATATAGACCCGCAATCCTTCGCATTCCCAACCTAAATCGCGGGGTACGGAGGCGCGCACCTCAGCGCCATCGATATTGCCGGACACGCCCCGGAGAGGCTTGAAAGCTTTGAGCCGATCCAGCACCGCCACGGGACCGAAGTCCCCGGCGTGCCAAACCTCGTCGCAGTTCGCGAAATAAGTGAACACCGCTTCGTCCACATAACCGTGGGTGTCCGACATGAGTCCGATGCGACGCACGAGTTCCGCCCCGCCGCCCTAGATATCGTAGTAGAGCGCGAATTCGTAAGGATGCGGCCGCAGACGCACGGCGTCGGCTTCATGCCGCCGTTTGTAGGTGATGTAAGTCTCGAGTAACTCCTCGGTAAATACGTCGCCTTTTAACAGGAAGTCGTGATCGTCTTCCAGGCAGCTTAGCGCTTCCTCCAGCGAAGCGGGCATCGACGCCACGTCCTTCATTTCTTCCGGACTGAGGTCGTAGATGTCTTTGTCCAGCGACTCACCCGGGTCGATCTTGTTCAGGATGCCGTCAAGTCCGGCCATCAGCATAGCCGAGAAAGCGAGATACGGATTGGCGCTCGGGTCCGGCGGACGGAACTCTACCCGCTTGGCCTTGGGGCTCGCCGAGTACATCGGGATCCGCACGGCGGCCGACCGGTTTCGCCTTGAATACGCCAGATTCACCGGAGCTTCGTAACCAGGCACCAGGCGTTTGTACGAATTCGTCGTAGGGGCAATGAGAGCGGACAATGCGCGAGCGTGTTTGAGTAAGCCGCCGATGTACCAGAGTGCCATCTGACTGAGTCCGGCATAACCGTCGCCCGCGAATAAAGGCTTACCCGCTTTCCAGATCGACTGATGCGTATGCATCCCTGATCCGTTGTCGCCAAAAATCGGCTTCGGCATGAACGTAACACTCTTACCATGCTGATAGGCGACGTTCTTGACAACGTACTTATACAGCATCATGTTGTCGGCGGACTTCACCAGCGTGTTGTACTTCTGATCGATCTCGCATTGGCCGGCGGTCGCCACTTCATGGTGGTGGCATTCGATTTCAAGCCCGGCCTGAATCAGCGTCTCCACCATCTCCGACCGTAGATCCTGATAGTGATCCATGGGCGGCACCGGGAAGTAACCTTCCTTGTAACGAGGCCGGTATCCGAGATTATTCTCGCGCCGGCCCGAATTCCAGCGCCCCTCTTCGGAGTCGATGTGGTAATAACCTTCGTGCTGGTTCTGGTCGAAGCTGATGTTATCGAAGATGAAGAACTCCGCTTCGGCGCCGAAGTAAGCGGTGTCGCCGGCTCCCGTCGCCAGCAGATACGCTTCGGCTTTTTTCGCGATGTGCCGGGGATCGCGTTCGTACTTCTGCCTGGTGATCGGGTCGATCACGTCGCCGATCATGACGATCGTGGGCACGCTGGCGAACGGGTCGATCATGGCGGTGGCTGGGTCGGGCACCAGCAACATGTCGCTTTCGTTGATCGCCGCCCAGCCGCGGATGCTCGAGCCGTCGATCCCGTAGCCTTCGCTAAACGACTCTTCGGACAACTGCGAGATCGGATACGAAACGTGTTGCCAGAGACCGGGCAAGTCGGTGAACCGTAGGTCTACCTGCTTGGCGTCGTTCTTCTTGGCCAGATCCAGAACTTCTTTGGGGCTCATGCGCTCCTCGTTGGGCATTTACGGCAGATTGATACAGTGTAAGGATACGGGATCGGTTTTGGCCCGGTCAAATCGAAAAAGATTATGGAGCAGATCAAATTTCGCTGGGAGCCGGACCGCCACGTCCTTTCGGTGACGCAACTCAATAGTTCCATTCGCGGCGTACTGAACAAATCGTTCACCGGCGTTTGGGTGAGCGGCGAGATTTCGGGACTCAAACTCGCTCCCAGCGGGCACGCTTATTTTTCGCTGAAGGACGCCGAAGCGCAGGTTCGAGCCGTTTGTTTTCGAGGGGCGCTGCGGTTTCTGAAGTTTCGCCCCCAGGACGGAGTGGCCGTGCTGGCGCGCGGAAAAGTAGACGTGTATGAGCCGCGCGGCGAGTACCAGTTTCTGGTGGAGTGGCTGGAGCCGCAAGGTCTCGGCGCGCTGCAACTGGCCTTTGAACAACTGAAAAAAAAACTTGAGGCGGAGGGTCTTTTCGACGCGGCGCGCAAACGCCCGCTGCCCCGTTTTCCCCGCCGCATTGGCCTCGTCACTTCCCCCGCCGGGGCTGCGGTACGCGACATGATTCATGTGTTATCGCGCCGCTGGCCCGGCATCCACATCCGTTTGTTCCCGGCGCTCGTTCAGGGACAGGGGTCGATTGAAGAGGTCGTCGCGGGTCTTGAATACTTCGGGCGCGCCGATTGGGCGGACGTCATCATCGTCGGGCGTGGCGGCGGATCGCTCGAAGATCTCTGGACGTTTAACGAAGAGTCAGTGGCGCGCGCGATTGCCAGCTCGAAAGTGCCGGTGATTTCCGCCGTCGGGCACGAAACCGATTTTACGATCGCGGACTTCGTCGCGGACCTTCGGGCGCCTACGCCTTCGGCTGCGGCCGAATTGGCGGTTCCCAATCGTGAAGATCTGCTCGACCAACTTACGCAACGCGAACAACGTCTTGAACGCGTGATTCATTTGGTGCTTGCGCGGCGGCAATCGCGCGTTCATCAACTTGGCGTGGACCGCGCGACGGGATCTTTGCAACGCCGGTTGGATCGCGCCGGCCAACGCGTCGACGATCTGGAAACACGGGGCCGCGAGATCCTGCGCCGCCATTTCGTGGCGCGCCGGGCGCTCCTGGAGCGGCTCGACGGACGCTTGCGCCGTCAGGATCTACGGCTTCGCCTCGCTGAAGCCAACCGCCGATTGAATGCGGCGGCGCAACGCGCTGAACACTTGATGGCCGCGCGCATCCAGGCAGCCGATCGGCGGCTGAGGCCTTTGTCGGCCAGCCTTGGTCAACTCAGTCCACTGCGAGTGCTGGATCGGGGCTATGCGATTGTCGAGTCGGGCGAAGGCCATGTGCTTACCGATCCGGCCCAGGTTGTTACTGGCGACTCAATCGCGGTCCGGCTTGCCAAGGGGCGGCTGCGGGCTATTGTCGAATGACCGGCACACCGCCGCGACTTACTCGCCGCGTCTTCCTGGCCGCTGCCGCCGCTACCGGCCTTTCCGCGCAGACGCGACGGCCAAACATCATTGTGATACTCGCCGGCGATCTGGGTCACGGCGAGTGCGGCTTTCAAGGCATGAGTGGCGATATCCCGACGCCTAACATCGATTCGATCTCTTCAAGCGGCGTCCGCTTCACTCAAGCCTATGTTAGTGCCCCTTTCTGCTTTCCGTCGCGCGCCGGCTTGATGACTGGCCGTTACCAAACGCGCTTTGGCCATGAAATGAACGTGGTGGGCGTCAGGAATAATGCGCCCGGAGTAGGGTTGCCGCTGAATGAGAAAACGATGGCCGATCGGCTCAAGGCCGCTGGTTACTCAACGGCCTGTGCCGGTAAGTGGCACCTGGGCGGCCAGCCGGAGTTTCACCCGCAGCGCCGAGGGTTTGATGAGTTTTTCGGTTTCCTGCACGAAGGTCACTTTTATTACGCGCCGCCGTTCCGAGGCGCAGTTACTCGACTCCGGACGAATGAGCCGCCCTATGATGACGGCAATCCAGTCATGCGGGGATCGGATCCGATCGAGGAAACGGCATATCTTACTGACGCCTTCGCGCGCGAGGCTGCGGCCTTCATCGATCGGCAAATCGCCGCTACGCGTCCGTTCTTTCTCTATCTGCCTTTTAACGCTATCCACAGCCCCATGCAGGCTCCGGTGCCATTGGTGCGAGCCTTCCCCCGGATACAGGATGAGCAGCGCCGGCTCTTTGCCGCGATGTTGGCTTCGATGGATCGCGCCGTCGGTGTGGTGTTGGCCAAACTTCGCGAACGAGGCATTGAGAACGACACGCTCATCTTCTTTCTCAGCGACAACGGAGGCCCGACGGCTGAACTTACTTCTTCCAATGCACCCTTCCGTGGCGGCAAGGGGCAACTTTGGGAAGGAGGGATTCGCGTGCCGTTCTGTATGCAGTGGAAGGGGCGGATCCAAACTCAAACTTTCGAACAGCCTGTGATCGCACTCGACATTCTGCCGACCGTGCTGGCCGCGGCGGGTGCTCCGGCGGTAGTTGGGCTGGACGGACGCAATCTTATCCCATATCTGACAGGCCAAGCTGTCGCCGGTCCGCCACATCCGACGCTATTCTGGCGCTATGGGAGAAATCTTGCGTTGCGGAAGGGTAAGTATAAGTTACTCCGCCAATCCCAGCAACAGGGTCACGGCCCATTTCAGCTGTTCGACTTGGCCGCGGATCACACCGAGTCCAATGACTTGTCCGGCGCGCTGCCGGAAGTTGTTGCCGAACTGCGCCGCGACCTGGAACAATTCAACGCCGCGATGAAGCCCCCGCTTTGGTAAGTTCGCTTTTATCTCGCGCGTGATAGCCGGAACTGATCGCGAATGAAGGCGGGCTCATCCGGCTCGCCCAAGGGCGCCATGCCCATGGTTCGCGACCAGCGGTGAATCCAGGAAAATCCACCGGGACCATAGTAATGATCGGGAGTCTCGTAGGCCTTGTCAGCCAGTGCTTCTTCGAGCGGCACGATCCCATAGCCTCGGCCCACGATCATGGCCAGGATCCCGGGCATCGCGTCGGAGTTGAGCCGGCTAACGTGCAGCAGAAGCACCTGCGGAATTTCGCGGCCGAATACTTGCACAGAGCGTTGTTCGAAAAACTCGAAGATCGATTCGAGGTAAGGGATATAGGTTGCGCGGCATCGTTGGGCGGCCCGGTTGTCTCCCCGTGCCAGACAGTGTCCATACACGGCGGCGAACATATAGTCCGAGTTGTCCAATGTCACCGGTGCGATTCGGTAGCCTTGCTCTTGCAAAAATTTCTCAAGCCCATCCCGTTTGGCCGCCTCCGGCCCGGCTTGTAGAAACGGATGACGGAAAAAGCGAGGCTTGGTCAAGCGGTGTGGCGTTGAAGGCTGGATGAGTGTGCGTGTGATTGCCGAGTTCGGCTCCCGCATCGAGCCACAGTCGAAGCACTTGGTCCAACTGCGCGGGCGTGAGTTTCGCACGTCCACTGTTGACGAAGCCGGTCAACGGAATTTTGCCATGCCGGAACGGCGCGAGGTAGTCGCGATTGAGTTTGAGGTATTCGGGAAAAGTGGTTCCGCGCGGCCAGTCGCCACCGCGAGGAAGATCGTCGATCATGATAGCTATGGAGCGGGCGGGAGCCGCGAAGGCCCCCGCTGTGACAGTTGTGGATAGGAGAAGTTCCCGTCGCGAAAGCACTACTTGATGGCGGCTTCGATCGCGGCAGTCACTTCGGCGGCATCCGGCGTCGTGCCAGGAGCGAAGCGCTTGATCACTTTGCCATCTTTGCCCACCAGGTACTTCGTGAAATTCCAATCCGGCTCAGCCGTGGCTGCGGAAAGATACTTGAACAACGGAGCTTGATCGGCGCCCTTCACCGACACCTTCGACGTGAGCGGGAAGCTGACCTTGTAGTTGCGTTCGCAAAAGGTTTTGATCTCCTGCTCGGTGCCCGGTTCCTGACCGCCAAAGTTATTCGCCGGCACGCCCAGCACAACTAATCCTTGGCTAGCGTACTTCTTGTTAACGGCCTCCAGCGCCGTGTACTGAGGAGTCAGCCCGCACTGACTCGCTGTGTTGACCACCAACACTGCTTTGCCTTTGAACGAGGAAAGTGGTAGGTCCTTGCCGTCGATCGACTTCATCGTGAAGTCATGCATGGAAGCGCCGAAGAGCGAAGCAGTCATAAGGAATCCTGACAGAAAAGTGAACTTCATGGTTCAGTTGTAGCATGAGGCCGTGGCACTCGCGCGCGCGATTACTTCCTGATTCGCAACTGCCGCCCGGCTTCTTTCTGCAGCGTCTCATGCAGCAGTAGTTTGATATAGGTTTGATACCCGACACCTTTGCGATCCGCCAATTGCCTGGCTGTAGCGATGTCTTCGGTTGCCCAGCGAATGGTGACCGGCTGAAGTTCCTTCGTCTTTTTAGCTTGGACGAGGATGTCGCCAAATGGAATGGTTTTGCCTGCGCGCCTCGAGGCGCGCAGTTCCGCTTCTACCGCCACGCGGTGTTTCTCCCACCACGCCGCCTCCTCCCCTTCATTTTGAAACGACGGAATTACAAGTTTCTTGCTGGGCATGCCGCTATCCACCTCGTCCTTTGAAAAAATCATTCTTTGTGCGCCGGTCGGCATCCCAACCAGTAATTGTTCGGATTCGCTCTCGACGCCTTGTGAACACGACAACGAGAACCCTCAACGCCTTCGTTGCTCCGTAAGCGTACGGCCAACCCCTGTTGAGCCGCCGCGTCAAAGCTGCTGAGATAGCGGCATGGACAACCCAAAGAAGACGGAGCGAAGTGCGGAACAGAC
>JAYUSQ010000318.1:0-30218 GCA_043755595.1 Acidobacteriota bacterium | reverse complement strand
TGGTGTAGATCTGACGAAGCAAGGATCGAGCATCATCGGTGCGGGCCAGAGCCGGGCGCACCAGGGAGGCCATGGCCGTCTCGGCACGATAGCAAATCATCTTGACGGTATCGAGAAAGTGCTTCCGCTCGGGAACCAGCCGCAGAAAGCGTTGGTCCTCGGGCAACTCACCGATGGGCCGGCGGCGAGGAGCGGATTTGCGCAGCAGCTTGAATTGATCGAGTTGCTTGCCGGCGTCGTCGATCTGCTCAAGTAACCCAGCTTTACGGGCTTCGAACAGGGCCACTTTCGCGCCCAACTGTTGAGTCAGCACCAGGGAGGCGAACTCGGCTCTGATGCGCTGGCGCTTGGCCGTGAGAACCCGGATGTCGGCGTCAAGTTGTCGCCGAACCGGGTTGACCACGGCGGACGGCATGCGGCCGAGCAGCGCCGATACTTCCGAACCCGCCTGCGTGAAGCGGAACACGTTGTCGACAAACAGCAGCACGTCCTGGCCCTCTTCGCCGCGGAAATACTCGGCGACGGTGAGACCGGTCAAACCCACGCGCAAACGCGCTCCTGGCGGCTCAGTCATCTGCCCGTAGATCAACGCCACCTTCGACTTCGTGTAATCCTTCGGATCGACAATCCCGGACTCCTGCATTTCGAGCCATAGATCATTGCCACCCTGAATGACTTTCCCAACAACGGGAAAGGAACGTCTGTAACTGTCGCTGACATGATTTGTAACTTACTCCAGATACTCAAGCTCGCCGCGAGGCCTGAAGGCGTCCTCAATGGCTTGGGGATCGAAGTATGAATCGTCGGCGCGCGTGAATTCGCACATGTACTCCTGGTTAAAGACGGACTCGGGAAGGCCTCGGCGTTCGTCGTCCAGCGCGGCGGTGGAGATGCGCGGGCATTCGGTGGCGCGGACCTGAATGCGGGTCCAAGCGTCGCCGCCTTTGGCCCACTCCTCATAGAAAAATCCTTGTTGACCGTTGGGCGTGGAGAGAAGCCAGATGGCGGAGTCGCGATTGGCGATGGTCATGGGGCGGACGGCGTGGTAGAGCGAGTCGGGCACGCGAGAGGCTTCGTCGATCAGGAGGAGCGCGACGCTTGAGTAGCCTCGGATGGTGGCGTCCTTGCCGGGGAGGCCGACGATGCGGGAGCCGTTGGGCAGGGCGAGCGAGATTGCATTTGAGCCATCGCCGCGCGTGGCAGTGTCGAGGGTGCGGAGGAAGTGCGCGGCTTTGCGAACGAACTCGGCCGATTGGCGGGCGGCGGGCGCGAGGACGACGGTGAGCGAGCCGGGCCAATGGAGCGCCTGATGGACGGCGCGAATCGAGATAGTCGTGGACTTGCCCCATTGACGGCAGCAGTTGAGCAGGCCCCGGCGAATGAAGGGATCGAGGGCGCGGGCCTGGTCAGGGTCGGCATGGAAGCCGAGACGGTCGCGCGCGAACGCGACGATGTCGAAGTGGTAATGCGAGGGTGTTTCCATGCCTGTTGTGTGCCGCCTGGTCAGAGTCGATCGGCTTGCTTAAGCAGCTCGAGGAAGGGGCCACGGTGTTCGGACGGCGTCAGGTAGAGCGTCCCGTTCAGGAGCTTCAGAAACGCATTCCATTGCGGGTGGCGATGCAGCGGGCGCGAGTCCGGGTGTGTGTCCGGCGCCGCCGGAGCGGGGAAGGTATTGCGCGGCTGGTAGGGCTGCGTCTCCGGTTGGAAGTTGCTGTTGTTGCTGCCGCTCGTCATGATGGGCCGATTGCTCCTCTTCGCGCAGAAGATGTTCGATTTCGGGATTGGCTTCGCTTGGTTCCTGGGCTTTTTGCGCGAGTTGTTCGTAGCGCTGTCGGGCCGACCGGTAGGCAGTAAGTTCGTGGCGCGTGCGCGAGGCTTCACGCTCCAGACGCCCGGTGTAGCGAAGCAGCAAGGCGAGCGCGTTGGATTTGTCGGCGGACTCCTTGAAGGCGAGCGCGGCGCGGGTGGCGTGATCGATGGACTGGCAGGCGGTTACGAGTCCGGGGGCCATGAGGTCCATTTGATTGTCGAGGAGGGCGGTCTCCATGGCGCGGGCGCGGTTGAGGCGCCAATCGGCAACGGCCAGTTCGCGGACGATGATCTCTTCGGTGGGCGAGGCCGGCTGATGCTCCGCGAGGAGGGCGAGGTGAAAGGTGAGAAAGGTTTCGCGATCCTCATTGCGGAGGACGGCGGAGAGCGCGGCGCGTTCCGGGGAGGCGAGGCCGTGGGTGACGCGGGCGTTGGCGGCCGCTCGGGCCTTGCCTTCGGGCGTGACGGGGCCTCGGGATTTCAGGGCGTTCGCGCGGTTGGCGGCGAGTTGGCGATCGGAAGAAGACATCTCGGCAACGAGGTTACTACGCGAGGGTGAGCGCGTTTGGGGGGAATTGGCGGGATGTGGTTGGAAAGCGGGGAGATATAATTTTGGGAGATTGGAACTGGTTGGAGGCGAATCGCAGGCCCGGTCAGAGGCCCTGTACTCCGGTGAGTAAGTTAGGGTGAATCCCGGCGTAGCGACAGACACTCCATTATCAGCCGTTGGATCGAACTGCCTGGGATCGAGCGGCTTTAGATGTACACTTACTCAAGGTAGATGCCTGGGTTGAGAGGCTGTGGACTGTCGAGACCGGCTCCGGCTGCAGAAACCGCTACGACGAAGGAACGGAGCCCGCGATGGAACTACAAGACCTGAAAGCCAATGTCATCGTTCGCGGCCCCATGTTCCCAGAGCCCGTGAAGATCATCCGGGTCATCCCGATGGGCGGATCGATCAAATTGGTCGGTCAAGGCATGAAGACTGGCCTCGTACACCAGCCCATCCTCTCGCCAGCCCAACTTGCCAACCTGGAGGGATCACCGCAACAGCAGCCATTCGACGGCGATGCTACGAAATTCAAGCTCGGCGTCGAAGGCCTCCGGCTGGGGATCGCCTACGAGTACGACCCCTACTTCTCCCTGTCGATTGCAAGGGTTGATCCGCTGCCGCACCAACTCGAGGCGGTTTACGACTACTTCCTTCGGCTCCCTCGAATCCGCTTCCTTCTAGCCGACGATCCCGGCGCTGGCAAGACGATCATGGCGGGTCTGCTCATCAAGGAGCTGAAGGTTCGCGGACTGGTGAAGAGAATCCTCATCGTGACGCCGGCCAACCTCAGCTTTCAGTGGCAGCGCGAGCTCAAGGACAAGTTCCAGGAGAAGTTTGAGGTCGTTCGCAGCGACGTCCTGCGCGCCAACTACGGCTCCAATCCATGGCAGGAAAAGAACCAGGTCGTGACGTCGATCTCCTGGGTTTCGCGAATCGAAGACGCCAAGGAAAGCCTGCTCCGCAGCCATTGGGATCTGATCATCGTTGATGAGGCGCATAAGATGAGCGCCTACAGCTCCGACAAGAAGACCCTCGCCTACGAACTCGGGGAACAGTTGTCGGAAATGACCGACCACTACCTCCTCATGACGGCGACGCCGCATAAGGGCGACCCAGAAAACTTCCGTCTGTTTCTGCAACTTCTGGACCGTGATGTCTACGGGGACGTCGCCAGTATCGACGAGGCCATTCGCAGGCACGAGGCACCGTTTTACCTGCGCCGGGTCAAGGAAGCCCTTGTCCATTTTCCAGACCCGGATACCGGCGAGGTGCGGACACTCTTCACAAAGAGGAAGGTGGAGACCATCGGCTTTGCCATCGACGACGAAGAGTGGGAACTCTACGATGCGCTCACTCGTTACGTCGAGGACCAGTCAATCAAGGCGGCGGCCGACAATTCCGCGCGCGGGCGCGCCGTTGGGTTCACGATGGCAATGCTGCAACGCCGGTTCGCCTCCAGTATCCGGGCCGCCCGGCGAAGCCTGGAGCGCATGCGGGACAAGCGCCAGAAAATATTGGGAAACCCCGCTGCATACCGCCAGCAGCAGATCGACGCGCGAGTTCCCGACGATTTCGACGATCTCCCGGAAGAAGAGCAGCAGGAAATCTTGGCCGCGCTCGAAGATGCGGTCATTTCCGTTGATCCAATTGCGTTGAAAGACGAGATCGGCCAACTGGATAAGCTTGTCGCGCAGTCGCTTGTGCTCGAAAAGCGCGAGGTCGAATCCAAGCTTCGAAAACTGCGTGAAGTGCTCACGCAGCAAGGCATCTTCGAAGACCCGAAGATGAAGCTGCTGATCTTCACGGAGCACAAGGACACTCTCGATTACCTCGTCGAGAAGATGCGGGACGAATGGCACCTGTCCGTTACCCAGATTCACGGCGGCATGAAGATCGGCGACCGCGACACTCCAGGTAGCCGGATCTACGCCGAGCGCGAGTTCCGTGAAAGCTGCCAGGTCATGGCGGCAACAGAGGCGGCGGGCGAAGGCATCAATCTCCAGTTCTGCTGGTTCATGATCAACTACGACATCCCGTGGAATCCGGTGCGGCTGGAACAGCGGATGGGGCGTATCCATCGATACCTGCAGGAGAAGGATTGCCTTATCCTTAACTTCGTCTCCACGAACACGCGAGAAGGGCGCGTCCTCCACAAGCTTTTCGAACGGCTCCAGAGCATCGAGTCCGACCTGGACCCCCAGCAGACCGGCAAGATTTTCAATGTCCTCGGCGATGTCTTCGCTGCGAATCAGCTTGAACGCATGCTCCGGGACATGTACACCCGGAACCTTTCCGAGGATGTGATTAAGAGCCGGATCATCGAGCAAGTCGACGGCGAGCGATTCCGCAAGATCACCAACTCCACGCTGGAGGGCTTAGCCAAGCGCTCGCTCAACCTCTCAGCTATCGTGGGCAAGTCAGTGGAGGCGAAGGAGCGTCGGCTGGTGCCCGAGGTGGTGGAGGACTTCTTCCTCCTCGCAGGCCCGTTGCTTGGCGTCCATCCGAAGGAAATCACCAAAGGGAAGCACTGTTACCGCGTGGGCCGGGTTCCGAAGAACCTTTGGACCACGGGCGACCTGCTGGAACCGCGCTTCGGCAAGCTGGGCAAAGAATACAAGCAGATCGTCTTCGACAAGCTTTATCTGTCAGAGGACCCAACCGTGGATTGGGTGACGCCTGGGCACCCGCTCTTTGAAGTTGTTCGGGAAGAACTGCTCCAGTCCGTAGGTCCGGATCTGGAACGCGGCTCGGTGTTCTTTGACGTGGCGCGAACAGAACCGGCCCGTCTCGACGTGTATTCGGCGACGATCCGGGATGGCCTGGGAAACGTCCTGCACCGGCGGCTGTTTGTTGTGGAGACGTCCATGGACGGGTCTCTCGCCGTTCGGCAACCGACGCTCTTCCTTGATGTGGTTCCAGCACCCGCCGGTACCGAACCGGGCATTGACGATGGGTTGCCAGGCACCGACGTTGTCGAACAGGCCTTGATCGAGAAGGCGCTTGAGCCATTTCTCGAAGAGATTCAGCAGATGCGCCTCAAAGAAATCGATACGATCTCCACTCACATGGAGATCAGTCTGAACGAGTTAATCCATCGCCAGAACCTTCGAATGGCTGAGCTTATGAGCGGTGACCACTCACGCGAAGCAAATCCGCTACTCGCCGCCAACGTCAAGCAGGTCGAGGATAAGATCGACGAACTCAACAACCGGCTGGAAAAGCGCCGGAACGAGATTGAGCGCGAACGGTTCTGCACCATTGCGGATATCCAGCACCATGGCCGCGCGTGGGTCTTACCTCATCCGGATAGGGCTGCGCCGAAGTTTGCCGCGATGGTGAGGGATGATGAGATCGAAAGGATCGCGATTCAGGCCGTCATCGCCCACGAAGAATCTCGCGGGTGGCGAGTCAACAGTGTGGAATCGGAAAACCGCGGCTTTGATCTGATTTCGCGCCGGCCTCACCCTGAAGACCCGGAGACATCCGTCGAGGTGCGTTTCATTGAGGTCAAGGGAAGATCCGGTATCGGTGAAGTTGCCCTCACAACCAACGAATTTAAGACGGCAGAAAGGCTCAAAAAGGATTTCTGGCTCTACGTCGTCTTCAACTGCGGCTCAACGGCGCAGATTCGAATTGTGCAAGATCCCGCCCGCCTCGGCTGGGAGCCGCTCGTCATAATCGAGCACTATCATGTCGCCGCCAAAGCGATTCTGGAGGCGAGCGCTTGAGCGATTATCCGAAGCGACTCATTGAGGTTGACCTTCCCATCAAGAAGATCTCTGCCCACGCGCGACGTGAAAAGTCGATCCGCCATGGGCACATCTCAACACTGCATATATGGTGGGCGCGTCGCCCGCTCGCAGCCTGTCGTGCGGTCCTGTGCGCGGCGTTGTGGCCGGACCCGGCAGACCCGCTTTGCCCTCAGAAGTTTCGGGATGACGCTTGCAGGCTGATCAATGAGTTTGCTGCGAAAGCGTCGTCTGACAAGGCTCTTGCTCAAAGCTGCGCGCACGATACGTGGAAGAAGTGGCAGACGCTTTCGAAGGTAGACGGTGGCCTCGATTCGAAGAAGGATGCGCACTGGAATGTGCTCCGATTTGCGCTCTTGGATTTCATCGCCGACTTTGCAAACTGGGACAACTCAACGGTTCCGGAGTATCTCGAAACTAGCCGGGCGCTAACGCAATCGGCCCACGAGGCTCTTGGAGGAGTCCCAGGTACACGCCCCTTAGTGGTTGATCCGTTCGCTGGCGGCGGCTCCATTCCGCTCGAAGCCCTGCGCGTGGGCGCGGACGCCTTTGCCAGCGACCTAAATCCCGTGCCGGTGCTGCTCAACAAAGTCGTCCTCCAATACATTCCCAAATACGGACAGCGCCTCGCCGATGAAGTCCGCAAATGGGGCGAGTGGATTAAGCGCGAAGCTGAAAAGGAACTGTGCGAGTTCTATCCAAAGGACGCGGACGGTGCGACGCCCATCGCCTATCTTTGGGCGCGGACGATTCAATGCGAAGGCCCTGGTTGCGGCGCGGAGGTGCCGCTCATCCGTTCCCTCTGGCTTGCCAAGAAAGCCAACCGTTCCGTGGCTCTGCGACTCGTCCCGGACCAGAAGGCCAAGAGCGTGGACTTCCAAATCATCATCAAGGAACGCGGCGAATGGGTCAATCAAGACGACCCTAATGAGAAGATTGCCAACCCGACGTTCGACGGCACGGTGAAACGCTGTTCGGGGACCTGTCCGTGCTGTGGATACACGACGCCGGTAGCCCGCGTTCGCGAACAGCTCAAGAAACGGCGAGGAGGAAACAGCGACGCAAGGATGCTTGCTGTTGTCTCTACGCGAGATGAAGAACAAGGCCGTTTCTATCGGCTACCGGGACAGGCGGACTTGAAGGCGGCGCGAACCGCCGCTGAAGAACTCAAAAGCCGAAGTGCAGCCCACTCAGGCGCTCTCAGCCTTATCCCGAACGAGAAGATCTCCTTGAATGAGATTCGGCGAATCAGTGTGCCACTTTATGGAATGACAACATGGGGAGATCTGTTTGCGCCACGGCAAGCACTGACGCTTGTTACGTTGACGAGGTTGGTCCGGAACGCCGCAGATCGCATTGCTAGTTCAGGGGATTCAGACTTAGTTGAACCAATTCTGACTTGCCTAGCGTTCGTCACCGACAAGATAGCTGATAAGGCCAGTTCTCTGTGCAGGTGGAAGGCTACCGCCGAATACATGGGCGGCAACACATTCGGGCGGCAAGCTATCGGCATGGTATGGGATTTCTGCGAAGCGAGCGTGCTTGGCAAAGTAACGGGTGATATCGCTTCAGAGTTTGATTGGCTGGAAAAGTTTCTCCGTCATGGATCACTCTCTGTCGGTGGTGCCGGCCAAGCAGAGTCTGCATCTGCGACGGCTCATCCGTTGCCCGACGATTCCGCAGACGCATTCATAACCGACCCTCCCTACTATGACTCGGTCCCCTACGCCCACTTGTCCGACTTTTTCTATGTTTGGTTGAAACGGAACTTGGTCGGATTTCACTCCGCGTTGTTATCGGAGTCCTGTGTTTTGAAAGACCAGGAGATCGTCGTTGACCGCCCTCACGAACTGAGCAACTCGACGCACAACATCGCGTATTACGAACGTGAGCTGACCAAGGGTTTCCGTGAAGGTCGACGCGTGCTTCGGCCTGACGGCATCGGCACCATCGTTTTCGCGAGCAAGACGACTGCGAGTTGGGAAGCCATCTTGCAAGCCGTGGTGGATGCGGGTTGGATTATCACCGGCTCATGGCCCATTGATACGGAGATGGAGGCACGCGTTTCAGCGCAGGGCCAGGCGCGACTTGCGTCTTCTGTCCACCTCGTCTGTCGGCCACGCGAAAATCCTGACGGCTCCATGCGCACGGACGAAATCGGCGACTGGCGCGACGTACTGCAGGAGTTGCCCCGCCGCATCCATGAATGGATGCCACGCCTGGCTCAGGAAGGCGTTGTCGGGGCGGATGCCATCTTCTCCTGCCTCGGCCCGGCCCTCGAGATTTTCTCGCGCTATTCACGCGTCGAGAAGCCCAATGGCGATCAGGTCCTGTTGAAGGAGTATCTCGAAAACGTGTGGGCGGCTGTCTCCAAAGAGGCCATCTCGATGATCTTTGCGGGAGCGGACACCACGGGTTTCGAGGAAGACGCCCGCCTGACGGCCATGTGGCTATGGACGCTGTCTCCCGGACTGTCCAACGGCGAGAGCGCGCCAGCGAACGATCCGGAGGACGCCGAAGAAGACTCTGACGAGAAGCCTACTCAAGCGGCAAAGCTCTCCGGGTTCACACTCGAATACGATGCTGCTCGTAAGATCGCGCAAGGATTGGGTGCGCACTTGGAACTTCTGACGAATCTGGTCGAAGTCAAAGGCGAGACCGCACGCTTGCTCCCGGTCGCCGAACGGACCAAGGCACTGTTTGGCAAAGAGGGCACTGAATCGCCCGCGGCGAAACCGAAGAAATCCGCGCAGCTAGCGCTGCCAGGCCTGCTGGAAGAATTGGAACAAGAGGGGAGCGGGTGGACTCTCCAGAACGCCGCGAAGCCCGGCAGCACCACACTTGATCGCCTGCACCAGGCGATGATTCTATTCGCTGCCGGTCGCGGCGAGGGTCTGCGGCGTTTTCTAGTTGATGACGGTGTGGGTAAGGACCAGAAGTTTTGGAGCCTCGCACAATCGCTCTGCGCGCTGTATCCGAGTGGCACGGACGAGCGGCGCTGGTCAGAAGGCGTGCTGGCACGGAAGAAGGGATTGGGACTATAAAACATGCCCGCCGCCCAACCAGAGCCCGTGCTTCTTCGTTTGGTCCTGGCGTTGCCTCGCGAGACGGAATGGGTGGAGTTCAAAGTCAACGACTACGAGCCGGACGAAATTGGCGAATACATCTCGGCGCTGTCCAATTCGGCGGCGCTGCACGACGAGAAGACGGCCTATCTGGTTTGGGGCGTCGAAGATGCGACGCACGCGGTGGTGGGGACCACTTTCCAGCCGCGCACTCACAAGGTGGGCAACGAAGACCTTGAGCCCTGGTTGAGCAGACAGTTGCGCCCCAGCGTTCATTTTACGATCCATGAATTTGCGGCGGCGGGACCGAAAAACGTCGTCGTTTTCGAGATTCAGCCTTGCGCGCACACTCCGGTGCGCTGGAAAGACTTCGAGTACATTCGTGTCGGCAGCTACAAGAAGAAGCTCCGCGACCATCCAGAAAAAGAACGGGTGCTGTGGGCACGAATCTCCGAGACCACTTTCGAGAAGGACCTGGCGGCGCAAGCGCTGACTGGCGAAGAGGTGCTGGCCCGATTGGATTACCCGTCCTTTTTCGAAATGCTGGGGCAGCCCGTGGCGTCAACGCGGCCTGCCATCCTCGAGCGGCTGCAAAAGGAATCGATGATCCGGCCGGCGGGCGACGACCGGTGGGACGTGACGAAGCTTGGCGCGCTCCTGCTGGCCCGGAAACTATCGGACTTCGATGCTGTGGCTCGTAAGGCGATCCGGGTGATTGTCTACAAGGGCAAGAATAGAGTAGAAACAATCAAAGAACAGGTGGGCATCCGAGGCTACGCGGTCGGATTTGCGAGGCTGATCGGTTACATAAACGAACAACTGCCGGGCAATGAGGAGATCGGGACCGCGCTGCGGCGGGAGGTCCGAATGTACCCGGAACTGGCGGTCCGCGAACTTGTCGCCAACGCGATCATCCACCAGGATTTCTCCGCGCGCGGGGCGGGTCCGACGGTCGAAATCTTCACCGGACGCATTGAGATCACGAATCCTGGCCGGCCCCTGATCGATCCGCTGCGGTTCATTGATGAGCCGCCGAGATCGCGGAACGAGGCCCTGGCGGCTTTCATGAGGCGGGTTAACATTTGTGAGGAGCGGGGAAGCGGCATCGACAAGGTCGTTCTTGCGGCGGAGTTCTATCAGTTGCCGGCGCCTGAGTTTCGCGTGACCGAGCACGCCACAGTCGCAATTCTGTACGCCCCTCGCCAGTTGAGGGGAATGGATCGCAGCGACCGCATTCGAGCCTGCTATCAACACGCAGCCCTGCAAAACGTCTCGGGTCAAGCGATGACGAATGCCTCGCTGCGCAAGCGCCTCGGCATCGAAGAAAAGAACTACGCCATGGCCTCGCGGGTGATCGCTGACGCGATAGGGGCGGGACTGATCAAACCAAAAGATCCCGGGAGCACTTCGAAGAAGCATGCCAGCTACCTGCCATTCTGGGCTTGATCTTATGTGACCGTCATGTGATTGGAGGAGGGCGATTGAAAGGGGGGGCGATAGTTTGATGAATCAACTCTATTGGTTGCAACGAATTTGTAGGGGCGGCCATGGGGATTCTTATGTGACTGGGGTGCGGGAAGTGTGGAAGACGATCCGCAACGGAGGACAATTGCGATGGCCAATCTGAAGCCCTGGTATAAGGTGGTGACGCCGCGCGAGGACTTGCGCGAAGCGAAGCCTCTTGATGCGTCGGAGTTCGCGGTACATCTGGACCAGGTCAGGGACGGACGGGCGCCGACGGTATACCGCAATGCCGACGAGTTCCTGGATCGCACTTATCTGACCGGCTCGCTTCTGGAGCTGGCAGGACAGGTGGTCCGGAGGCTCTCCGGCGAGAAGACCGAAACGTCAGCGGTGTTCAATCTGGCTACTCAATTCGGCGGCGGGAAGACCCACGCGCTGACTCTGCTCTACCATCTTGCTAAGAACGGTCCGAAGTCCCATAACTGGGCGGGCGTCCGCAGCATCCTCGACAAGGCGGGCGTCTCGTCCGTTCCCGAGGCGGCGGTCGCGGTCTTCGCCGGCACGGAGTTCGATTCTATAACCGGTCGTGGTGGCGCTGACGGGACTCCGCTTCGTAAGACTCCGTGGGGAGAGATTGCGTGGCAACTGGGTGGTGAGGCCGGGTTTGCCGCTGTGGCCGAGCATGACCGCCAGTTTGTCGAACCAAAGGGTGACGTGATCCAGGCTTTCCTGCCGAAGGATAGGCCCAGTCTCATTCTGATGGACGAAGTGATCAATTACACGAGCACGTATCGGCACAAGGGCTACCATCGCGCTCTTTATAACTTCATTCAATCGCTTTCGGAGCAAGCTCGCGGATCGGACAAGGTCGTCCTGTTGGTCTCGATTCCGGCGTCGGAAATGCCGTACAGTTCCGACGACGAAGCGGACGAGCAGTGGTTCAAGAAGATGCTTGACCGGGTCGGCAAGCCGATCATGATGGCCGCGGAGTCGGAAACCGCCGAGATCATCCGGCGTCGCCTGTTTGAATGGCAGGGGTTGAACGACGATGCCAAGCGAACCATCGCTGAGTATTCCGACTGGATTATTGAGCACAAGCAGCAGATCCCGAATTGGTTTCCGGTCGATACCGCGAGGGAGGCGTTCGCCGCGACGTATCCACTGCACCCGAGCGTGCTCTCCGTCTTTGAACGGAAATGGCAGACGCTGCCACGCTTCCAGCGGACCCGTGGCGTGCTGAGGTTGTTGGCGCTGTGGGTCTCGCGCGCGTACAAGGAGGGTTTCCAGGGTGCTCATAAGGACCCACTCATCGGACTGGGAACGGCTCCGCTGGATGACCCGATGTTCCGATCCGCGCTTTTTGAGCAGTTGGGGGAGAACAAGCTCGAGGGCGCTGTCACGACCGATATTTGTGGGAAGAAGGACTCCCACGCCATTCGCCTGGATGCGGAGGCCGTGGATACAATCCGGAAGGCTCGCCTGAACCGCAAGGTGGCAACGTCGATCTTCTTCGAGTCAAACGGCGGGCAGGCGCGTGCCGAGGCGACGATACCGGAGATCCGATTGGCGGTGGCGGAACCGTCACTCGATATCGGCAACGTCGAGACGGTGGTCGATGCTTTGGAGAATGCCTGCTATTTCCTCTCGGTAGACCGGAACCGCTATCGATTCGGACTGAGTGCGAACCTGAACAAGCTGCTCGCCGACAAGCGAGCCAGCATCCAGCAGCCACGGATCGATGATCGGGTGCGAGTCGAGGTGCAGGCGGTCTTCGCTCAGGGGCTCCCCATTGACCGCATTTACTTCCCTACCAAGAGCTCTCAGATTCCGAATCGAGCGGCGCTCACCATCGTGGTGCTGCCTCCGGAGAACGGCGACATCGAGGAAGCCAAAACACTTCAGTTGGTCGACTCGATGACCAAGCAAAGTGGAACGTCGGATCGTACTTTCAAAAGCGCTCTCATTTGGTGCGTACCGGAATCTGGGCGGCAGCTCTGCGATGAAGCGAGGAAGTTGCTGGCGTGGGAGGACATCCAGGAGGAGGCGGCTGAGCTCAAGCTGGAGGACCTGCAACGAAAACAGCTTGCTGAGAATCAGGGCAAGTCGAAGCGGGATCTGAGGGAGTCCGTCTGGCGCACGTACAAGACAGTCATGTTGCTCGCGAAAGACAATTCCATCCGCAGCATTGACCTTGGCCTGGTCCACTCCAGCGCCGACGCATCTCTCGTGGGATTCATCGTCAACCGGCTTAAACAAGACGGCGACATCTCCGAAGGCATCAGCCCAAAGTTTCTGGTGCGGAACTGGTCGGGCGCCCATAAGGAATGGAGCACCAAGGCGGTGAAGGATGCCGTCTTTGCGTCACCGCTGTTTCCGCGACTGCTCAACGGCGATCTGATTCGGGATACCATCGCCCGGGGCGTGAGCAACAGCGTCCTGGCCTACGTCGGCAAGACCGCCGCCGGGGGCTACGACCCGTTCGTGTTCGGCGTCAGCATAGGCCCCCAGGAGGTGGAGATCTCCGAAGACGTTTACGTAATCATCGCCGAGACCGCCGAGGCGTACAAGAAATCGCTTTCCGCGCCGCCGAAGCCCATTGGCACTGGGAGCTTGTTTGATCCGCCTAGCGGAGAGACGCCCAGGACGGGTGTCGGCACGGTCACCACCGACTCGACCGAGGATGAGGACGGCGCAGATTCGTGTATGCCTCCGGTCATAGACAAGACCGCAGTCCTCCGGTGGTCCGGCGAGGTTCCGGCGCAGAAGTGGATGAACTTTTACACGAAGGTGCTGTCACGTTTCGCGACGACGAAGAGCCTGCGGCTAATCGTGGCCGTGGATGTTGCGCCGGACGGCGGTGTTTCGAAGCAGGCTATGGAGGAAACGAAGACAGCGCTCCGGGAATTGGGTCTGAAGGACGATCTCCAATAGGCCGCAATGTTGGATCGATCACCATTCGCTCAACATCGAGGCGACCAACTATCTCGATTTCCCAGAATTTCTCACGCAGAGCCGTG
Organism: Acidobacteriota bacterium; assembly: GCA_043755595.1. Classification (GTDB taxonomy): domain Bacteria; phylum Acidobacteriota; class Terriglobia; order Bryobacterales; family Bryobacteraceae; genus VFZP01. Next base: position 16,561 of record JAYUSQ010000318.1, on the reverse strand, counting down.
AACGACGGCGAAGGCTGGTTGCGCGGCGTGGGCGAGAGCTTCGAGAATGTCAGCCTCCTCAAGGTCTGGAAAGTCGTACAGCAGTTCTTCGTGGGTCATTCCCGCGGCCAGCGATTCGACAATCATGCCAACTGTTATTCGCATACCGCGAATGCAGGGCTTGCCGCCCATGACCTTCGGGTTCATCGTGATGCGTTCGAGGCGCTTCATGCCTTCAGTCTTACTACTGATTCAACCCCGGCCCGGGCATCCCGCGATAATTCGACGGCGCGGCCTTCGCCGCATTCAGCCTCGCTTGCGCTCGCTTCATCGCATTCAACGCCCGCCCTATATCCACGCCCGGCAAGAAATTCGCCACGCGATCCGTCGCCCGCTTCAATGCAACCTGGGCGCGCGCTACATCAATCTCATTCGCAAACTCCGCATTCCGCGCGGCGACGCCCACGTGGTTGCCGCTGATCTCGACATACCTTACTCGTGAGATAATAAGAGAGTGCCGCCTTTGCGCGTCTGTTGGGTTTGACACAGCAGAAGGGGCATTGGTAGACTGTGCCCTACGATTTTTCCTGCATCCACATAACCTTGAAGGGAACGATTTCGATCGGCCGTTGGTCCTTTTGCGCGGTTGCTGAGCTGATCCAGCGGTGTCAACTTTCGACCAATAGGATTCGCGCCGGATTAGATCGCTCAAATTTGTTGTATGGATTTTAAGATACCTGACGAACACCGGAAGGCGTTTGGACGCCTTGCGGGCATGCCTAACGAAGCTTTTGAAGCGATCGTAAGCGCCCTAGGCAACGCGACGCCGTGCTTAAGGCTAACCGATCTTCGGGACCGCGTACAGGCGGCGATCTTGTCGGCGGCGCCCGATGAATTGGGCCTAGCGGAGGCCATCATCGCCCTCGCGGTTACTTTCTCGCGCCTGGAATTCAACTCGGAATTGCCCGAAAAGGATCTTCTGCAATCCCTGGCGACCGCAGTGGCCAAGGAAGAAGTTCTGGATCCTGAGGACACGAAGCGCCTGCGGGACCGCCTTGTGGATATTTCCAGACTGCCGGTGATTCGCGTATCTACCAAGTCCACGACCCTTCAGGTTGCCCACGATAGGGTTTTCAATTCCAGCAAGATAGTTACCGACCTGCGCCCTGTATTTGGAGAGCCGGTGTCAAGTGGTGAATTACTATTTCTGGTTATTCATCACCTACACATTACTGCGATGCGCAACGGCGCTATTGAGGAAGTGTACTTTTCTATGGATGACAAGGATCTGGACATGCTGGGAGACGCCGTCGAGCGGGCTCGCACCAAAGCGGGGGTCCTCCGCGCAGCGCTCAGGGCGCATCAATTGAAGGAGATCGACGGGGGAGCGCAGTGATTATTCTCCCATCCACGTACGCTGCTCCGGACCTGGAGACTCTGCGTTCATGGCCAACGTTGAGCCAGGACAGTGAGCCCAACTCCAGGCTCGTCAGAAGGCTCTTGTGGCCCTCCAATGCGAAATTCGACTTGGAATTGTCCTACAAATCCTTGCGCGTGCGCTTCGGTCAGGGTTCCGAGTTCTCCACGCCATGCGTGGCGTCCGAGTTGGAGGCTGAGATCCAAGGTGCTGAGAAAATAATACTCGGTCTGGAGTCCGACTGGGATGGGGAAGGCGGCGGCACCTACTCTGAAGCGACGTTCAGACGCGCCGCTTCACTTTTGAGGCTGTATCAGGCGCAGTTGCGTGGATCTTCCGGGTCGAGTATTCCACTTCCGTCCATTGGGCCGGGGCCAGATGGCAGTATCGATCTGTTCTGGACAAACGATTATGGCAAACTGCTGATCAATATTCCCGCAGACTTTGGTGAGCTAGCAACCTATGCTGGGACCGACTCGATGGGCCCGAAGGCAAAGGGCAGTTTTGACCCTGTGCGCTTCAACCAAGGTATTGCCGGATGGCTGACAACGTTACTTGGCAGGTAGAGCAGATTCTGGACGGCTGCGTGGTCTACATGGGCGCCCACCGCATCTACTACAGAAACGGCAATCTTCAGCCAGGTGTCTTCCGAGTACGGGAGGGCGACGGCATCTCGGTGGATTGGGAGAAGTACTCTACTGCTGAGGAGACCCGGCAAAGGTCAAAAGGTCTCGAGGATAATGCCGCGATTCGGCTGCCGGTTGGAGATGTCCGCAAGACCAAGCCACTGCGCGTGGAACACTCGCCCGACGTTGAACGTAACAATCGAGCCCATGGGGATATTTTGGGGCTGCCTTCCGATAAACCTGACTTGACAGAAACCCGACTGGTTCTTCTTGAGCTGGCGGTTACAGCGATCGGCCTTGACGTCCCAGAGTCCTAACTACTTTCCGGCGCAAAATTGCGGTCGCCAACCGCTCCCTGGCGGTCGCGGCTCGGTAAGTGGCTGTAAACGTAATGCCGATTCCGAGCCGCGCGCGCCAGCAAGAGGTAGTTGGAATTTTGCGCCGGAAAGTAACTAACTAACTAACTAACTAACTACGGTCAGTCAAGTTCTCAGGATGAGCGAAATCACTGATTCAACCCCGGCCCTGGCATCCCGCGATAATTCGACGGTGCAGCTTTCGCCGCATTCAACCTCGCCTGCGCTCGCTTCATCGCGTTCAACGCCCGCCCAATATCAACGCCCGGCAGGGGATTCGCCACGCGATCCGTCGCCCGCTTCAATGCAACCTGGGCGCGCGCTACGTCGATCTCATTCGCAAACTCGGCATTCCGTGCCGCGACGCGCACGTGGTTGCCGCTGATCTCGACATAGCCGCCCTGCACCGCCATGAAATGCTTTTGGCCGTTCAATAGCGTGTAGCTTAAATCGCCGGTCCCCAGTTCACTCAACAACGGCGCATGGCCGGGCAAGATGCCCAAAATGCCCTGCTCGCCGGGAATCGAAGTCTCCGTCACAGCCTCGTTCACGAGCATACGCTCGGGCGAAGCGATCTCCAGCCGGAACGTCTCCGCTGCCATCGCCCTACGCCTTCTTCATCTGCGCGGCTTTTTCGAGCACTTCCTCGATCGAGCCTTGCATGTAGAAGGCCTGCTCGGGAACGTCGTCGTGTTTGCCGTCGCAGATTTCCTTGAAGCCCTTGATGGTGTCTGAGAGCTTCACGTATTTGCCTTTGAAGCCGGTAAACTGCTCGGCGACAAAGAAGGGCTGCGAGAGGAAGTTCTGAATTTTTCGCGCCCGGTTGACGCTCAAGCGATCTTCTTCAGACAACTCGTCGATGCCCAGAATCGCGATGATATCCTGCAGATCCTTGTAGCGTTGCAAAGTTAGTTTGACGCGCTGCGCGGTGGTGTAATGCTCTTCGCCCAGAATCTCAGGCGACAGAATTCGCGACGTCGACGCCAGCGGATCGACGGCCGGATAAATACCGAGCGAAGCGATGTCGCGCGACAAATTCGTGGTCGCGTCCAAGTGCGCAAACGTCGTGGCGGGAGCGGGATCGGTGTAATCGTCAGCGGGCACATAGATGGCCTGCACCGACGTAATGGAACCCTTATTCGTCGAAGTAATGCGTTCCTGCATCTCGCCCATTTCGGACGCAAGATTGGGCTGGTAACCGACGGCGGACGGCATGCGGCCGAGCAGCGCCGATACTTCCGAACCCGCCTGCGTGAAGCGGAACACGTTGTCGACGAACAGCAGCACGTCCTGGCCCTCTTCGTCGCGGAAATACTCGGCGACAGTGAGACCGGTCAAACCGACACGCAAACGCGCGCCTGGCGGCTCAGTCATCTGCCCGTAGATCAACGCCACCTTCGACTTCGTATAGTCCTTCGGATCGACAATCCCGGACTCCTGCATTTCGAGCCAGAGATCGTTGCCTTCGCGCGTGCGCTCACCCACGCCGGCAAACACCGAAACGCCGCCGTGCGCTTTGGCGATGTTATTGATCAACTCCATGATGACGACGGTCTTGCCGACGCCCGCACCACCGAACAATCCAATCTTGCCGCCCTTAAGGTACGGCTCGATCAGATCGATCACTTTGATGCCGGTTTCGAGCATCACCTGCGACGTGGCTTGCTCGTCAAACGCAGGGGCCGAACGATGAATCGGGGAGAAATGTTTGGCATTCACCGGACCCATGCGGTCCACCGGTTCGCCCAGCACGTTGAGCACGCGGCCCAGCGTTTCCGGGCCCACCGGCACGGTGACGGGCTTGCCCAAGCTGATGCACTTCATGCCGCGCACGAGGCCTTCGGTCGGCTTCAGCGCGATGGTACGCACGCGGCCTTCGCCGATGTGCTGCGCGACCTCGCAAACCAGGTCGATCGGGGTTTCGGTTTGAAAGCCATCGCTGACGACGCGAATCGCGGTGTGAATGACGGGCACCTGGCCTTCGGCGAACTGCATGTCGACGGCCGGGCCGGCCACCTGAATGACCTTACCAATGACGGAGGCGGAAACGTCTGCAACTGCTGCTGACATGATATGTACTTACTCCAGAGCGGCGGCGCCGCTGACGACTTCGATGATTTCCTTGGTGATACTGGCCTGGCGGACGCGGTTCATATAGAGCGTCAGCTTTTCGATAACTTCGGCGGCGTTGCTACTAGCTGCATCCATGGCGGTCATGCGCGCGGCATGTTCGCTCGAACAGGACTCCAGCATGGCCGAAAAAATTGCGTTCTCGACATAGTTAGGCAACAAGCTGCCGAGTAACTGGCCGGGCGGTTCTTCGTAGATATAGTCGATGGCGCCGGCGCCCGCCGGTAACGTCATCGGCAGGAGCTTCTTCAGCGTGATCTTCTGCGACACTACGCTTTTGAATTCGTTGTAAATCAGGTAGACCGCGTCGGTCTCGCCCTTGGCGAAACGTTCGGAGACGCTGCGTGAAATGGTAGTCGCGTCGGCGAGCTGCACTTTGTTGAAGACGCCGATGTATTCGGCGGACACGGCGGCGTCGCGGCGGCGGAAATAGTCGCGCCCCTTGCGGCCCACTAATTCGTAAGTGATCTGCGCGCCTGGGTGTTCGGCGGCGAAGGTAGTCGCGCCTTTGATCAGGTTGCCGTTGAAGGCGCCGGCCAGACCGCGGTCAGACGTCATCAGGATCATCTGCACGCGTTTTTCGTCGCGGCGCGCCAGCAGCGGATGCGACATGACGCGCTCGTCAGACCCAGCCGCAGCGGCGACATTCGCCAATATGTTTTCGAGAATCCTCGCATACGGGCGCGAGGCGATTACGCGATCCTGCGCTTTGCGTAGCTTGGCCGCCGAGACCATCTTCATGGCCTTGGTGATTTGTTGCGTGTTCTTGACGGACCGGATTCGCCGCCGGATGTCGATTAAGCTAGGCATCGCGACTGCCTTTCAGGCGGCGGACGGAGCGGGACTGAAGTCCCGCGCAAGCTGAAGCTTGCCCCACTTCGCCAGCCTTGCCCCGACATTATTTCTTCCCCGCTGCCGTGAAGCGCTGTTTAAATTCGGTGGTGACGGCGTTGACCTTGGCCTTCAGCGTGTCGTCCAGCGCCTTCTTTTCGCGAATCTCCGGCAGCAGGCCCGGGTGCGCATTGTCGACGAAACGGTAAAGCTCGGCTTCGAACCGGCGGCAATCCTCCACCGCCAAGTCATCCAGGAACCCGCCCGTACCGGCGTTGATAATCAGAATTTGCTTTTCGACCGGCAGCGGCTCATGCAGCCCTTGCTTAAGAATTTCGACCAAGCGCCTGCCGCGATTCAACTGCTGCGTCGATGCCTTATCGAGATCGGAGCCAAACTGCGCAAAGGCCGCGAGCGCGCGATACTGCGCCAGTTCCAAACGCAGCGAACCGGCCACCTGCCGCATGGCTTTGATCTGCGCCGAGCCGCCCACGCGGCTGACCGAAATACCCACGTTGATGGCGGGGCGAACGCCGGAATTGAACAAGTCGGCTTCGAGAAAGATCTGGCCGTCGGTGATCGAAATCACGTTGGTCGGGATGTACGCCGAAACGTCGCCCGCCTGCGTTTCGATGAACGGCAGCGCGGTGAGCGATCCGCCGCTCTTCAACTTCGCAGCGCGCTCCAGCAAACGCGAGTGAAGATAGAACACGTCGCCGGGGAACGCCTCGCGTCCCGGTGGACGGCGCAATAGCAGCGAAATTTCGCGATACGCCGCAGCGTGCTTCGAAAGATCGTCGTAAATGCAGAGCGCGTGCATGTTCTTGTCGCGGAAATATTCGCCGATGGCGCAGCCGGTGTACGGCGCAATATACTGCATCGGCGCGGGGTCGGACGCAGTCGCGGCGACGACGATCGAATATTCCATCGCGCCGTACTTCTTCAGCGTCTCCACAAGATTCGCCACGGTCGAGCGCTTCTGCCCGATCGCCACATAGATACAAATTACGTCGCCGCCCTTTTGATTGATAATCGTGTCGAGCGCGACGGCGGTCTTGCCGGTCTGACGGTCGCCAATGATCAATTCGCGCTGGCCGCGGCCGATCGGGATCATGCCATCGATCGCTTTAATACCGGTTTGAAGCGGCTCTTTGACGGGTGATCGATCGACGACGCCCGGCGCGAGCCGCTCAATGGGGAGGTGACCGGAAGCTTGAATGGGGCCTTTGCCATCGATGGGCTGGCCGAGCGCGTTCACGACGCGGCCGATCATGGCTTCGCCCACCGGGACGGACATGATGCGTCCGGTGCGCTTAACCTCGTCGCCCTCTTTGATGGCGGTATATTCGCCAAGGAGCACCGCGCCCACCTGATCCTCTTCGAGGTTCATGGCGATGCCCGCGACCCCGTGCGGGAACTCGATCAATTCGCCGGCCATCACCTTTTCCAGGCCGTGGATGCGCGCAATGCCGTCGCCCACCGAGATGACCGACCCTACTTCGGAGACGTTGACCGCCGCCTCGTAGTTTTCAATTTCCTGGCGCAGGACTCGCGCGATTTCGTCCGCTCTCACTTGAGCCATTGGATTCTTTGGTTACCCTTTTTAGCTTCGTGCCGACAGCTTGGCGGCGAGCGCATCAAGCTGCCCGCGCGCCGAGCCGTCATAGATCGTTGAGCCAATGCGCACGCTTACGCCGCCAATCAGCTCCGGCTTCACTTCAAATTCACAGCGCACCTGCTTGCCCGTCATCCGGGCTAACTCAGCGCTCAAGGCGTCTTGGCTCTGGACGTTGAGCGGCGCAGCCGACGATACGCCTGCGCGCACACGGCCCAACCGTTCGTCCACCGCCACTTCAAACGCACCGGCGATCTCAGGGATCGAGCCAATGCGCCTATGGTCTGTCACCACCCAGAGAAAATTCCTGATCAGCCGATGCGAACCCATCGAGTCGCACAGCTTGCCCACTACGGCGCGCTTCCGGACCACCTGCACGGCCGGTGAAGTGAGGACAGTGCGCAGTTCGCTCGAAGACGCAAGCGTCGCCGAGAAATCAGCCAGGCTGGCGATGGCGGCTTGCGGGTCCAGACCCGAACCGGGCGCCATCACGGCGTCAGCCAGGGCGCGAGCGTATCGATTAGCAACTGCGAGCGACATGGTCGGTTATTCCTAATTCCGCGAGGCAGCCGCGTTGACCCCGGCGACGAAACGCGCCACCAACGCGCCGTCGGCCGCGGGCGTCATCTGCGCCTTCAATTTCGTTTCAGCCAGCTCAAGCGCCAGGCGCGAAGCTTCGCGTCTCAATTCGTTTTCGGCGGCCTTGGACATCGCCGCGATTTCCTGTCCGGCTTGCTCACCGGCGCGCGCGACGACGCGTTTGGTTTCGTCTTGAATCCGGACTGACTCGGATTCCATCTCGCGTTTGGCGTCACTGCGGAGAGTGGCGAGTGCGGAGTCGAGGTTTGCGAGGCGAGCTTCAATCGCCGACGCGCGGGCATCCGCCTCGGCGCGCACCTGTTTGGCTTCGTTGATGTCCTTTTGAATCTCGGCGATACGGCCGGCAAAGAACGGCCCAGCGTTTTTCGAGATAGCCCAGCCCATGAGGCCGGCGAGGATCGCGAAATTCGCCCATTTCCACATACTAAGATCTGAATGCTCGCCGCCGCCGCTTTCGTGTTCCGCGGCAGCCGGCGCCGCTTCGCCGTGCGCAGTTGCGGGAGGCGTGGCCTGGTGTTCTTGCGCCAACAAAGGAGCAAGCGTCAAAATCAGTCCAAGCGTAAGGCGTCTCAATTCATCCTCCCGGCGAGGATGGACTTGGCGATTTGCTCGGCCAACTGCTCGCTCTGAGCGCCTAATGACGTCTTGGCTTCGGCGGAAGCGACGGCCAAAGACGCTTTCGCTTCTTTGATTTGCACGTCGGTCCGGTCGCGAGCCTCCGAGAGCGCAACAGCTTGCTCGTCCCGCCATTTCTTGCGGAGCGCTTCTTGTTCCCGATAGATTTCAGTGCGAGCGGCCCGAAGCTTTTCTTCGTACTCCGCAGCTTTCGCTTCGGCGTGCTTCAGGCTTTTGCCGGCGGCTTCGCGAGTGCCCGACGTGGCTTGGCGGCGCTCGTCCAGCACGCGGATGATCCGTGCATAGAAGAACTTGCGAAGGTAAAAATAGAGAAAGAAAAATAGAAAAAGCGTGGGCAGGGCAGTAATGACAAGTTCGCCCACTTGGCGCTGTAATTTAGGATCCATTTGGCCGGAACCGGAGAGACCAAACGCCGGGCCGAGCCGGAATTGGTCCCATTCGGAGAGTTAGCTCTCAAAATGTTAACACGCCCGGTCCGGCCTAGGCAAACGCGGGAAGCACTTCGGGTGCGCGACATGGGAAGCGATAGATCCGTTGGAATGCGGGCAAATCGCGGAAATCCGAGCGTAGGGGTGAGCGAAAACCGAACTTTCGTTCGGCACCATTTCAATGTGCGCACCTAGTCCAGACCGCATGCTTGCGCATGGGGGCTCGGTTACCGGGGCCTCGTTCGTCTCCACCTTTTATGCCGCGCACCGGTGGCGGCTCGGGCTAGGCTCCTCAACCCTTCTCGGCCGCGTCCGCCGGGTTATGCATCGGCAGCGTGAAGACAATCCGGGTGAATTCGCCCATCGTGGACTCGACTCGAACGGCGCCGCCGTGCGCATCGACGATCTGTTTGACGATCGACAGGCCCAGGCCCGTGCCGCCGATTTTTCGTGTCTCGGTGTTGTCGACGCGATAGAATTTGGCGAACAGCTTGTCCAATGCGTCGGCGGGGATCCCGATGCCCCGATCGGTGATCGCAATCTCCACCATCGCGCCGTCGCGCCGCGCCGTGAGCAGCACGCGACCGCCTTTGGGGGAAAATTTGACGGCATTTGAGAGAAGGTTGGTGGTGATCTGGCGCAGCCGGTCGGCGTCGGCGCGAACCTCTGGCAGCGCGGCTTCGCACTCAACGTCGAATTGATGAATCGGGCTGGTCGGCCGGAATAATGCCGCGGTATCGTGCAGAATCTGCGTGATCGGCACCTTGGAAAAGCGGTAGTCGTGACGGCCGGCTTCCATTCGCTGCACATCGAGAAAATCGTTGATCAGGTTTCCTAGACGAGTCGATTCGCGATGGATAATCTGGATGAATTTCTTCTGCTTCTCGGGCGGGTATTCACGCTCCAGCATGAGCTCGGCAAATCCCCGCAAGCTGGTGAGCGGCGTGCGTAACTCATGACTGACGGTCGAGACGAACTCGTTCTTCATCCGCTCGGCCTCTTTTTGTGGCGAAATGTCCGAGAGAATGGCGACGAAGTTGGACGGCCGATGCCGATCGTCCAGGACTGGCGTAATCACGAGGCGGATCCAGAACGTCTGGCCGTTCTTGTGATGTGCCAGCATTTCGACTGTCAGCGCCTGGCACTCGGCGAGAGCGACGTCCACGCGCCGCGAGGTTTCCGGCGAAGTGCCGGGTCCGCGCAGTAATTCTTCGAGCCCCTTGCCGACAGCTTCAGAGGCCGCGTACCCGGTCAGACGTTCGAACCCGGAATTGACAAAAGAAATTGGATTGCCCGCCGATTGGGCATCGGTGATGACAATTCCTTCCGTTGTGGCGGCCATCGCGCGGTCGCGCACAACCAATTCCGCCTGCGCCCGCCGGCTTTCGGTAACATCGCGAGCGATTCCGGCCACGCCCCGCGCCTGGCCCGCTTTCACCTGTAACGTCAGGGTGCATTCCAGAAAAATCCAATCGCCGTTTAGGTGGCGGACCCTGATTTCAAAGGGCGGCACGCGCTTACCGGCCAGCGTTTTGAGAAACGCCAAAGCAGCGGCTCTGCGATCCTCCTTATGAATGAGCGGGACCACGCGCTCCATGACCTGGTCCTTCCACCGAAGCCCGGTCAAGGCATCGAAGGCCGAATTAAGGCTCTCGACGCGCCCACGATGAGAGATTGCAAAGATGACATCGCGAACCGACTGCATCAACGAGTGATACCGTTCCATCGATTCCCGCAAGGCGGTCTGGAAACGCTCGCGGCTGGCTATTTCCAACTCGAGCGACGAGTTCAGAGCCCCCAGTTCCTTGGTGCGCTCGGCTACGCGCCCCTCAAGATCCTCCTTGGATCGCAACAAGGCAAGACGGGACCGCTCACGCTCGAACACGCGGCCCAGTTGAGAGCCGATCTGCTCAAGCATCGCCTCAAACTCAGGGCCCGGCTCAAGTGTGGGCGCAGCGGGCGCGGCCGTTAAAAACTCCAGAACGGCTCTGGTCTCCCCCTGGGATTTCACCGGAAAAGCCAGCACTGGCTCAACGTTCCCACAGGCGGCTGCGGCTGTCCATATGGCTTTGCCGGCCTCAATCGCCCGGGCGCTCAAGTCTCCGAAAACAGCGGCAGACTTGACAGCGGGCCTCTCCGGGAACCATAGCTCACAACCCGGCGCTCCACCCGGTTGGATCAGAATCGCCCGCCCCTGCGGGCAGCCGAAGAACCCGCACATTAGCTTGAGGCCGATTTCGAGTGCCCGTTGAGGATCTTCGGCTTGATTGGAGGCGGCCGCCACCGCTCGCACCATTTCCGAGCGCCGGCCCTCGGCCTCAAGCCAGCGTTCGGCCAGATGACGTTCGGTGTTGTCGCGGACGACCATCATCGCCGACTCGCCAGACTCGTTGCGCAAACTGGCCGCGTGGACCTCCAGAAACCGCCGTTGACCGCCTCGGTTTGTTTCGTAGGCTTCAATTACCGTGCATCCCGCCCTATGTCCGCCTACTCCCGACAGCGCCCGCCGAACCGGGTGCTCGGCGGGCGCGACCAACGCGCCTTGCAATTCAAGCGCCAGGACGTCTTCAACCGGCATTCCCGGCATGGATAGCGCCTGCCGCATCGACAGACGCTCGAAGGCAGAATTGCACCAACGGATTTGGCCGCGCCCGTCGGTCCAGATAATCGCCTCGCTCAGTACCCCGAGCGCGTGCTCGAAACACGCAAGCGTCGCCTGTAGCGAGGCGACCTGATCGCCGACCGCACACTCCGGCAAGACTGGAGGTGTGGAAGTAGCCATTTCCCGATTCATTCAGCTCTTCTCCGCCGGGACTATTCGTTCCATCTCCGCCCGCAAACGCCAATGCCCCGCAATGCGCCCGGCTTGCAAATGCGTCTCGGTCATGACAGTCTCTCCCTCGCCCGTTACCACCGGCAGCGGCATTGGTTGCCCAAGAGTTCCCGCTACACCGAATTCGACAAAACGCGAAAATCGGGCGTTGAAGGCGTCATCGAGCTGACCGGGAACCAAAGCGAGGAGCGGGCGCCCTACAATCGCTTCACTGCTCCAGCCAAACTCCTGAGAAAACCTCGCGTTGATCGCCGTTACCCGTCCAAACTCGTTCGCCTCCAAGGTGGCTAAACCCTCTCCAGGCGCCGGGAGGACCGTTGCGTCATGCATTGGTCGGCTCCAGCCGGCCGGCCAGCAATTCCTGGACTTTGTCGAGCAAATCAATCGGGCTAAACGGCTTGACTATGTAACTTGTTACACCCGTTTCGAGTGCGGCATTGATGTCCGCCTGCTGACTCTTGGCGGTGAGGAGAATGATTGGGGTATGGCGCGTGGCTTCCTCGCCCCGCAGCAGAGCCGTGACTTCGACTCCGGTCTTCCCTGGCATCATCCAATCGAGGACCATGAGATCGGGCCGATGCTCGCGCGCCATCGCCAGCGCTTCGTCACCGTCACTGGCCTCGACAATCACGTAGCCGGGATCGTCAAGCGTCGCGTGGATTAGCGTCCGGAGGCTTTCTTCGTCGTCGGCAAGCAGGATGGACTTCATTCGGGGACTTCTCCGCTAGCTCGCTTATCGGACCGGCAGGTTTGCACGAATAGAAAATAGATCGAGATTTCCGCCCATCCGCAGCCGATATGTTTGTTCGAGGACAATTGGCCGAAAAAGCATGGCAACTGTAAACGAACCGAAAGGCATCCTGATCGTCGAAGACGACCCGTCCATTGCAACCGTGCTGGAAGAGATCCTTACGGGCAGGGACTACTCGGTGCGGGTTGCCACCAATCCTTCCGAAGCGATTGCCGCCGTGGGGACGCAACTTCCAGAACTGGTGTTGATGGATGTGAACCTTAGCTCGGACATTGACGGCATCGAAACGGTCAAGCGGCTCCGGGTTGAACATGAAGATCTGCCGGTTTGTTTCATCACCGCGTTGTCAGACGATGCCACGGTGAACCGGGCTGAAGAGGTCGGGCCAATGGCCTATCTGGTCAAGCCGTTTGAGATGGCGGATGTCCTGGCGATGGTGAACATCAGTCTGTCCAGCGCTCGCCGTATGAAAGAACGGATGAAGAAGGCGGTTGCGGCGGCTGAGCGTCCGGCGTCCTCATCGGCTGAGCCTGCCAAATCAGCCCCAGCCAAGGTTCTGGAGCCTGCCGGCGCCCCGGAGGTTCTTGAGGACAAACTCACCGGCCTGCCCAACCGCCGCGCCATTGAACGGAGCATCAGCGAGTGGGACCTGGACAGCCAGAACTTCGTCGCAGTTCTGTCGGTCGATCATGTCGGCATCCTGCGCCAACGCTTCGGGGGCGCTGCGCTCGATCAGGTTCTGTTCTCGTATAGCCAGCACCTGGGTCAGAATCTGCCCGACTATTGCATTCTCGGGCGGTGGGATACCAGCACCTTCACGGTGACGCCGAAAGAAGGCGGCCTTGAAGCCCAACGTGAAGTGGCGCGCGTCGTGGCGGCTCCGATGCTTTACCATCTTCGGCTGCCCGGCCGCTCAGCGCTACTACGCGTGAGCGCGACCATGAAGCTGGTGGACCCCAAGGGCAAGCCAGCCATGGAACAGATTGAGACGATAGTTGCCGCCCATAAATAAACGCGACGCGCCAACTATCGCCGGCTCGCCTAACACCGGCAGAACCCATCCCTGGCGCTTGGCGGCCGCCGCAGGTAGCGCCCGGTCTCGGTTCGCCATATTTTCCACAGTCTGAAAGAGGTCCCGCTTCAAGGCAGTGGCCTTTTTTGGCTTGGAGCGGGCGTCGTAAGGGTGGGATCAGGGTTGAAATCGATCCGTTTTGCGCGGGTTCGCTACTAAGCTATAATCCTCGTGTTAGATTTATTCATTCGTGGCGCACACACCCGGAAGCGCGCCACTAGGGGAAAGAGGATCGTTCGCGAATGAGAAAGAAAGTCACCGTAGTCGGCGCAGGCAATGTTGGCGCTAATGTCGCATTGCGCATCGCCGGCAAGGAACTGGCCGATGTCGTACTGGTCGACATTACCGATGGCGTGCCGCAGGGCAAGGGCCTGGATATCGCCCAGTCTGGCCCCGTCGAGGGTTACGACGTCCAGATCACCGGCTCAAACGGCTACGAAGAGACGGCCGGTTCGGACATCGTTGTCATCACGGCCGGGTTCCCGCGCAAGCCGGGCATGAGCCGCGACGATCTATTGATCGCCAACTACGAGATCGTCAAAAACGCGACCGAGCAGGCCGTCAAACATTCGCCGAACGCCATTCTGATTCTGGTGACCAATCCGCTGGACGCCATGTGCTGGACGGCGTGGAAAGTCTCAGGCTTCTCGCGCAATCGCGTGATCGGTATGGCCGGAGTGCTCGATACGGCGCGCTACCGTACGTTCATCGGTATGGAACTGGGCGTTTCGGTAGAGAACATTTCGGCGATGGTGTTGGGCGGTCATGGCGACACGATGGTGCCGTTGGTCCGGCTGACCAGCGTCTCCGGCATCCCACTGACCGAGCTTATGCCGCAGGATCGCATCGACGCGATTGTCGATCGCACCCGCAACGGCGGGGCTGAGATCGTGAAGTATCTCAAGACCGGCAGCGCCTACTATGCGCCATCGGCGGCTACGGTCGAAATGGTCGAGTCGATTCTCAAAGACAAGAAGAAGGTGTTGCCGTGCGCGACGCTGCTCGAAGGCGAATATGGCGTCAACGGCTTGTTCGTGGGCGTGCCCGTCAAGCTGGGCGCCGAGGGCATAGAGAAGGTGTACGAACTCAAGCTTGAGGCTGGTGAACAAACGATGCTCGACAAGAGCATTGCCGCCGTCAAAGAGCTGGTGGAAGTGCTTGAGAAGAAGATGGCAAGCTAGGGGGGCATTATGGACCAATCAACCGTTCAGATCGTCGCGGCAATTTTGGCCGTCGCCTGTGTGGCGGGCATTTTGATGCGCCGTAAGAACAAACCGAAAAATACAGAAGACGATTTCTAGAGAGATCCCGCTCTTCTTCGTCCGAAACTTTTGACCTGGACCGCCGCTCCGCCGCAGAAGGCTGAGCCAGCGGTCCTTTCGTTCGTTTTCCGCTCTGCCCCATGCCAACCAAACCAGCCGCACCGGCTAAAACAATTGCGCCCGTCATTGACGAGAAGTACGCCCGTTTCAAGATGCGTATCGCCCCATCGAAAATCCACCGCTGGGGCATCTATGCGGTTGACGCGATCCCGCCCAATCGCAAGGTGATCGAGTACACCGGCGAGATGATCAGCCGCCGCGAAACCAAGCGCCGCGCCGATTCGAACGATTTGATCTATCTGTTCACGGTGGATAGTTATTGGGCCAAAGACGGCTCAGTCGGCGGCAGCGGCGCCGAGTATATCAATCATTGCTGCGACCCCAACATCCGTACAGTGATCCTCAAAGGGCACATCCTCTACATGAGCATGAAGCTCATTCTGCCGGGCGAAGAATTGACGGTGGACTATCGTTTCGACAAGAAGTGTGAAACGGTAATCTGCAAATGCGGCGCCGCAAACTGCCGGGGCACGATCAATTTGAAAGAGTAACCGCGCGGCGCGGCAGGAATAGGATTGCTCGCGACGGGTGTGCGACATAAAAGTGTAAGCTATGCGGCACGGTGGGTATCCCAGTAGTCTTCGAATCGGTCGTTGAGGTAGCAGCAGCGGAGGGCGATGATTGAGTTGGCGCCGGTGACCGTCCAGAACATGCCGGACTGTTTGAGACGGGAGCCGATGACAGTTTTGCATCCCGCTTCGATGACGCCGGAGCCGACGAACAAGTGTTGACGCCGGAATTCGGGATAGCGCATACGTTCGGCATTACGTTCAAAGTAGGCTGCTTCGATTCGGATAGTTTCGGCCAATGCAGGCGAGGGAGCGTCGATGCTTCGGAGAAGCCGGACCAGCTTTTCGATTTGCCCGCCGTCAAGTTTCGGCTGGTGGCGCAGAATCCATTGCTTTTGACGCGAGATGTCACCGGGGTGCAGAAGCCGAGCTACTTCCCACAGGTGCTGCCGGGCATGAAACAGATCGACGATCTGAACGGCGCCGGGAAAATGTCGATCGGCATTGTTCCAGATCCATTCGGCACCGTCAGCGATTACGACTTTTTTCTCGGCGCGATTCCAGCCGCGATGCCAGGCTTCCAAATAGATTCGGCTCCCAAACTGGCTGGCGGTTTCGATGGCGCCAGTATAGGTCGTTGAGTCGGGATCCCGAATGGCATAGCCGTCGTCATCCCATCCGGTTTGGGTAAAGACGCAGCCAAACTTCACTTCACGGGTATGAGCCAGTTGCCCAGCCAGCTTGCCAACTCGTTCGCCGTCTCTTTGTTGACCACCGGGATTCCGGTTCCGTCCATCTGCACGTAGAGAATCGGAATCGGTTCTCCCACCATGATCGGCAGATGCAGTTGCAGCGCCTGGTCTACGGCGGTCTGTTCACGTCAGGCGATATCTGCGCCGTTCGCTTCGGCGGTCCGTTCGACGGCTTTGGCGGTTACTTTGAGGCCGGCGAGCAACTCGATCTGTTGGCGTCCGTGATCGAATGAGGTCTGTGAGCCTACCAACGCCAACATGCGGCGCACCCCGGGAGATAGCTCTGTTTTCTCGACGTCCAGCGCCACATCGGCAGGAAACTGCCCGCTATGGCATTGCGCACAAAGAAACCAGGGCCGCAGGAACTCGACGTCGCCCACGGCGGTCAGCAGGCGCCGAGACCGCATCTCGCGGTAACGCGCAAGCTGACCGCAGGGGCAAGAAATCTCCCGATGGTCTAGGCCGGGCGGTTCGGAGCGAAGTAGTTGGCTCAGGGCGACCGCGCCCGCTTGATGCATAGCGGCACGCACCGCCATCTCGACGGCTTCCAGGTCGAGCCGTCCGGATTTGCGCTGGTCTTGAAAAACGACCCGGAGTAGCTTGCCTACTTCGCGTTCGACTTCCTGCTGGATCGCTTCGACCGT